>JAWOJK010000299.1:0-6312 GCA_046481705.1 Desulfobacterales bacterium | reverse complement strand
CCGACAATTTTCTTGTTCTCGTCGTAGACCAGGATCGCCCGGTGAAGGTAAGGGCTGAACGCACTTTCGTATCGTTTCTGAGCCTCCTCCAGGGCCAGTACCGCATCATGCAAGGTGGCGTCCTGGGATACGGTCGCATAGTCCGCGAGTGCAACCATCAAATCTTTGACTTGGACTGTTTTCATGATTTTTCACCCCTCCAGGTTTTGAATGACACTTTTTTAGGTTTTTGGATGCCTCTACCGCTCGCTTTTTTACAAAAACAATTTCGTTTTGACTGCATCCACAAGGAAGATAGGAACCCGTTTTTGCTGAACCCAGTATGCCAGGAAAGGGTTCGTGGGCAGCTTCGATAGGCAAGAAGAGATAATAGGCTTTGCCCCTCAGAAACCCTTTGTTTGTTTCCCATTGAAGTCTGCAGGATCGGCATGACTTTAATCTCAGTGACAAAATCGCTGTAGGTCAGGCCCGTGCCGTCATGCCGCCGAGCGCATCGCGAACGTAAAAACAGCGGCGACCTCAGACCCCAGACAGCCAAACTCAAAATTTTTTGTCGACAAGGAGGTTCTTGCCCCCATGAATCCCGCCACCCACACGCTTGACCCGTCGCAGCGACGCGCCGGCGCGCTGATGGGCATGTTCATCGGCGATGCCCTGGCCATGCCCGTGCACTGGTATTACGACCGCCGCGCGCTGGCCCAAGACTACGGCCATGTGACCGACTATGAGACGCCCCGCAACCCTCACCCCGACAGCATCCTGTGGCGTTCCAGCTACCGGCCGGCGGGGCCCAAGGGGGACATCCTGCATGAACACGCCCGTTACTGGGGCCGCGCCGGGATTCACTACCACCAACTGCTGCGCGCCGGTGAAAACACCCTGAATCTCAAGCTGTGCGCCCTGCTGATCGACAGCCTCAACCAGCACCGCGCCTACCACGCCGACGCCTACGTTCAGGCCTACATCCGCTATATGACCACGGCCGGCAATCACGCCGACACTTACGTGGAGGAGTATCACCGCCGCTTCTTCGCCAACTATGCCGCCGGCAGCCCCCCCACCGCCTGCGGCGTGACCGAAAAACACGTCAGTGGGATCATCGGCATGATCCCGGTTGCGGCCTTCTACGCCGAAACACCGCCTGCGGCGCGCGCCAAAGCCTTCGAACATCTGCGCCTGACCCATCTCGGACCCAGAATGGATGCTGCCGGGGCGTTTCTGCTGGACGTCCTGCTGCCGGTACTGGGCGGTGCCCCCCTGCACCAGGTGCTGACGGATCTGATTCGGCGCCAGAGCAACCCGCTGTTGGGGTTTCCCCTGGAGAAGTGGCTGGACCACCCGGATGACGTGGTGATCGGGCAGCGTCTCAGCCCGGCCTGCTATGTCGAAGACGCGATCCCCGCGATTGCCTATCTGGCCCTGAAATATCCATACGACATCGCGCAAGCCCTCGTGGTCAACACCAACCTCGGGGGTGACAACGCCGGACGCGGCGCCGTTCTGGGCGCCCTGCTGGGTGCGGCCAACGGGTTGGCCGCAATCCCGCTGCGCTGGCAGACCGGCCTGCTTGACCCACCCCCACCGTTGGGCGCGCACGGGCCGCTGGATACCCCCTGAACACGCCCCAAATCACGCCACCCCATAAATCCGCTGGCCCGGGTTGCGATCCCGAGGTGCTATTTTTTCCCCGGCGCCAGACGGCTGCTGAGGCGCATCACCCCGGGCATCAGCGCCGCCCAGACGATCGCCAGGAGAAGCAGAGACGGCAGCAGCGGCCAGTTGAAGGACGCCGCGTCCAGCCGGACGCCGGCCCAATAGGCCAGCGGCCCGCCAAAGGCGCCCAAAATTGCCGACAGGCGCAATCGGTACTTGAGCCATGCCAGGCTGTGGTTGGGCAGAATCGCGAACGTCAGCCAGACGCCCATCAGCCAGAGGGGAATGGGAACGAAGGTTGAATCGAAGCTGAAGAAGCCGGCCGCCTTCAGGGTGCCGTCCAGCGCCAGGCCGACGAGCAAAAGCACGCCGGCCAGCAGCAGATCGGCCCGGCGGCAAGGTGACAGGTAAAGGTGAACGGCCAGCAGGACCGGTGCGATCCAGGCCCAGGCATCCCCGCCGAGTACGCAGGCAAACCAGGCGGCCTGGTAGATGGCCAGATTGACCAGCCAGTTCATATGCGCCTCAGAGCGGTCCGGTTGTGCGGCCGGGTGGCCATCAGCTGCACCACGCTCAGCGCGCGCTCCCGAAACCCGCCCTCGCAGTAAGCGAGATAATACTCCCAGAGGCGTTTGAACCGCTCGTCATAGCCGCGTTTTTTCAACTCCTCGAAGGCGCTGAGAAAACGGGTGCGCCAGTCCTTCAGCGTGCGCGCGTAGTCAAACCCGAAATCTTCGATGCTGCGCACCACCAGGTCGCTTTCGGCGGTGATCAGCGAGAGCATGCGGGTATTGGACGGCACGCATCCGCCGGGAAAGATGTGGCGCTGGATGAAATCCACCCCTCTGACGTATTGGCTGTATTTCTGGTCCGCGATGGTGATTGCCTGGAGCAGCAGCATGCCGTCGGGATGCAGCAGGGACCCGCACTTTCTAAAAAATTCGGGCAGGTGCCGGTGGCCGACGGCCTCGATCATCTCGATGCTGACCAGCTTGTCATACCGGCCGTGGAGATCGCGGTAATCCTTCTGCAGCAGGGTGATCCGGTGGCCGAGACCCGCCCGTTCGATCCGCCGCCGGGCCTCCCTGAACTGGGCATCAGAAATGGTGGTGGTGGTCACGTGGCACCCGTAGCGTGCGGCGGCGTGGATGGCAAAGCCCCCCCAGCCGCCGCCGATTTCGATCACCCGGTCCTGCGGCCGGAGGTCCAGCCTGCGGCAGATATAATCGAGCTTGAAGCGCGCGGCCTCCTCCAGGCTGCTGGCCTGGTCCGGGTAGATCGCCGCGGAATAGTTCATTGCCGGATCCAGAAACGCCCGGTACAGGTCGTTGCCCAGGTCGTAATGGGCCAGGATGTTTTTCTTCGCCCCTTTGCGGTGGTTGTCCCGCTGCAGGTGCCGGAGGCGCTGGTAGGGCCAGAGCAGCCAGGCCAGGCCCTGCTCCATCCGGTCCAGCAGGTCCATGTTGCGCACCATGATGCGCGTCAGGGTGGTGAGGCAGTCGGCCTCCCAAAGGCCTTCGACGTAGGTCTCCCCGGCGCCGATCGACCCGCCGAAGAGCACCCGCGGGTAGAAAGCGGGGTCATGCACCGTGATCGCGGCCTGCAGCTGCGGCCGGTGCCCGAGGGTGCGCGCGGCGTTCTTTTCGCGGAACGTGATCTGCCCATGGGGCAGGTTCGCCAGCAGGTTGAACAGCATGCTTCTGGACCAGGCCTGCAGACGGCCGTGGAAAAGGCCGGCCCGGGAGCGCTGTCGTGTGGGGGCGAGGGGCGTCATGTCATCTCCTTTCGGTAGGGCACATACGGGACGCCTTTGCGATAGAGCCTGAGCGCTTGCCAGTGGATGGCCGCGACGATCGAGCCGGTCATCACCGGCTTCCTGAGCAACTGCCGTTTTACGGAGGTCAGGCTAAGGGGCCGGCGCGCGAGATCGAGCTTGGCCTCGAAGATCCGGCCGCGGGCGTCGTGGACCGCGATCCCGATTCTCACGCTTTTGCCGGGGGGGGTGATCTGCCAGCGGTAATACTGGTCGAGGGGGTTGAAAGGCGAGACGTGAAACGCCTTGGCGTGTGTCGGTGCCGGCGGGCCATCGCCCAGGTAATGGCCGTAAAGGTGGCGCTCGTTCCAGGGAATGTTGGACACTTCCGCTAAAAAGTGCGTCAAGCGGGACTGCCGGTCAAAACCAAAATAAAAATTGACCGGGCTGAAGTAGAGCCCGAGCGTCCGGAGGTTCACGAGCGCGCCCACCTGACCGCTGACCGGTTTGCCGGTAAGCGCCTGCATGCGGCTTTTGACCCTGACGTGCAGCGGCTCCGCGGGCCGGTCAAGATAGTCGGGCCGGTAAAATCGGCTCAGGGCGAAGCGCCGCGCTGAAAACCAGCGGCCGATGTCGGGCAGACGGTCGATCTCGTCGAGATTCAGAAACCACATGAAAAAAGGGTAACGGAAGCGGTGATTCCTGGGAATATAGCGCCGGTGCGTGATGGCGCCGACATAGAGTGCCGGTTTCATGGTGCAACCCCCAGAGAGCGGCAGACCCGCAGCCCGCTGCGCACCCCGTCCTCGTGGAAACCGTTGAACCAGTAAGCGCCGCAGTAATGGACATGATCGATGCCGGAAATGGTGGGCCACTGCCGCTGGGCTTGGATGACGGCCGGATTGAAAACGGGGTGGGCGTAGCTGAAGCGCCCCAGGATCTTGTCCGCGGCAATATCCTGGTTGAGGCTCACCAGAAACGTCGGTCGCTTTTTCAGGCGCTGCAGGATGTTCATGTTGTAGGTCAGCGTGGCGCGGCCGGCATCACCGGCCGTTCTGCGGTAGTTCCAGCTGGCCCATGCGGTTTTGCGTTTCGGCAGGTGGCGTGCGTCGGTATGCAGCACGACCCGGTTTTCGGTGCAGCCCAGGGCGCCGAGCACGTTCCGCTCCTGTTCGCTCGGGTCGGAGAGCAGGGCGAAGGCCTGGTCGCCATGGCAGGCGACCACCACCTCGTCGAAATACTCGGTTCCTGCCCTGCTGGTGAGCTTGACGCGGCCGTTGATCCGCTCGATGCGCGTCACCGGGGTGTTCAGCCGAACGGATTCCCTGAACGGCGCGCTCAAGGGGCCGATATAGGCCCGGGACCCGCCGACTATCGTGTACCACTGGGGACGGTCGACGAGGTTCAGCAGGCCGTGGTTTTCAAAAAACCGCACAAAAAACTGCAGCGGAAAGTCCCTGGCGTCCTGAAGGCCCATGGACCATATGGCGGCGATCATGGGCAGCAGGTAGTTATCGGTGAAAAGCGCGCCGAAATGGTGGCGTTCGAGATACTCCCCGATGGTCCGGGCGGTGGGGTGGACTGCCTCCCGTCTGACCTCCCGGTTGAAGCGCACAATGTCCAGGATCATCCGCCAGAACGCCGGGCGCAGCAGGTTGGCGCGCTGGGCGAACAGGCTGTTGAGGGTGTTGCCGTTATACTCGAGGTCGATGGCGTCGTTGCGCACCGAAAAGCTCATTTCGGTCGGCTGGTAGGCCACCCGCAGTTCGTCCAGCAGCCGGATGAAATTGGGGTAGGTGCGGTCGTTGAAGACGATAAAGCCCGTGTCGATGGCGCTTTTTTCGCCCTCCAGGACGACATCGACGGTGTGGGTGTGCCCGCCGATGTAATCGTTGGCCTCGAACACCGTGACCGCATAACGGCGCGCGAGGTGGTAGGCGCTGGTCAGTCCGGCGATTCCGGAGCCGATGACGGCGATCTGTTTCATGATCGGATCATCCCCTGGGCCAGCCGCAGCCAGACCGCGCCGGGCAGGAGCGACAAGGCCTTCAAGAGATACGTGAAGCGCCGGGGAAAATGGATTTCCGGCCGTCTGCGGGCGATTCCTTTGCGGATCGCCCGGCTGGCCCGGTCGCTGCTGACCAGAAAGGGCATCGCAAAATCGTTGCGGTCGGTCAGGGGGGTCCTCACAAATCCCGGGCACACTAAACTGACCGCGATCTTTTCCTTTAACAGGGTGATGCGCAAGGTGTCCAGCAGATAGGCGACGGCCGCCTTCGAGGCGCCGTAGGCCTCCGCCCGCGGCAGGGGCAGATAGGCCGCCGCGGAGCCGATCCCCACCAGATGCGGCGTCTTGCTGCGGCGCAGCAGCGGCAGGAGCGCCTCGATGCTGTGGGCCATGGATTCCACGTTGACCCGCATCACCCGGCTGAGCAGCGCACTGTCGAAGGCGGGCAGGTCGATGTACTCGCAGGAGCCGGCCGAGAGGATCGCCAGGTCGATCACGCCCAGCCGCGAAAACCAGTTCAGGGTTGCCTCGCGGTCCATGAGATCCACCTCACCGGTCTTGAGGCCGACGGCCGCGAGGGCCGCAAGCCTCTCCCGGCTGCGGCCCAGCGCCCAGACGTCGTGCCCCTCGGCATGGTAGTCCAACGCCAACTGTCTGCCGATACCGGAAGTGGCGCCGGTGATGAGTATCTTCATGGTGCCGGTTTCTTTTTATGCGGTTGACTTCCCCAATTTCGATGCGTGACTAGGGGAAATCCAACCTGACCTTATTCATTTTTCGATCCCAGCGAAAGGGGAAAAAATCCGGCGCAGCAGTTGCGGGAACCGGCGTTGCCAAAACCCAAGAACCTGGCAATCCCCCATCTTTCGTTAAACTTTTTCACTCTTTTGGCGGCTGT
>JAWOJK010000187.1:0-27969 GCA_046481705.1 Desulfobacterales bacterium | reverse complement strand
CCAACTGGTACGTACGTCGAACTCGTGAGCGCTTCTGGGCGCCGGCCACTTGTCGAGCCCGGCCGCGAGGCCCACCGGATTGGGGAAGTCGATGCCCATCACCTGCACCGGTGTGCCGGTCGCGCGCGGCAGCAGGTTCAGCAGGCGGGTGCGCTGGGCGAGATCGAGGCTGAACAGGGTGAAGCCGTGTGCGTCTTCGGGGTCGAGCGAGAACAGGGCGGGACGGAGCAGCGAATAGAGCATGGTTCAGGCAGTGGAGGGGGAAGGAGGGCGCTGCGTGGCGGCTTCGACCGAACCCGCTTCGGGGTCATCGAACACGGCCTGGTCGAGGGCGTTTTCGCTCTTGGCCACGATGCAACTGATGGCCGCGTCACCGGTGACGTTGGTCACGGTGCGCATCATGTCGAGCAGGCATTTCGTGGTCCGACGGCCGGCAGGCCGCAACCGGGGTGGTGATCTGCTGCCCCGTCTGCCGCAAGCCCACCCTGATCCAGTTTTTCCACCCCCCCGGGGCCGGCGCCGGGCCTGCGGCGGCCAGGGTTCTATCCGCCTTGCGGGATCATGGGGCGGCCCAAACGGTGGCCTACGCCCTTTTCGACATCCGCGCCGAGGTCCCGGCGATGTTCGAGCTGGTCGCCCAGCGTTTCGAACCGGGCTATTTCGAGTTGGCATTCAGGCGCCGGCGGCAGCGGCTGATCCTCCATCGCTGGGGCCCGGCCCAGGTCCTGCTCCAGGGGGCGCCGCTGGCAACCCTGGGCCGGCGTCTGATGCCCGGGAGCGACGGCCAGCCGGAAGCCCTGCTGGTCGGGCCTCACCGGGGGCTGGGATGGTCGCAGGGCCCGCCGGACCGGGGCTGGCAGCGCTGGTGGGGGGTCCTGCAACCCGGGGTGCCTTTCCGCCATTACCGGATCTGGCACATGGCAGAACTCAACCGCCTGATGGGTGTCAGCCTCGAAGGCCGCCTGGCGCCCCCCTATCCATGGCTGGAAGCCCTCTGCGAAGCCTATGAAAGTATTTAAACGCCGCGCAGCGGCCAGCGCCGGGGCTTCCCGCGAGGCATCGCTGGCCTGCCGGCCCGCAAAAAACCCGGAAGTCCAGGAAACCCCTCTGGGTTCAGGCGAGCTGCTGCTGACCTACCCCGTGAGGGTCCGCCCGTGGTTTGAGGCCCTGGCGCGGCGCCTGGGCGCCCCGGCCAGCGGCGTTCAGACCCGTCGGCTGCAACTGGACACCCTGGGAGCTGCGACCTGGCAGCTTCTGGACGGGAAACGGACGGTGGCGGCGGTGGCGCAGGCCTTTGCCCGCAAATTCCAGCTGCACCCCCGGGAGGCGGAGGTGTCCGTTACCGGCTTCCTGAAAGAATTGGGCAAGCGGGGGCTGATCGGACTCAAGGCCCCGCCCGGAAAGCTCAGAACTGCTGAAGAGCGTCCTCCAAGGACGTAAAGATCGGCAGAAAGGCGTCGAACCCGGCAATTTCGAACACTTCGCGGACATAGTCTTTCATGGCGCACAGGACAAAGACGCCCTCGACGCGTTTGATATCCTTGGTGGCCTTCAGGATGACCCGCAGGCCGGCGCTGGAAATGTAGTCCAACGACCCGAAGTCCACCACCATGCGCCGGGATCCCTGGTGAATCACATCGAAAAGCCGTTTTTCAAAGTCTGGGGAAGTGTTGGAATCCAGCCGCCCGGAGAGGCTGAAGATGGAAATGTCATCCTGTTGGCGTTCATCTATGTTCATATATAAAGCCTTTCACACGTGCTGCGGCTGTCAGCGCCGGATCTGTTTTTTGAGGGTCAGGATGTTGACGTCCTGCCGACGCTCATAGACGATGCGATCCATGAATTTGCGGACGAAAAAAATCCCCAGCCCACCGATCCGACGGTCCTCCAGCGGGCAGTTGATTTCCGGCGGCAGGACTTCCGACAGGTTGAAATAGCGCCCGTCGTCCTTGACCCGGATGGTCAGGGTCTCGCCTTCCAGCGAAATACGCATCTTGATCCAGTGCGGCTGCTCATCGCAGTAGCCGTAGGAAATGATGTTGGTCAGAATTTCCTCCAGGGCGAAATTGATTTCAAAAACGCATTTCTGAGGCAGCCCCTGACGCTCGCCGAACTCCTGCAGGTACCGGCTCAGGATCTTGAGATCGGAGAGGCGGTTTTGCAGTTTGAATTGAATCGTGTGTGCACCCATTGGAAGATCCGGGATGGCGGCAGGCAAACGGCCGCGAGGCTCAAATCAGACTGACGCCCGATTTCTGATGACAGCTGTCCGCACTGAAGAAGGCATCCGACATGAAGCGCTCCTCCCAGGCGCCGATGCTCTCCACCAACCCCTTGAGCACCTTGGGCATCATGTCGGGAAACTGCTCCAACACGCGCGAGAATTTTTCGCGCGTCAGCACCAGGCAGACCACATCGGTTACCGCCGCCAGTGAAAACAGGCGCCGCAGGTTGCCCAGCAGGGAAATCCCGCCCAAAAAAGTGCCCGCCTCAAAAACGCGCATCTCGTGTTGCCGGCCGTTTGTCTCCCGCAGCAATCGCGCATTGCCGGCAACCAGGAAAAAGGCCTGCCCGTCGTCCTCCCCCTGGGTGAACAAAAGATCACCCGGCCTGAAGGTCTCGCGCTTGCACAGATAGGCAAGCAGCTTGAGGGCTTCAGGCGGCAACCCCGCGAAAAACCGCACCTGACGCAGGATTTCCAGGTTCTGCTGAAACTCGCAGGCCGCGCCCGCCCTATCTTCTTCCGGTGACAAGCTCATAAAAGGTTCCTTTCCGGTTCATCAACTCCTCGTAGGGGCCCAGCTCGACGATCTTGCCGGCCTTCATCACGGCGATCTGGTCGAATTTTTTGACGATATCCAGGCGGTGCAGCACGGCGATCAGGGTCGTGCGGCCCTTGAAGCGGGCCTCCAGCAGGCGCTGGATCCGGGCCTGGGACTTGTTGTCCAGGGCTGAAGTGGCCTCGTCCATGATCAGAATTTCCGGGTTCTTGAGAAAAGCCCGGGCGATCGCCACTTTCTGCCGCTGGCCGCCGGAAAGCCGGTCGCCCTTGCTGCCGACATCGAACTTCATACCGATCTCGAGAATTTTTTCCAGCAGGTCTTCCTCGATCAGCACCTGGACAATGCTCTGGTTTATTTTTTCCTCGGCCTGGGACCCGCTGTTTTTGGGTTTGCCAAAGAGAATATTGTTGAGAATCGTCTGGGAATGAATGTAAGCGGACGCCTGGTAAAAGGCAAGCGCCTCCGGAAAATCCTGTTCGACGGCCGCCTTGAAAAGTGCCCGCCCCGCCAGGACCCGCTTTTCCAGCAGACCGGAGAGGGCCACGGTCTTGTGTTGACCGGGGTTGAAGCGCAGCCCCAGGATCAGGAGTTTTTCCCGTTCCTTAGCGGGCAGCTCGTGCAGCGGCTCTTTGCCCAGCCGCTGCACGAGCTGCTTGTAGCTGTCCAGCTCCTCCGGCTGGATCGGGCTCTCCCGGAAGAAAATATCCTGGGGCGGCAGGTTGCCCAAGATGTCCACCATCTGCCGGGCCAGTTCCACCCCGAGCTTGAGCAGCGGGAGGGTCAACTCCGCCCGTTCCAGGAATTCCAGGAAGTAGGGGGTGTGGGGCAGGTTGGGGGTTTCGAATGCGGGGTCGTTGGCCGTGCCGAAGATCAGGTTCTCGGCAATGCTCGAGTGGTAGAGAAAGTTCTCCGCATTGAAAAATTCGACGAAGTCGGCCAGGGGTTCTCCAAAATCCCGCTGGAAATTGGCCCGCACCCGCACCAGTGCGACCACCAGATCCCGGTCGTGCTGCGGCGACAGCAGCGCATTGAGGCCAAAACGCAGCACATCAACGAAAATGCCGGTCTGCTGGAGCACCTCGATGATCTGGTCGAGGGTCGGCAGCGGCGGTGTGCTTTCCGCGCCGGCCGCCTGGTTGCGGGCCTCGCAGCCATACAGCAGGTTGCTCTCGATGGTGCCGCCGAAGATAAATGGGCTCTGGGAGACGAAGCCGACGTTGTTGATGATATCGGTTTTGGTCATCTCCGCCACCTCCCGCCCGTCGATCCGCACATGTCCGCCGGTGTAGCGGTAGAGCTGGCCGACACACAGCGCCAGGGTGCTCTTGCCGCTGCCGGAAAAGCCCACCAGGGCCAAGTGTTCGCCCGGCTTGAGGGAAAGATTGATGCCCTGCAGCAGCGGGATGCCCCCTTCGGTGGCAAACGACATGTTCTGCACTTCCAGGCCGCCGCGGAGGTGATAGGGTGCGCGGTCCAGGGGCGCCAGCTGGTACTCGGGGGCGGCATCGAAGTATTCCATCGTGCGGCGGTAGCGCACGATGGCATCCTGATAGGATTGATAAAACTCGATGAGCTCTTTCCAGGGGTCGTAAAGCTTTTCCTGGGCCGAGAGAAAGGCCACCAGCGCCCCCAGTTCCAGCCGCCCGTGAATGGTGAGATAGCCGCCGAGGATAAACACCAGGAAAGGGCTCAGATTGGTGAAGAAATTGTTGCCGGTTTTGATCCCGAAGCGCAGCAGGTTCCAGACCACCCGGATCCTGCGCAGGTTTTCAACCACCTGGTCGTGGCGCCGGTTTTCGATCCGGTAGGAGCCGTTGCCCTGGATCTCGTGGATCCCTGAAACGGCCTCAACGATGATGTCTGAATACTGGCGGGTGGCATCCACCCGCTTTTTGTTGGCCTGGTTGGCCTTGTTCTGCAGAATGGGGATAATCAGCAGCACCACGGGGTAAATCGAGAGCGAGACGGCCGCCAGAATCGGATTCAGCCACGTCAGGTAGGCCGCGAAAACCAGCAGGGTCAAAAGGCTGGTGACGGGCACGGCCAGCGCCTCGCCGGCGAAGTCGCCGGCTGCGGCCAGCTCGTTGACCAGCGAGGCGACCACCAGCCCGGGCTGGGTTTTGCGGAAAAAGGAAAGGGGCAGGGTCAGGAGGTGGTGGTAGAGGGCATTGCGCATCTCCGCCAGGGCCCGCTGGCCGATGATCGTCTGCAGAATATTGATCAGGTACTTGAGGGCGCTGGCGGCCAGGACCGACACGAGGTAGATGCCGCAGTAGAGCATCAGCAGGTCCACGTCGCGGAGCTTGATGGCCTCGTTGACCACCCGCTTCTGCATCTCCAGAGGCAGTACCCGGGCAAAGACCGTGACGATGATAACCACCAGCAGCAGCCCCTGCAGGTGCAGGTTGTAGGCGAGCACCCACGAAAAAAGCGACCGTTTTGCAACGGGGATGTCCGAAGAGCGCATCGGGTATGCTCCTTGATGGTGGGCGGGGTGCGGCCAAGACCGTCCAAACCGGCCCCGCCGGCAGGTCCGCGGCCCTGGGTTCAGAAGACCGCCTGCCGGGGCTGCAGCAACCCTTTAAAAGAGATAGTATTAATGCAGGCTTTTTGACAAGCCCATTTTTTAGGCCCCACCGGCAAGTCGCGCAATTGATTTTGACAAAGCCGACCCGGGCGGACTATAAAATGGACTTTAGGGCTGCCCGCAGGCGCACCCGCCGGGGCCTATCCGCTGGCCGTGCTGGCGGGGCCGCCGCCGCCGGGCCAAAAGAGACCCAAGATGCGGCATCAGGTTTGTGCCGAGGCCCTGAGGCCCGAGGGAGAGCGCAATGGAGTTTTTTCTGTGTGTGCTGGGGATGGTGATGGTCATCGAGGGGCTGCCGTATTTCGCCTTCCCCGAACAAATGAAAACCTGGGTCGGCAAAATCAGGGAGATGTCCGCCGGCGCCCTGCGGCGCTTCGGGCTGATCTTGATGCTGCTGGGCCTTTTCCTGGTTTACCTGGGAAGAACCTGACGCCACGATGTTTGCCATCGACGATTACGATTACCACCTGCCGGAGGCGCTTATCGCCCAGAGCCCGGCCGCCCGCCGCGACCAGTCGCGCCTGCTGGTGCTCGACCGGCAGGCGGCGGGCCGGCACGGGCATCACCGCTTCTGCGAGCTGGAGCGCTTGCTGAACCCCGGTGACCTGCTGGTGGTCAACAACACGGCGGTGATTCCGGGGCGCCTCTTGGGGCGCAAGCCCAGCGGCGGCAAGGCGGAGGTGCTGATCCTGGACTACGCCGCCGGGCTGCGCCGCAGCCGCCGCCAGGGGGCGTTTGTCTGCGAGTGTTTGGTGAAGTCCGCCAAACGGCCCCGGCCGGGGACCGTCATCACCTTTGAAGACGGTCTCGAGGCCCGGGTGGAATCGGCGGTCAACGGCACCTGCCGGCTGAACTTCGCGGACGGCAAGGCGCTGGAGGCCCTTCTGCCCAAAATCGGCCGGGTGCCCCTGCCGCCCTACATTCGCCGCCAGCCCGGGCAAACGCCGCCCTGCGACGACAGTCATGCCTACCAGACCCTCTTTGCCGAACACAAAGGGGCGATTGCGGCCCCCACCGCCGGCCTGCACTTCACCCCGGAGGTGGTCCGCGCGCTGGCAGCCAAGGGGGTCAATATCGTTGCAATTACGCTGCACGTGGGGTACGGTACCTTTTCGCCGGTGCGGGTGGCGGATATCCGCCAGCATCCGATCCACTCCGAGTGGTACCATATTCCGCAACCGGTGGCCGAGGCGGTCAACCGCGCCCGTGACGGGGGCCATCGCGTGGTGGCGGTGGGGACCACCAGTGTGCGCACCCTGGAATTCGCCAGCGACGCCGCCGGGCGCCTCAAGCCGGGCAGCGGCCAATGCGACCTGTTCATTTACCCCGGCTACCGTTTTCGGCAGGTCGATGCCATGATCACCAATTTTCACCTGCCGCGCTCGACCCTGCTGATGCTGGTGTCGGCTTTCGCCGGCCGGGAGCGGGTGCTGGCGGCCTATGCGGAGGCCATCGCCCGGCAGTACCGTTTTTTCAGCTATGGCGACGCCATGTTGCTCCAGTAAAAGCCGTGGCGCAAAACAATCACACCCGCTTGCGCCGACTCGTTGTTTTTGGCCGCGGCCCTAACCGCTGACACCCGCCGGCCGACCGGCGCCGTCATAGAATCGCATGCAACCGTTCACCCTGATCGCCACCGACGCCGACGCCCGCAGCGGCCTTCTGCAAACCGCGCACGGCGCCATCCGCACCCCGGTCTTCATGCCGGTGGGCACCCTCGGCACGGTCAAGGCCCTCTCCCCCGATGATCTGCGCGCCTGCGGCGCCCAGATCATCCTGGGCAACACCTATCATCTCTACCTGCGGCCCGGCTGTGAAGTCATCGAGACCTTCAACGGCCTTCACGGCTTCATGAACTGGCCGCACCCGATCCTGACCGACAGCGGCGGGTTTCAGCTCTTCTCCCTGGCCCGGCTCACGCGAATCACCGAGGAGGGCGCCGCGTTCCAGTCGCACATCGACGGCTCGCAGCACCTGCTGACACCCCAGAAGGCGATGGAAATCCAGATCTGCCTGGGGTCCGATATCGCCATGTGCCTCGACCAGTGCCTGCAATACCCGGCCGAGCCCGCCCAAACCCGCTCGGCGATGTCCCTGACCACCCGTTGGTCCCGGCGCTGCAAGGAGTTCTGGGACCAGCACGCGGCGTGTGACCGGCTGCTCTTCGGTATTGTCCAGGGCGGCATGGATCCCGCGCTGCGCGCGCAGTCGGCGGCCGAGCTGGTCGATATCGACTTCCCGGGCTATGCCCTGGGCGGTCTGAGCGTCGGCGAGCCTAAAGCGCTGATGCTGGAGGTCGCGGCGGCCAGCCTGCCGATGCTGCCCATCGACAAGCCGCGCTACGTCATGGGGGTCGGCACCCCCGAAGACCTGGTGGCGCTGACCGCGCTGGGCGCGGACATGTTCGACTGCGTGCTGCCCACGCGCAATGCCCGCAACGGTCAATTGCTGACCGCCTCCGGAAACCTCAACATCGCCAACGCCCGCTTTCGCCTGGATTCCGACCCCGTCGACCCCGACTGCAACTGCTACACCTGTCGGCACTACTCGCGCGCCTACCTGCGCCACCTCTACCTAAACCGTGAACTGCTGGCCTACCGCCTCAACTCGATCCACAATCTGCACTACTACGCCGGGCTGATGGCGGCCATGCGGGCGGCCATCGAAGCGGGCGCTTTCGATGAGTTCAAAAAAACGTTCTTCCACCGGCGGCAGGCCTGACGCCCCCGCCGAATGTGACTGCACCCTCAACAAGGAGACCCCTGATGGAAGCCAAAGTCAAACAGATGCTCGATAAGATCCGCCCGATGCTCCAGGCCGACGGCGGCGACGTGGAGTTCGTGGCCATTGAAGACGGCGTGGTCAAGGTGCGCCTCAAGGGCGCCTGCGCCGGCTGCCCCATGTCCCAGATGACCCTGAAACAGGGCATTGAAAAATTATTGAAAAAAGAAATTCCCGAGGTTAAATCAGTGGAGTCGGCGGACTGAGCGCGTATCGACCCGGCCGCCAAAACCGCTTGAATGCGAATTGGTTTGACCCCAGCGGGAGACATTCATGACGATTTCCAGAAAGGTGGCGGAGGTCCTGACGCGGTCCTCCTGGATCCGCAAGATGTTTGAAGAAGGCGCACGCCTCAAGGCACGCCACGGCGCCGAGAAGGTTTTCGATTTCAGCCTGGGCAACCCCAACCTGAGCCCGCCGGCCGAGTTCCGCCAGGTGGCCCGCGCCATCCTCGAAAGCGCCGGCGACCACGACCATGTCTACATGCCCAACGCCGGCTACCCCTTCGTGCGGCAGCGGGTGGCCGAAACCCTTGCGCGCCAGGAGGGCCTGACGGTGACCGCCGAGGAGGTCATCATGACCTGCGGGGCCGCCGGCGCCCTGAACATCATCCTGAAGGCCCTGCTGGACCCGGGGGATGAAATCATCACCCCGGCGCCCTATTTCGTAGAGTACACCTTCTATGCCGACAACCACGGCGGCGTGCTGAAAACCGCGCCGACGCGGGCGGATTTCACCCTGGATCTCGACGCCCTGGCCGCCGCCATCACCCCCCGCACCCGCGCGGTGCTGATCAACTCGCCCAACAACCCCACCGGGCAGGTGTATGCGGCCGAGAGCCTGAAGGCACTGGGGGCGCTGCTGGCGTCGCGCAGCCAGGAGCTGGGCCGGACCCTTTATCTGATCTCCGACGAGCCTTACCGCCGCATCGTTTTTGACGGCGTCAGCGTGCCGGGCATCTTCGACTGCTGCCCCAACAGCCTGATCGCCAATTCCTACTCCAAGGACCTCTCGCTGGCCGGGGAGCGGATCGGCTACGTGGCGGTCAACCCGCGGGCCGAGTTCAAGGCGGACCTGATCGCGGGCATGACCCTGGCCAACCGGATCCTCGGCTTCGTCAACGCACCGGCCCTGATGCAGCGGGTGGTGGCCAAGCTGCAGGATGTCAGCGTGGATGTGGCCGCCTACCAGCGCAAGCGCGACCTGCTGTGCGACGGCCTGGCCGACTGCGGCTACAACTTCGTCAAGCCCAAGGGCGCCCTCTACGCCTTTCCCCGAACCCCGGTGGCCGACGACGTGAAATTCGTCCAGGCCCTGCAGGAGGAGCTGATCCTGACGGTTCCGGGCAGCGGCTTCGGCCGCCCGGGGCATTTTCGGATCGCGTTTTGCGTGGCGGATGAAACCATCGTCAACGCCCTGCCGGGCTTTAGGCGGGTCATGGCGCGCTTTGCCTAGCCGGCCGGCGGGCAAGGCGTGGCATTGTTTGTTGCCGAAGACCTGAGATCCCGCGACGCCCGCCCAGGCCACGCGCCTTTTTTTCAAATCCCCCCGGGGCAACCCCTCAACACCATAAGGAGAAACAAAATGAAGATCCTGAAAATCGACCACCTCGGCATAGCGGTCACCAGTATCGAGGAGGGCCAGCGCTTCTGGCAGGGAGTGCTGGGCTTGAATTTCGAAGGCACCGAGACTGTTGCGGAACAGAAGGTGACCACCGCCTTTTTTCCGGTGGGCGAAAGCGAAGTCGAATTGCTGATGTCCACCGCCCCCGACGGCCCGGTGGCCAAGTACATTGAAAAGAAAGGCCCGGGCATCCAGCACGTGGCCTTCCGCGTGGAAAACATCGAGGCGGCCCTCGAAGAGCTCAAGGCCAAGGGCATCCAGCTGATCGACCAGACGCCGCGCAAGGGCGCGGGTGGAGCGAAAATCGCCTTTCTACACCCCAAGGCCACCAACGGCGTCCTGGTGGAGCTGTGTGAACGCTAGCCGCCGGCGCATTGTCGCGCGGCAGCAGGACCGCCGGGGGCTGCCGGACATCGCCCGAAGGGCAAACATATTGACTTGTCAGTAGTTTTTAGGTAAGGTTCCCGCCACCGAACGAACGCTCAGTTACTTTTCCCGCATCCGGCACCCGCCGACCGACGGTCTGAAAGCCCCAAAGCGCTCGGGTCGCCCCCCGAGCGCTCGCCTCTTTTTTTAATTTAAGGCCGCACCTAAAAGGAGAGTGAACATGGCAGAACACCCCGACCTGCAAAAATGGATCGACCTGGCATCCAAACAGATGAAGGGCAAACCCCTCGAGAGTCTGAACTGGGACACCCCCGAAGGCATCCGCGTCAAGCCGCTGTATACCGCCGAAGACTTGGAGGCAATTGAACACCTCAACACCCTGCCGGGGATTGCCCCCTATGTCCGCGGCCCCATGGCAACCATGTACACGGGACGTCCCTGGACCATCCGACAGTATGCCGGCTTTTCGACCGCCAAGGAATCCAACGCCTTTTACCGCCGGAATTTGGCAGGCGGCCAGAAGGGCCTGTCGGTGGCCTTCGACCTGGCCACCCACCGGGGCTATGATTCGGACCACCCGCGGGTGGTCGGTGACATCGGCAAAGCCGGGGTCGCCATCGACTCCGTCGAGGATATGAAGATCCTCTTCGACCAGATCCCGCTGGACCAGATGTCGGTTTCCATGACCATGAACGGCGCGGTGCTGCCCATCATGGCGGGCTACATCGTGGCCGCCGAGGAGCAGGGGGTCGCCCAGTCCCAGCTCAACGGCACGATCCAGAACGACATTTTGAAGGAGTACCTCACCCGCAACACCTATATCTACCCGCCGGAGCCTTCGATGCGGATCGTCTCCGACATCATCGCCTACTGCTCCGAGAACATGCCGCGCTTCAACACCGTCAGCATCAGCGGCTACCACATGATGGAGGCCGGCGCCAACTCGGTCCTCCAGACCGCCTTCACCCTGGCCGACGGGATCGAATACGTGCGGGCGGCGCTCAAGGCCGGCCTGGATATCGACACCTTCGCACCGCGGCTGTCCTTTTTCTTCGGGGTCGGGATGAACTTCTTCATGGAAATCGCCATGCTGCGCGCGGCGCGCTTCCTGTGGCACGACCTGATGCGGCAGTTCACCCCCAAGAACCCCAAATCCTCCATGCTGCGCACCCACGTCCAGACCTCGGGCTGGAGCCTCACCCAGCAGGATCCCTACAACAACATCATCCGCACCACCCTGGAGGCCCTGTCGGCGGTCCTGGGCGGCACCCAGTCGCTGCACACCAATTCCTTTGACGAGGCCGTCGGCCTGCCGACCGATTTCTCCGCCCGCATCGCCCGCAACACCCAGCTGGTCATCCAGGAGGAATCCCAGGTCTGCCACGTGGTCGACCCCTTGGGCGGTTCCTACTACGTGGAGGCGCTGACCGACGGGATCATCCGCGAGGCCCGCAAGATCATCGCCGAGGTCGAGGAGCTGGGCGGCATGGCCAAGGCCATTGAAACCGGCATGCCCAAAATGCGGATCGAGGAGTCGGCGGCCCGCAAACAGGCTCGCATCGACCAGGGGCTTGACGTGATCGTCGGGGTCAACAAGTACAAGATCAGCCAGGAGACCCCCATGGAAGTCCTGGAGGTGCCCGCCAGCGTACGGGCGGAGCAGGTCGCACGCCTTAAGGAGATCCGCGGCCGGCGCGATGCCGCGGCAGCCGCGAAAGCGCTCGAGGCCGTCACCCAGGCGGCCGAAACCAGCGGCAACCTGCTGGCCGCCTGCATCACCGCAGTACGCGCGCGGGCCACGGTGGGAGAGATCTCGGATGCCATGGAGAAGGTCTTCGGGCGCTTCGTCGCCACCACCCAGAGCATTTCGGGGGTCTACGCCGCAGAGTACGGCGACAGCGAGATCTTTGCCGCCCTGCGCAAGCGCACCGAGGATTTCAAGCAGCAGCGGGGCCGACGACCGCGCATCCTGGTCACCAAGATGGGCCAGGACGGCCACGACCGCGGCATCAAGGTGATCGCAACCGCCTTCGCCGACCTGGGCTTCGACGTCGACATCAGCCCCATGTTCCAGACCCCCAGGGAAGCCGCCAAAATGGCGGTCGAAAACGACGTCCACGTGGTGGGGGTCTCCAGCCTGGCCGCCGGCCACAAGACCCTGGTACCGCAGCTGATCGAAGAGCTCAAGCAAGCCGGCGGCGGCGACATCGCGGTGGTGGTCGGCGGGGTCATTCCGCCCGGCGATTACGACTTTCTCCAACAGGCCGGCGCGGCCTGCGTCTTCGGCCCCGGCACGGTGGTCACCGATGCCGCCAACAAGGTCCTGAATGTCGTCGAAAAGAAAGCCTGATCGGACCGCGATGCTATCCGCCGAAGCCGAAGGCTACGTCAAAGGGGTTCTGGAGCGCAACAACCGCACCCTGGCCAAAACCATTACCCTGGTGGAAAGCACCCTGCCGAGCCGCCAGAAGCTGGCGCGCGAGATCGTCGAACACCTCCTGCCCCACCGCTGCAAGGCGGTCCGGGTGGGCATTACGGGGGTGCCCGGGGTCGGCAAGAGCACCTTTATCGAGAGCCTGGGCATGTACCTGGTGGGCAAGGGCCACCGCCTGGCCGTGCTGGCGGTCGATCCCAGCAGCGCGCGCAGCGGCGGCAGCATCCTGGCTGACAAGACCCGCATGGAGCGCCTGGCGGCCGAGGAAAACGCCTTTATCCGGCCCTCGCCCGCGGGGGGAACCTTGGGCGGCGTGGCCAGCCGAACACGCGAGACCATGGTGGTCTGCGAAGCCGCAGGCTATGACGTCATTATCGTCGAAACCGTGGGGGTCGGGCAGTCGGAAACGGCGGTGGCCTCCATGGTCGACTTTTTTCTGGTCCTGATGCTGGCCGGCGCCGGCGACGAACTCCAGGGCATCAAAAAGGGCATCCTGGAGCTGGCCGACGCCATCGCCATCAACAAAGCCGACGGCGACAACCTCGAAAAGGCGCGGCGGGCCCGCAGGGAATACGAAAACGCCCTGCACTACCTCAGCCCGGCCTCTCCCAACTGGAGCCCCCCGGTGCTGACCTGCAGCGCCCTCGACATGGTCGGCATCGAGACCATCTGGTCGACCGTGATGGCGCATCAGCGCAAACTGGAAGCCGTCGGAGAGCTGGAGGCCAAACGCCGCCAACAGGCCCTGGCCTGGATGTGGACCCTGCTCGAAGAGCGTCTCAAAGAGCGCTTCTACCAGCATCCGGCCGTCAAGCGCCGGCTTCCCGAGGTGATCGCCTCCGTCCAGAGGGGCGACTGTGCGCCCACCCGGGCCGCCAGCGAACTCCTCTTTTTACTTGACAAGGATTCGGCGTTCTAGAATGAAGTGTTTTTGGCTTCCGGCCCCAAAAAGCCACCAGAAGGTGAAATTTCAACGTCGGGCCACCGGATTCCGCGAACCGCAGGCAGCGCCTTGATCCGGCAAACCGGCGCAAACGGAAATTCGATGTTTTCCAATCAGAAAATCTGGCGAGATGAAAGGAAAAAAACGATGGGTGTTGTTGCTGACAAATTAACGGATCTCAAGGAACGCGAGCAAAAGGTCCTGCAGATGGGAGGCGAGAAGGCGGTCGCGAAACACAAGGAATCGGGCAAGCTGAGCGCCCGTGAGCGGCTGGACCTGCTTTTCGACACGGGCACTTTCCGCGAAATCGACATGTTCGTCCAGCACCGCTGCGTCAACTTCGGGATGGAAAAGGTCGAGGTGCCATCCGACGGCGTCATCACTGGCCACGGAATGGTGGACGGCCGCCCGGTGTTTGCCTTCTCCCAGGACTTCACCTCACGGGCCGGCAGCCTGGGCGAAATGCACGCCAAGAAAATCTGCAAGGTCATGGACCTGGCCCTCAAATCCGGTGTGCCCTTCGTGGGCATCAACGATTCCGGCGGGGCGCGCATTCAGGAAGGGGTCGACGCCCTGTCGGGTTTCGGCCAGATTTTCTATCGCAATTCGCTGGCCTCGGGCGTCATCCCCCAGATTTCGGCCATCATGGGCACCACCGCCGGCGGTGCCGTGTACTCGCCGGCCATGACCGACTGGGTTTTCATGGTCAAAAACACCAGCTTCATGTTCATCACCGGGCCCCAGGTCATCAAGGCCGTCACCGGTGAGGAGATCAGCTTCGAGGACCTGGGCGGGGCCATGACTCACAGCGAGAAAAGCGGCGTTTCGCATTTTGCCTGTGAAAACGACCAGGACGCCATCGATCAGATCAAGCGTCTGCTGTCCTATCTGCCCGCCAACAACATGGAGGACCCGCCGCGGGTCGATACCGGGGACGACCCCCGGCGCAGCGCGGCGGAGCTCAACACGATCATTCCGGACAACCCCAATCTAGCCTACGACATGACGGACGTGATCCGCGCCATCGTCGACAACGGCGAATTTTTCGAGCCGCACCAGTTCTTCGCGCCCAACATTCTCGTCTGTTTCGCGCGGCTGAACGGCCGGACGATCGGCATCATCGCCAATCAGCCCAAAAACCTGGCCGGCTGTCTGGACATCAACGCTTCGGACAAGGCCACGCGCTTCATCCGCTTCTGCGACGCCTTCAACGTCCCGATGCTGACCATCGCCGATGTCCCGGGCTACCTGCCCGGCAGCCAGCAGGAGTGGGGCGGCATCATCCGGCACGGCGCCAAGCTGCTGTGGTGCTATTCGGAGGCCACCGTGCCCAAGCTGCTGCTGGTGACCCGCAAGGACTACGGCGGCTCGTACCTGGCGATGTGCTCCCAGGACCTGGGGGCCGATATGGCCTTCGCCTGGCCCACCGCCGAAATCGCGGTGATGGGCGCCGAAGGGGCCGCCAACATCATCCACCGCCGCGACATCAAGGAAGCCGCCGACCCGGTGGCCAAGCGCAAGGAAAAAATCGAAGAGTACAAGGCGCTTTTCTCCAACCCTTACTGCGCCGCCAGCCGGGGGTACATCGACGCGGTGATCGAACCCAGTGAAACCCGGCCGCGCCTCATCGAGGCGCTGGAGATCCTGTGCACCAAGCGCGAGCTCCGGCCGCCGAAAAAGCACGGCAACATTCCAGTGTGAGCCGGGCCGCTTTTCCGCCCACCTTTGCCAACGCTTTACGCAGGGAGACCCCATGGAAGCCAACAAAAAAAGGACCGCCGTCGCCTCGGCGGTTATCGCCTACATCCAAACCGAAGCAGAAGCCCTCTGCCTGCAGCACCTTCAGGCCGGCGAAGCCCAAAAGGCGCCGGCGCCGGCCGCGGCGCCGGCCGCAACCTTCAAGCCGTGGGGCTTCAGCGGCCGCCAGGAACAGATGCAGCTGCGGGGGATGATGCAGCTCAAAGCGTTCCAAGGATGGAAAATGCGCTAAATCGCCGGCCCCGAGCCGGTCTGAATATTATCGAATACCGCAAATTTAACTCGCGCCAGCTATCTTTTGAGAGGAGAAGCGTAAGATGAGCGATCACACCCAAGTAGTCATGACGGAAATGAACTATGCCAAAGACCGCCCCAAGGCGGCAAATCCGGTCAAGATCGAGGATTTGAGCCTCCGCGACGGCCACCAGTCGCTTTTCGCCACCCGCGGGCGAACCGAGGACATGCTGCCGGTGGCCGAGATGATGGACCAGGTGGGCTTCTGGGCCATGGAAGTCTGGGGCGGCGCCACCTTCGACACCATGCACCGCTTTCTGAACGAAGACCCCTGGGAGCGCATCCGCACCCTCAAGCGCTACATCAAAAAAACCCCCTTCTCGATGCTGCTGCGCGGGCAGAACCTGGTGGGCTACCGCAACTACGCCGACGACGTGGCCCGAGCCTTTGTCCAGCGCGCCGCCGAAAACGGCATGGACATCTTCCGGACCTTCGATGCCCTCAACGACTACCGCAACTTCGAGACCGTCGTGCCGGTCATCAAGTCCTGCGGCAAGCACTTCCAGGGCTGCATCTGCTACACCCTGACCGAACCCCGGCTGGGCGGCGAGGTCTACAACCTGGACTACTACCTCAGCAAGGCCAAGGCGCTGGAGGCGATGGGGGCCGACAGCATCTGCATCAAGGACATGGCCGGCTTGATCGCCCCCTACGACGCCTACAACATCGTCAAAGCCTTGAAAGCCGCGGTCAAAC
Source organism: Desulfobacterales bacterium (assembly GCA_046481705.1). Classification (GTDB taxonomy): domain Bacteria; phylum Desulfobacterota; class Desulfobacteria; order Desulfobacterales; family JAABRJ01; genus JAABRJ01. The sequence goes on along the minus strand of JAWOJK010000187.1, from coordinate 11,683 downwards.
CGCCGATTCATCTCCACAGCCACTTCACCTCGGGGATGTCCGCCCTGAGCCACCTCAAGGCGATCGAGGCCGGCGTGGACATCATCGACGCCGTGATGGCGCCCTACGCCTACCGCACCTCGCATGCCGCCATCGAGCCGCTGGTGATGGCCCTGCTGGGAACCAACCGCGACACCGGCTTCGATATCCGCCTGCTGGGCCAGATCAACGAGATCTTCGAAAAGGAAGTCATGCCCAAGTACCGGCACCTGCTGGACGACACCAAAATGTCGATCATCGACATCAACGTGCTGCTTCACCAGACACCGGGCGGCATGCTCTCCAACCTGGTCAACCAGCTGCGCGAAATGGACGCCCTCGACAAAATCGATCAGGTTTATGCCGAACTGCCACGGGTGCGCAAGGACCTCGGCCAGATCCCGCTGGTGACCCCCACCAGCCAGATCGTCGGCGTGCAGACCGTCAACAACGTGCTCTTTGACGATGAAAACGAGCGCTACAAGCGCATTACCGGCCAGGTCAAAGACCTCTGCTACGGACTTTACGGCAAAACCGCGGTGCCCATCAACGCGGAAGTCCAGAAAAAAGCCCTCACGGGCTACGCGCGGGGCGAGGAGCCGATCACCTGCCGTCCGGCCGAAGTCCTGGAGCCCGAGCTGAAGAAGGCCCAGGAAGAGATCAAGGGGCTCGCGGTGGATCTGGACGATGAAATTCTCTACGCCCTCTACCCGGTTACCGGCAAACGCTTCCTGAAGTGGAAATACGGCAAGGAGGAAGCACCCGCCGAGGTCCGTCCCAAAACCCTGGAGCAGGCCCTCAAGGAGCGCGAGCTGGTCAAGAAAGCGCTGGCCGGCGAGCTGGTCGAAAAGGCCAAGAAAGAGGCTGCTCCGCCCAAAAGCGAAAACGCTCGCACCTTCAACGTGTTTGTGGAGGACGAGTTCTTTGAAGTCGGCGTGGACGAGGTCGGCGGCTCGCCGGTGATCAGCTACATGCAGCAGCTGGCGGCCGCACCCGCCGCGCCGCCGGCAGCCGCCGCACCGCCGGCAACCGCAGCACCCACAGGGACGTTCATGCCGCCGCTGCGTCCGGCCGCGCCCGCCGCGCCGAAGGCACCAAGCGCACCGGCAGTCCCGCTGGCACCCAAGCCTGCGGCCGCCCCGAAACCGGCCGCCCCGAAACCCGCAGCCGCCGCCGTCGCCGACGGTACCCCGCTGGTCGCACCAATGCCCGGCATGATCGTTTCCTACAGCAAACAGGTCGGCGACACCGTCGCCCAGGGGGAAACCGTGGTGATCCTGGAGGCCATGAAAATGGAAAATGCCCTGCCGGCCCCGGTGGCCGGCACCCTCAAAGCCATCATGCGCAAGAGCGGCGACTCGGTTGCCAAAAACGATGTGCTGGCCATCATCGCCTAACCTGCCCTCATCCAGAAAACCGCGTAAACGCCGGGTAACCCGGCGTTTACGCGGTTAACATCCCGTCGGATACACAGAGGGGGTTGCAACAATGAAAATCCATGAGTACCAGGCAAAGGAATTGTTTCGCAAAAACGGCGTCCCGGTTCCCGATGGCGGCGTCGCCTTCACCCCTGAGGAGGCCAGGGGCGTGGCGCAAAAGCTGGGGGGGTTTCCGGTGGTGGTCAAGGCCCAGATACACGCCGGGGGGCGCGGCAAAGGCGGCGGGGTCAAACTGGCCCGGTCCCTGGACGAGGTGCTCACCCTGGCAGGCCAGATCATCGGCATGACCCTCGTCACGCCCCAGACCGGCCCGCAAGGCCGGCTGGTCAAGAAGGTTCTGGTGGAGCAGGGCCTCAACATCGCCAAAGAGCTCTATCTGAGCATCCTTCCCGATCGCGCCACGGCCCAGAACATCATCATGGCCAGCGAGGCGGGCGGCATGGACATCGAAACCGTGGCGGCCGAGACACCGGAGAAAATCGTCAAGGTTTACGTTGACCCGCTGCTGGGCATTCAGCCTTACCACCTGCGCGAGGCGGCCTTCCGCCTCAACCTGCCGCCGGCGGCGATGAAGCCCTTTTTCACCCTGCTGGGCAACCTCTACCGGGTTTTCAGCACCTGCGACTGCTCACTGGTGGAGATCAACCCGTTGGTGCTGACGGCTGAAAATGCCGTCATCGCGCTGGATGCCAAGGTGGACGTGGACAGCAACGCCCTCTTCCGGCACAAGGACATCCAAGCCTACCGCGACACGGATGAAGAGGACCCGCTGGAGCTGGAAGCCTCCAAGTACGACCTCAACTATATCAATCTCGGCGGCGGCGGCAATGTCGGCAACATGGTCAACGGCGCGGGGCTTGCCATGGCCACCATGGACATCATCAAGCTGGCCGGCGCCGAGCCGGCCAACTTTCTCGACGTGGGCGGCGGCGCCAACGCCGAAATGGTCGAAAACGGCTTCCGGATTCTCCTCAGCGACAAGAACGTCAAGGGCATTCTGATCAACATCTTCGGGGGCATCCTGCGCTGCGACGTGCTGGCCCAAGGCGTGGTGACGGCCGCAGACAAAGCCGGCTTGAACGTGCCGGTGGTGGTCCGCATGGAAGGCACCAACGTCGCGGAGGGTCGACGGATCCTGTCCGAATCCGGCTTGAACCTGATCACCGCGGTGGACCTCAAGGACGCGGCCCGCAAGGTGGCCGCGATCGTCAACGCCTGACACCACTTCGGTCTCTTACCGGTTGATCTACAAGGGTGCCGGGGGGGAGGGCCGTCGGGCACGCCGCGCCGCGATACGGGCAAGGCCGCATGACGGCCCTGAGCGCGGTTTTTCAGCCACCTGCAAAATTCGCGAGGGGGGAAAAGATGAGCATTTTCGTGGACAAAAACACCAAGGTCCTGGTTCAGGGAATTACCGGGCGCGAGGGGCAGTTTCACACCCGACAGTGCGCGGCCTACGGCACGCAGGTGGTGGCCGGGGTAACCCCCGGCAAGGGCGGCCAGGACATGGACGGCATCCCCGTTTTTAACCGCGCCAAGGAGGCCGTTGCGCAGACCGGGGCCAACTGCAGCCTGATCTTCGTGCCGCCGGCCTTTGCCGCCGACGCGATCCTCGAGGCCTCCGACAGCGGCGTGGACCTGATCGTGGCCATTACCGAGGGGATTCCCGTGATGGACATGATGCGGGTCAAAAACTACCTCAAAAACAAAGCCTGCCGTCTGATCGGCCCCAACTGCCCGGGGATCATCACCCCCGGCGCGTGCAAGGTCGGCATCATGCCGGGCCCGATCCACAAACCCGGCGGCCCGATCGGGGTGGTGTCGCGCTCCGGCACCCTGACCTACGAAGTCGTTTACCAGCTGACCCAGCAGGGCATCGGCCAGACCACCTGCATCGGGATCGGCGGCGACCCGGTCAACGGCACCAACTTTATCGACTGCCTGGCGGCCTTCCAGAGCGACCCCGAGACCACCGGAATCGTCATGGTGGGTGAAATCGGCGGCACGGCCGAAGAAGATGCCGCCGATTTCATCACCCGCGAGGTGACCAAGCCGGTGGTGGGCTTCATCGCCGGGTTGACGGCCCCGCCGGGCCGCCGCATGGGCCATGCCGGCGCCATTATCAGCGGCGCCAGCGGCACCGCCCAGGGCAAGATCGCCGCCATGAAGGCCAGCGGGATCCACGTCTGTGAAAACCTGGGGACCCTCGGCGAGCTCTGCGCCAAGGTTTTTTGACGGCCGCCACCCCCCGCTCCCGTCGGCCGCTCTGAGCCCGGCGGGTGACGGTGCACCCCCTCGTCCAGCGCTGCACCTTTTATCAGGATCACGGTCGAAGAGCATGCACGAAATGGGGCTCGCCCTCCAGATTGTTGAAATCGCCAAAGCCTCGCTGCCCGCAGAGCTGGCCGAGGCCCGGGTGCAGCGGGTGAACCTGAAGGTCGGCAAAATGGCGGCGGTGGTGCCGGAAAGCCTCCGTTTCTGCTTCGAGGTCATCACCCGCAACACCGCCCTGGAGGGGGCGGAGCTTTTCATGGAAGAGGTGCCGGTGGTGGCCCGCTGCCGCGCCTGCGACCACGAATGGACTCTCAGCGGGCCGGTCTTCCGCTGTCCGGCCTGTGACAGCGGGAACGTCGAAATGATCTCGGGCCGTGAACTGGACATCGTGTCGATCGAAGTCGAAAAAGACTGACCCCCCAGGCGGCCGCCAGCCGGTCTGATTGGAAGGAAATATTCATGGAAATCAAAGTGGTTCGCAAGGTCCTGGACGTCAACGACACCATGGCCGCCCGCAATCGGGAGCTGTTCAGAAGCAGAAAGGTGTTTGTCCTCAACATGATGAGCTCACCGGGTTCGGGCAAGACCACCACACTGGAGAAGACCCTCGCCCTGCTGGCACCGGAGGTGCGCTGTGCGGTCATCGTCGGCGACATCTGCACCACCAACGACGCGGACCGCCTGGCGCGCACGGGGGTGCCGGTGGTCCAGGTCAACACCGACGCGTTCGGCGGCGACTGCCACCTGGCGGCGCATGTCATCGAAAAAGCGGCCATGGACCTGGATTTGGATCAGGCGGACCTGCTGATCGTCGAAAACGTGGGCAACCTCGTCTGCCCGGCGGAATTCGACATTGGTGAAGACGCCCGTGCCGTCGTGCTCAGCGTGACCGAAGGGGAGGACAAACCCCTCAAGTACCCGCTGATGTTCCGGGTCTGCGACGCCGCCCTGCTGAACAAAACCGACCTGCTGCCGTATCTCGACTACGACAAAGGCGCTGCGCTGGAAAATATCCGCCAGATCCACCCCGAAATGCCGATCTTTGAAATGTCGGCCCGCACCGGTGAAGGCCTGGCACCCTGGGTCGAATGGCTCAAGGCTCAGATCAAGCGCAAAATCCAGTAGCCGACGGCGGCAGCCAGCAGGCGCATCCGGACCCAAACAAACAGAGGGCGAACCGTGTGAGCGGTTCGCCCTCTGTTTTTGTCACATCGCAAGCGCCGGCCGGCGTTTCAGTCGAGGTGCACCTGCTGGGCCGAAATGATATTGGGAAGCGCCCGCAATTCTTCGATCACCGCTTCGTCAGCCGGCGAATCGACGTTGATCATGCAGAGGGCGCGATCTTCCAGCCGCCCCAGCTGAAAGCGGCCGATATTGATGCCGTGGCGCCCGAGGGTGGTTCCCAGATTGCCGATGACCCCCGGCTGATCAAAGTTTTGGATGACGATCATGGAGCCTTCGGGAATGGCGTCCAGGTAGATTTTGCCCAAGCGGATGATGCGCGGGTGCTTCTCGGCGAAGATCGTGCCCCAGATTTCGTCCGGCCCCTCTTCGACGTTTTCCAGTTTCAGCCGGATCACGCCCGAAAAATTGGCCTTTTTCTGGGTGGTGACCTCCTTGACCGAAATGCCTTTTTCCTTCGCGATTTCGGGGGCACTGACAAAGTTGACCGGTTTGTCGGTGAAGGCGCCCAGCAGGCCTTTGAGCAGCGCGTGGGTCAGCGGCCGGGTGGCCAGGTTGGCCATCTCGCCCTCGTAGGTGATGGTGATGTCATGCACACCCTTGGCCAGCTGCCCCATGAGCGATCCCATCTTCTCGGTCAGATCCAGGTAGGGGCGCAGCTGGTCCATGCTCTCCTTGGAAAGCGACGGGAAATTGACCGCGTTGGTGATCACGTCGTTGATCAGGTAATCGGCGATCTGGTGCGCGATCATGTCGGCGACCTTTTCCTGGGCCTCGCCGGTGCTGGCCCCCAGGTGCGGCGTAAAAATAACATGGGGGTGCTGCAGGATCGGCCAGGTGGGATCGGGCGGTTCCTGGGGCAGGACGTCCAGGGCGGCCCCGGCCACCCGGCCACTGACGAGCGCATCGTAGAGATCGTCGATATTGACCACCTCGCCCCGGGAGCAGTTGATCAGCCGCACCCCGGATTTCATTTTGGCGATGGTGTGGGCGTTGATCAGGTTGACGGTCTCCTTCATGCGCGGAACATGCAGGGTGATAAAATCCGCGCTGGCCAACAGTTCGTCCAGGCTCACGAGCGTCACACCCAGCGCCCGCGCCGCTTCGGGGCTCACAAAGGGGTCGCTGGCGATCACCCGCATTTTCAACCCCTGGGCCCGCTCGGCCACCACCCGCCCGATATGCCCGAGGCCGACGATCCCCAGGGTTTTGCCGGTGATCTCGACGCCGGTCAAGTTTTTCTTCTCCCACTTGCCGTGCCGCAGCGACCAGGTTCCCTGGGGGATGTTGCGGGCGAGGGCGAACATCATCGAAATCGTATGCTCGGCGGTGGTGATGGTGTTGCCGCCGGGGGCGTTCATGACCACGATCCCCTTGCGGGTGGCGGCCTGCACGTCGATGTTGTCGACCCCGATGCCGGCCCGGCCAATGACCTTCAGCCTGGGGGCCTTTTCCAGCACCGCCGCGGTCACGCGGGTGCCGCTGCGAATGGCCAACCCGTCGAAATCCGATATGATTTCAGCCAGCTTATCCGGATCACTGGTGGCCTTGGCGTTGTCTTCGAACACTTCAATCCGGCCTGTGGCCTCTAATATTTCTTTGGCAAGCGGGGACATGCCGTCCCGGATCATGACTCTGTACATAATGCCTCTCCCGGTGTCGCGTGCAAGGGTCCTCGGCGGTATGCGCTAAGCGGGGATGAAACCGCCGGCTCCGTCAGCTAAAAAGATGTCTGCACATAGCACATCGCCGGGTGAATGTTAAGTCTTTTGGCGCCGGCCGGAGACCCTGCGGCGGCGCCGGCGGACGGGGGCCGCGCAGGTTTAAAAGGCCATGGACAAGCCGCAGGGGGTGTGGCAGGATGAGCTTGCACTTCTCCCCCTGTGCGGATCGCCCGGGGAGATCCGCCGCCGCAGCGCGCGCTTGTCTGCAATCCTCCCCGGCCCTTTTTTCTGCCATCCTCAACCGCTCGCGAAAGGAGGTGCACCCATGGCGCTCCGCAAATCGGTCTTTGCCGGCAGCTGGTATCCGGATACCGCCGCTGCGTGTGAAACCGCCATCACCGGGTTCTTGAAAACGGAAGGCTTTTTGCCGCCGCCGGAGCGGCCGCTGGTGGGCGGCATCGTGCCGCATGCCGGCTGGTTTTTTTCCGGGGGCATCGCCTGCCGCGTCATCCATGCCCTCCGGCAAGATCCGCCGCCCGACGTTTTTGTGCTTTTCGGCATGCACCTTCACCCCACTGCGGCCCACCACATCATGACCGCAGGGGCTTGGGAAACGCCATTCGGCAAACTGGCGGTGGAAGAAGCGCTGGCCGCAGCCCTGGCGCGGCGGTTTGCGTTCACCATCGAAAAGCCGGGGCGCTACTCCCAGGACAACACCATCGAACTGCAGCTGCCGTTTATCAGGTATTTTTTCGAGGGGGTCAAAATCGTTCCGATCGGCGCCGCGCCGTCCCCCGAGGCCATCGAGATCGGGGCCGCCGCGGTCGACATCGGCCGTGAACTGGGGCTGCGCATCAAGGTCCTGGGATCCACCGACTTGACCCATTACGGGACCAACTACGGCTTTTCACCGGAGGGCAGCGGACAGCAGGCCGTGCGCTGGGTGCGGGAGCAAAACGACCGCGAAATCATCGACACGATGCTGGCGCTGGACCCCCAGGCGGTGATCCAGAGGGCCCGGGCGCATCAGAATGCCTGCTGCGCCGGTGCGGCCGCGGCGGCACTCGCCGCCGGCCTGCGGCTTGGCGCGCGGCGGGCCGATACCATCGCCTATGCCACGAGTTATGACAAACACCCGGGGGAGAGTTTTGTGGGCTATGTGGGGATCGTGTTTTAGCTGCTGCCCGGCGATGGGGGGGAGTCCCTGGCGGAATCGCGCGCGGCAATCAGAAGTTCTCGGACTCGGCCGGTTCCCGCGGCGTCCGCTCGGAGCCGGTGAAAGCCCACTTTTGCAGCATTTCGAAGACCTGTTCGCGCTTGATGGGTTTGGTGATGTAATCGTCCATGCCCGCCGCCAGGCACATGTCGCGGTCGCCCTGCATGGCGTTGGCGGTCATGGCGATGATCGGCACCGCCTCAAACCCCTTTTCGCGAATGACGCGGGTGGCTTCCAGACCGTCCCATTGCGGCATCTGGATGTCCATCAGGATGACGTCAAAGTGTTCCGGGCTCTGGGTGTAACGATCCACGACCTCGCGCCCGTCGCCGACCGTTTCCACCTGGTAGCCGGCTTTGGTCAGCATGAGAGTGGCCAGCCGCTGGTTGACGGGGTTGTCCTCCGCCAGCAGGATCCGGATCGAATGCTTGATATCCTCGCGAATCGAATACTGGGTGACGATCGCCGGTCGGCCGCCCCCCTTTTGGGGTGCTCCGGGCGGCGCCTGCTGCCCCAGGATCCTGCCAATCATCTGAAAAAGCTTTTGGCGCCGGATGGGTTTGCTCAAAAAGCCATCGAAGCCGACCAGTTCGCACTTCTTGGCATCCCGCTCCATCAGGGAGGAGAGGGCCACCAGCGGCATGCGGGCAAAGGGCCCTTCCGCCTGGCGCACCGCCCTGGCCACTGCGTGCCCGCTCATGTCGGGCATCTGAATGTCCGAAATACACAGATCAAACGGGCTGCCGGCCGCCCAGGCGCGCTGCAGGGCCGGCAAGACGTCCCGGCCCTGCCGGAGGGCCACCACGCGCATCCCGACCGCTTCAAGGGTCTGGGACAGAATCTCCAAGTTGGTCTGATTGTCGTCCACCACCAGTACGCAGGTCCCTGGCAGCGGGGCCGACCGGACCCGCTGGCGCAGCTGGCCCTCGGCTTTGACGAACCAGGCGGTGAAATGGAAGGTGCTGCCGGGCCCGCCGGGGCCTTGCCGCCCGCCGCGGCCCGCAGCGGTCAGTGCACTGAAGTCCGCCGGGCTCTGCACCCAAATGTCACCCTGCATCAGGACCGCGATCTGCTTGCAGATCGAGAGCCCCAGACCGGTGCCGCCGTATTTGCGGGTGGTCGAGCCGTCGGCCTGCTGAAAGGGTGAAAAGATGATGTCCTGTTTGTTGCGGGGTATGCCGATGCCCGTGTCACGAACGGTGACGTGCAGCTTGACCCGCTGGGCTTCCTCTTTTTCCACGGCCAGGGCGATTTCAATCTCCCCCTCCTCGGTAAATTTGGGGGAATTGCCCATGAGATTGGTCAGCACCTGCCGGAAGCGCAGCGGGTCACCTTTGAGGGCGGCGGGCAGATTGGGATCGATGTGGCACAGGATTTCCACAGGCTTCGCGCCCACCCGGGGCCGGATCAGGTCACAGACGTCGTAGGCCGCCAATTCGGGATCGAACTCGATTTCCTCCATGACCATTTCACCGGCCTCGATTTTGGAGAAATCCAGGATATCATTGATCAGAGACAGCAAAGCCTCGCCGCTGCGCTTGATGGTCGTGGCATACTCCTGCTGACTTTCCTCCAGGGGGCTGTCCAGGAGCAAATCGGTAAACCCGATCACCCCGTTTAGCGGGGTCCGGATCTCGTGGCTCATGTTGGCCAGAAACTCACTTTTGGCCAGGTTGCCCATCTCGGCCTGGATGGTCATTTCGTTGGCGCGCGCAATGGCATCTTCCAGCTGCTGGTTGACGTCCACCAGCTCCTGATTGACGGCTTCGGCGTGGTCGTTGGCCGCGCGCAGCTCCGCTTCGACCCGCTCCCGTTCGGCGATCTGCTGCCGCAGTTCACGGTTTTTCTGATCGACGATCTCTTCCCGCTTGCCGGCCTCGTCCAGGTAGGCCCGCAGGGCCATGTTCTGGGTCTTGATGCGAAACAGGCTGCCGATCAGCCCCAGGATCCCCAGGGAGGCCACCCCCATGATCAAAAAAATCCGTCCAGGCCCGCCGGCGCCAGAGGCTGCGGCGGCCGGAATGACGGTCACCAGCAAAAAGGCGATGTAGGCCACCAGCAGCAGGCAGGCCAAGACGACGGCCAGGTTTTCTTTTTTCCGCACGAGGTTCCAGAGCGCGCGCATATTCCTCACAGGGTGCCGCCAGGGGCCAGCGCTCACCGCAGTGACGCCGGGATGGGGGCCGGATCCGGACGGCCGCCAGACGCGCTGATGGCCCGGGGCGCGCGACCGCCAGGTGGTTTGCACAAACAATCGAAAGCCGGCATAGTTGGGTGGGATATCGGACGATGGGGCGCAAAAATTTAGCGGCGCGCTGCCCGAAGAAAGGCGGACGGCCGCGGCGGATGGGGGCGGGGCTGTGGGGCGGGCACGCCGGCCGGCGTGCCCGCGGAATTAGGGGTCAAGGGCGACAGTCTCGTCTGAGTTCAGCTGAGTCACAAGACCATCAAATGTCATAATACAGGAAAAATTCGTGGGGATGGGGGCGGAGTCTGACGGGGTTGATCTCGTTTTCCGTCTTGTACTCGATCCACTTGCGGATGACATCCTCGGTGAAAACATCCCCCTTGAGTAGAAATTCGTTGTCTTCGGCCAGGGCCGCCAGGGCCTCGCCCAGAGAGCCCGGCGCCGACGGAATCTCGGCCAGTTCTTCCGGGGGCAGGTCGTAGATGTTCTTGTCCAGCGGCTGGCCCGGGTCGATCTTGTTTTCAATCCCGTCGATGACCGCCATCAGGATGGCGGAGAAAGCCAGGTAGCCGTTGCAGGAGGGATCCGGGGTGCGGAACTCGACGCGCTTGGCCTTGGGCGAGGACGAGTACATCGGGATGCGGATCGCGGCGCTGCGGTTGCGGCTTGAGTAGGCCAGGTTGACCGGCGCCTCGAAACCCGGCACCAGCCGTTTGTAAGAGTTGGTGGTCGGGTTGGTGAAAGCGCACAGGGCCCGGCAGTGTTTGAGGATGCCGCCGATGGCGTAGAGCGCTTCCTGGGAGACACCGGCGTATTTGTCGCCGGCAAAAAGCGTTTTGCCGTCTTTCCAAATGCTGATGTGGGTGTGCATGCCGGAGCCGTTGTCCTCGAACAGCGGCTTGGGCATGAAGGTCACCGTTCGACCGCTGCGGTAGGCGACGTTTTTAAGGACGTACTTGAACCACACCAGCTGATCCCCCATCTCCAAGAGCGGTTTGAAGCGCATGTCGATTTCGGCCTGGCCGGCAGTGGCGACTTCATGGTGCTGGCACTCGATGTCGATGCCGAGCTGCTCGAGGGTCAGCATCATCTCGGAGCGCAGGTCCTGGAACTTGTCCATGGGCGGAACCGGGAAATAGCCTTCCTTGTGGCGGGGCTTGTAGCCCAGGTTGGGCATCTCGTCGCGGCCGGTGTTCCAGATGCCTTCCTCGGAATCGATTTCGTAGAAGGCACCGTTGCGGGCCGATTCGAAGCGCACGTCGTCAAAGATGAAAAACTCCGCCTCAGGGCCGATAAAGGCCGTGTCACCGATGCCTGAGTTTTTCAGAAAGGCCTCTGCCTTCTGGGCGATGTAACGGGGATCGCGGGAGTAGGGTTCCTTGGTCAGGGGGTCGACGATATTGCCGATCATGACCAGTGTGGGCGCGTCGAAAAAAGGGTCCATCTTGGCGGTCGCCGGGTCGGGCACCACCAGCATGTCGCTGGCGTTGATGGGCTGCCAGCCGCGGATGCTGGAGCCGTCGAAGCCGAAGCCGTCTTCAAAAGAAGACTCCTCCAGTTCGTGCAGGGGCACGCTGAAGTGCTGCCAGACGCCGGGGAAGTCCATGAAGCGGATGTCGACCACCTTGACGCTCTTCTCCTTTGCCATTTCCAAAACCTGTTTCGGGGTCATGTCTCTGTTCCTCCATTGGTTTATCATGGG
>JAWOJK010000176.1:0-13678 GCA_046481705.1 Desulfobacterales bacterium | reverse complement strand
GTCACCGAGGCGGACATTCCGATCGCCTCCGAACGAGCCCAGTTCTTCGACCCGCACGTGTCGATTGGCTACGTCTCGTCACACGAGATGGTCAACATGGTGCGCCGCGTCCCGCCCGCCGTCGCCATGCGCATGGCACTCCTGGGCAAGTACGAGCGGATGTCTGCCCAGCGAGCGTACGAGGTCGGCCTGGTCACCGAGATCGTTCCGCACGATCAACTGATGGACCGCGCCGCCGAGCTTGCCGAGATCCTCCTGAAGAACGCGCCTCTGGCCCTGTGGGGAACCAAGCTCGGCATCCTGCAGGGACTGGGACTACCCGTCGTTGCTGGCGTGCACCGCGCACAATGATCTCTTCGGATGTCATCTGCTGCTGCCCTTGGGGCTGTATGGCGCCGCGACCGTATGGGGCCCGCTTCAGCGGTGCGTATTTTTGTCCAAGCGGAAGGGAGTCAATGCGTTGGTGTGCCGGCGCGCGGCAGACGCCAGCTGGAAAGCGCGACGGAGCGGTTGGGCAATCGGGCCAACTCTTAAAGCCCGGGTATAATATCCAAAAGCAGGCGGGTTTACAAACCAAATCCGGATAACCGCGGGCTTGCCGGTGAACTCAGCCCCGTTGCCGACGCGCAGGGGTTTTTTAATTTTCAGAGTAAAATCGAGAAAAACGAAGAAAATTTTAGGATTTGCAATTGTCAAAAAACATTTGAGCGTGGTGGATCTGCTTAGAATCCTTAAAAAAAAATCTAAATTGAAATTAAGTGTATTTAAGGGGAGTTGGGGTTTTGTGAAATTAAATTATCTTAGAATTCATTAAGTTATAAAATGTTAATAACTTTCTCACAAAGCTGTGGCAACCGGAATCCATTCGGTTTGACAGTCTCCCGGGTTTCGATTTAGGAAGCGACCATCTTTTCGGCACCATCTGTCCAAAGCTTTAAATATCTGTTTAATTCACCCAAACCGCTAAATATTTCCAAATTTTACGGTCTGCCGGAACCAAACGGCCTTCTGATCTGATCCCTTTTTCTTTTTTTTTGAGACTTAACGGCATGGAATCCATCTGGAACACGGTCAAATCGGACATCAGGAGTAGAATTGAGGGGCATTTTTTCCGGATGTGGTTGGAACCGCTCAAATTCATTCGCCGGGAAGCCGACACCGTGGTCTTGTCCTGCCCCAACAACTTTTCCCGCAAACGTATCTGGGACCAGTACCGGGAACTTATCGAGACCGAATTCAGGCGCGCCAGCGGAGAGCGCCTCAGCCTTTCACTGGAGGTGGTCAACGGAAACGGCCACGCGCGCCCCGAAAAGCCGGGGTTGGCGCTTGACTTGCAGCGGGCGCTGCCCACCCTGAACCTCTGCCCATACAGTGGGCGCTATCTGCGCAAGGATTTCACCTTCGACCAATTCGTGGTCGGCGAAAACAACGATTTTGCCTATACCGCCTCCCTGTCCATGGCCTGCCGCAAATCCAGCGTCCAGAACAGCCTTTACCTGCTGTCCCAAACCGGGATGGGCAAAAGCCACCTCTCCCAGGCCATCGGGCACCACATCTTAGATCAATTTCCCAGCGATCGGGTATTCTATATCACCGCCGAAGACTTTGCCAATGAAATGGTGCATTCCCTGCGCCAGGGCTGCATCAGCACCTTTAAGGAGAAATACCGCCAGCGATGTGACGTTCTGCTGCTGGAAGACATTCACTTTCTCAGCGGCAAAGAACGCACCCAGGTGGAACTGGGCCTGACCCTGGACACCCTCTTTGATGCCGGTAAAAAATTGATTTTCACCAGCTCTTACCTGCCGGCCGAAATCCCCAAGATGGACGATAAATTGACCTCGCGGTTTTCCTCGGGCCTGATCTCCCATATCGAATCCCCGGATTTTCGCACCCGGGTCCGGATTTTGAAGCAAAAATGCCAAACCCAGCGGTACCGAATTCCCGATGAGGTGATCGATTATCTGGCAGACGAACTGCAGGACAATGTGCGCCAGCTTGAAAGCGGGCTGCACAGCGTTTACAACAAAGCCTCGCTCCTGGGAGTTCCCGCCAGCCGCGAACTGGCTGCAAGCGTGGTGCGCAACATCGTCAACCAGAAAAAGCGGATCACCATCGAGGTCATCAAACGGCTGGTCTGCAGCCATTTTAAAATCTCACCCACCGAAATTGCCTCCCGTTCCCGCAAGCAGGCGGTTGTCCGACCGCGCCAGATCGCCTTTTACCTGGCGCGCAACTATACCGATCAGCCCCTCCAGGCGATCGGCAAAAGCTTCAACCGCTATCATGCCACGGTGCTGCACTCGATTGGCATCATCGAGCGCGGGATCAAGGAAAACAGTGCCATGCAGCAGCAGGTGGATTTTTTCTGCAAGCGATTGGAGTCCGGAAAATTCTGAAGCGACACCTGACCCGCCGCGCCGGGTGCAAACCGTCCCCCCGGCGCTGGCACCCCGTCACCGCGCGGCACCCCGCGCGCGCCATTTCCCCTTTGGGTTGCCCGCTTTAACCGCACCGCGGACGATCGCCGGTGCGTGGCCGGTCACTGCCCCCCCTTGTTTTTACCCACTGTTTCCCCATTTTGCCATATTCGCCGCAAGCCGATAACCGCCGTGGTGGCCCAGAGGTCGTCGGGTCTGAAATCGGCGCGGCTGAGGTCAACTCCGGCAGGTTCGAGGGCCCGCCCGCCCAATTTTAAAAAAGGCTGGGGCGAAACGGTGGCCTGCGGCAGTCAAGGGGGGGGCTGAGGGCAGAATCTGAACCAGGGGAGAGCGGGGGGGCGTTGTGTAAGGCCGTCGCCACGGCCGCAACCGCCGAGCAAGGCCACCGGTCTTGGGGCCTGCGGGGGGTGTCAGGAGGGCTGGGCGTGACGGCAGGTCCCGGCGCGGCGGATTTTTGCGTTTGGGGCTGCCGCCGGGTGGGAGGCGCGAGGCTACTGAACGGTAATAAACAGTTCGTCCGAGTAGACCATTTCTTCCAGAATCTCCATGCGTGAATTCTTCTCTTTTTCAATGGCGCAGCGCAGGCTCAACGCGCAGAACTTGGCGCAGACCCGATCCCGCGGGCTGAAGTCCCCAAAGCAGCCCAGGTGATCCGCCATCGGCGACGGGCTTCTCAGTAATTTTTCTTGTTTCATGAAACCTCTTTTTGCCCCAGTTGGGCGATCATCGCCTGGTGAACCCAGCCGTTGGACGCCAGAATTTCGGGCTTTTCCGGCGTGAACGGCCGATTGGAAAAATCGGTGACGGTGCCGCCGGCCTCGCGCGCGATCACAACCCCGGCGGCTGTGTCCCACGGTTTGAGGTTCTCTTCCCAGAAGGCTTCAAACCGTCCGCTGGCCACGTAGCAGAGGTCCAGGGCGGCAGCGCCGAGGCGGCGAACCCCCTGGCTGGCCTTCAGGCAGCGGGCAAAACGGCCCATCAGCACAGGCATGGACTCGGCGAAATTGTATGGAAACCCGGTCACCAGCAGGCTTTCGCCGAGGGCGGCGACGGACGACACCCGGATCGGGCGGCCGTTGAGGCTTGCGCCCTGGCCGTCGACGGCGCTGAACAGCTCCCCGCTGAGGGGGTTGAACACGATCCCGGCAACCAACCGCCCCTGATGGGCGAAGGCGATCGAGACGGCGAAAAGGCCGACCTGGTGGGCGAAGTTGGTGGTGCCGTCCAGCGGGTCGATTATCCACAGAAAGTCCTGGTCGCCGGCGGTTTCGCCGCTTTCCTCGGCCATGATGGCATGATCGGGGAAAGCGTGCTGCAGGGTCTGGATGATCACACGCTCGGAGGCGGTATCGGCTTCCGTCACCAGGTCAATGGCGCCCTTCTTGCGAATGTCGGTCAACTTCCCGAATCGGGCCCGGAGGGCCTCCCCGCCCTGGAAGGCGGCGGCGATAGCGGTGCGCTTGATGTGGTCAAGATCCATAAAGAGATTCTTTTAGCGGGAATGCCGAACGAATGTCAACTGATTTTGCCTGGCCGCGGCGCGCAAAAAAGGGGAACAGACGGTCAACGACGGCGCTCACGGGTCTGCAACCGGCCCGGGCCGCCGGGCGGTGAGAGTTTCAACGATGTCCTGAATGCGTTCAACCAGCGGCATCAGGGTGTCGCGTCGGGGCGCCGAAACGGCAACCCCGCCCAGCCGGTTGAGGCAGGCCTGGAGCGCATCGTCGTCCAGGCGGTCTTTTTTGTTGAGCACCCGGATGGTGGGGATCGTCGCGAGGTCGAGCTCTTCGAGGATCTTTTCCACCGAGTCGACCTGCTGCTGGTAGCGCGGGTTGCTGATATCGACCACGTGCAGCAGGAGGTCCGCGCTTTCCAGTTCCTCCAAGGTCGCCCGGAAGGCCACGCGCAGGTCTTCGGGCAGGTCGCGGATGAACCCCACCGTGTCGGTGATGATGACCTCGATGTCGCGGGGAAAGCGCAGGCGCCGGCTGGAGGGGTCGAGGGTCGCGAAGAGCCGGCTTTCGGCCAGCACCCGGCTGTGGGTCAGAGTGTTGAGCAGCGTGGATTTGCCGGCATTGGTGTAGCCGATGATGGAGATGACGGGCAGCCCCTTTTTACTGCGTCGGGCTTTCTGCTGGTGGCGCTGCCTGCGGGTGGATTCCAGCTCGCGCTCCAGGCGGCCGATGCGCTCGCGCACCCGGCGTCGATCGATTTCGAGCTTGGTTTCACCGGGGCCGCGTCCGCCGATGCCCCCGGTCAGGCGTGAAAGGGCCGTGGTTTTGTGGGCCAGGCGCGGCAGCAGGTACTTCAGTTGTGCCAGTTCCACCTGGAGTTTGCCCTCGCGGGTCCGGGCGCGTTGGGCGAAGATGTCGAGAATCAACTGGGTGCGATCGATGACCTTGAGCGCCACCTGGTCGGTGATCGAACGGATCTGGGAGGCGTTGAGCTCCTGGTCGAAGACGATCAGGGTGACAGACTGCTGGAGCGCCGCGATGGTCAGTTCCTGAAGTTTGCCGCGGCCCAAAAGAAACCGCGGATCGACCCGGGTGCGCTGCTGCAGGACCGTGTCGAGTACCTCGATGCCGCTGGAGCGGGCCAGCTCCTTGAGTTCATCCAGTGAGTCCTGCGCCTCCTGGCGGGTGGCACTGGTGACGCTCACCAGCATGGCGCGCTCCACACCCGGCGTGGTGTCGCGGGCTGACCAGGCCCGGGCCAGTTCAGACTCCAGGGCGTGAATCAGCTGGTCACAGCCGATCTCCAGGTGCCCGGGGTCCAGGGGCGGCAGCTCCTCGCAGAGTTTCTCCTGGGGGCCTTGCGGCAGGATGTGGGCGACAAACACCCGGCGCGGGACGCCGGCCTGGTCCAAATCGACGGCGGCCATCAAATCCAGTCGCAACAGGGCCAGGTCGGTCAGGTCGTCGTGGGTCAGCGGCTCGTTTTTCAGATGGGTATGGATGCAGCGCACCCCCCGCAGACGGCCGGGCGCCGCCCGGTATTCGGCGATTTCCGGAATCAGGATGCCCTGATGGTCGCCGACCATGACCGCCGCGATTTTGCCGCTGCGATCCACCAGGATGCCGATCTGGCGGCGAAGCTCGCGCGACAGGCGGCCCATGTCCAGCGCCAGTTCGTTGGTGACCACGTACCCCGGCGGTATCCGGCGGCGGTAGAGATTTTCCAGCCGGCGGATTTCGCTGGCTTTGAGGCCGTCGGTGTTGCCGTGAAGGCGTTTCATGTCAGCCTTCGTTCCCGGGGGCGAGGTTTTCGAAACGGGTGTAAACGTTCAGAAACGCCAGGTGCGCGGTGCCGATCGGGCCGTTGCGCTGTTTGCCCAAAATAATTTCAGCCTTGCCGCGGTTGGGGTTGTTCTCGTCCTTGTTGTAGACTTCGTCGCGGTAGATGAAGGCGACCACGTCGGCATCCTGCTCGAGGGCGCCCGATTCACGCAGATCGGAGAGCTGAGGGCGCTTGTCGGCGCGCTCCTCGAGTTTGCGGTTGAGCTGCGACAACGCGATCACCGGCACGTTGAGCTCCTTGGCAAGGGCTTTGAGGGAGCGCGAGATTTCGGAGATTTCCAGGTCCCGGCGTTCGGATGACGTACTGGCGCGCATCAGCTGGAGGTAGTCGACGATGACCATCCCGAGCCCCTTTTCCAGCATCAGGCGGCGGGCTTTGGCGCGGATTTCCATGGCGGTCACATCGGCCGAATCGTCGATGTAGATGGGGGCCTCGGCCAGGGTTTCGGCCGCCCCGGTGAGGCTTTCCCAGTCGCGGTCATTGAAAAATCCGTTGCGCACCCGCTGGGAATCCACCCGCGCCTCGGCGCACAGCATCCGCATGGAGAGCTGCTCCTTGGACATTTCCAGTGAAAAGAAGGCCACGGGAACTTCCGCGTCAAGGGCCGCGTTGCGCGCGATGTTGAGCGCAAATGCGGTTTTACCCATGCTGGGGCGCGCGGCGAGGATGATCAGGTCGGAGCCCTGGAGGCCCGAGGTCATGCTGTCCAGCTTGCTGAAGCCCGTGGGGACCCCGGTCAGCAGCGACTTGTTTCCCTGGCGCTCGACGAGGGTGTCGATGTTGACATTGACGATATCCCGCATGGCCGTAAAGGCCTTTTTGCGTTTGTTGCGGGCCACTTCGAAGATGGCCGATTCCGCAAAATCGATGACTTCGTCCACATTGCCGCGGTCCTCGAAGCAGCGCTTGGAGATTTCGCCGGCCTTTTCGATCAGACGTCTGAGAATGGCCTTGGAGTGCACGATGCGCGCGTAGTGCTGGGGGTTGACCGCCAGCGGGATCGCATCCACCAGGGCTGCCAGAAAAGCGGGACCGCCGACCTCCTCCAGCCAGCCCTTCTCCTTGAGGCTGTTGGCCAGGGTCACCAGGTCCACCGGTTCGCTGCGCGAAAACAGGTCGGTGATGGTGGTGAAAATTTTCTGATGGGCGGAGCGGTAAAAGTCCTCCGCCCGCAGGATCTCGACGATGTCCAGCAGGCTGCTGTTGTCGATCAGAATGGCGCTGAGCAGCGCCTCCTCGGCTTCCAGATTCTGCGGCGGGACATGTAAAAAAGATGGGTCTTTGGGGGATGACAACGGCTTCAGTTCTTTACGGCTCTTCTGCCGGCAGCGGCCGGTCCCGCCCCCTGGGGGCTGACCGGCCGCTGCCGTGAGAGCGATCTGGGGTTTGCGGCGCCCGCCGCAGGCGGTTGATTACCGCGGGCCGGGGCGCCGGAAGGCAAACGTTATTCGGGCACGATCGTCACGGTAATTTCAGGTTCGACCTTCTGGTAGACCCGCACCGGTATCTTGAAGGTTCCCGTGGTTTTGATGGGGTCTTTGAGAAGCAGCATCCGCTTTTCCAGTTCGATGCCCTTTGCGGCCAGCGCATCCAGGATGTCCCGGGCGGTGATCGAGCCGTACAGGCGGTCGTCCTCATGCACCTTGGCCGAGATCTGGCATTCGACCCCTTCCAGGCGCTGGGCCATTTCCACGGCAAACTCGTGCTCCTTGGCGATCTGGAGTTCGAACTTGGCTTTGGCCTGCTCCATGATGCGGCGGTTCTGGGGGGAGTCCGTAACCGCTTTTTTCTGCGGCAGCAGATAGTTGCGGGCATAGCCCTTGGCCACATTGACAGGTGTGCCGATGATCCCCAAAGATTCGATGGTTTCAGTCAGAATTACTTTCATTAGATCCTCCGCTGGTAAACAGCATTTATTGGCTATTGCTGGCGTCCAGTTTTCTGAAATTGAGCCACGTGTCGAAGAAACCCATTGCGATCACCAGGAGCAGCAGGAACTGTTGAACGACGATGAGGCTGTACAAAAAAACCCGCAAGATGAACGGGAAGCGCTTTTTCTGAAAGAAAAATGTGGTAATGGCCATACCCTGAAAAAAATATACCGTCATCAGGACGATCAGGCCGTTTATCCCCAGCACTTTGATCGTTTTTTGGGGTACGAGCAGCAAGGCGCCGCAGGCGATTGCCACCCAGACCAGTGCTTCCGGCGCCTGCCACCGGTTCAAGGGGCCGAAATCGGGGTAGGGCAGTTGCCTGGCCTGGAAGAGCGGGCGCGCGAGAATCAGACAGGCCCAGGTGATCAGGAGACAGGCGGACGCGCTCAGCCCCGGCAGGATCCTGACCATCACATACCCGATGGTTTCGAGGGAACCGGCTAGGAGCTGAATGTTCTCCTCGGCCACCCCCATATTGCGGTAAAGGGTGAGGGTCATCTCCAGGTTTCTGCCGATGGAATCCGATACCATCGCGCCAAGCCCCTTGCCGATCGAACTGCTGTAGAGCAGGAGACCGGCCAGGCCCGCCAGCAGGACGGCGGTGGTGGTGAAGGTCACCGTGTGTTCGATGGAAAGCCGCCACTCGCTGAACTCCCCCAGCAGAAAGCCGAGCAGGAGCAGTTCGAGGTAGAAAAACAGATCGAACGACACCTCGCCGATAATCGCGGCCATCGCCAACAGGCTGAAGACAGCCGTCAACAGACCGGGCTGGCGGCCCAGTTTGACGCGGCCGTAAAAAATCGGCAGGGGGATGAACAGGGAAAAAAAGAAACCGAACAACGGCAGGTTCAGGGCCAGCGCAAAGAGCGAAACCGTCGCGGCAACTACGATGGCGATGTCTGTCAGCCACTTTCCCTGTGGCGTTGGCGGCAAAGCCGGATTTTCCATTGAGGCCACCCTCAGGCGCCTGCTGCGGTCAGTCGATGGTCCCGACGTACGGCATCAGGGCGATCGTGCGGGCCCGCTTGATGGCCACGGTCAACGACCGCTGGTGTTTGGCGCAGCACCCGGAAATCCGGCGCGGTATGATCTTGCCGCGCTCGGTGGTGAAGTATTTCAGGGTTTTGACGTCTTTGTAATCGATCGGAAGGCTGCTGTCGGCACAGAAACGGCAGACCTTACGGCGATGAAACACTCTTTTTTTGCGTCCACTCGGTTTTCGCGTCGGGTATGCCATTTTTACGCCTCCTCCTGCCTGGCTCTGGTCGATTGGGGTTCGGTTTCAGCAGGGGCTGCAGCACCCTCAGTCGCTGACGGCTCGGATCCGGTTTGCGCCTGTTTCTCGGCCTTGGCGGCCATTTCGGCCTTGATGGCCTCCAGGTCGGCATCTTCTTCGAGCAAAATGGTCATGTACTTCAAGACCCGGTCGTCGATGCGGAAGGAGCGTTCCATCTCGTCCACCAGGTCGCCGGCCCCGCAATAGTCCAACCGAAGGTAGAACCCGCGCACTTTTTTCTTGATTTCGTAGGCCAGCTTGCGGCTGCCCCACTCCTCCAATTCGACCAGAAAGCCCTTGTATTCGGTGATCAGATCCGTGACCCTGTCCAAAACCAACTTGCGCTGATCTTCGGGCAGGTCCGGATCCAGGATAAAAATGGTTTCGTACCTTCGCATAAAACCCCCTTACGGATAATAGCCCTGGAACCGAGTCCAGAGCAAGGATTAAGGAAACTGCCTTGATAAAAATGACTTAAATATCACCAGCTCAAAAAGGCTGTCAAGCAATATTCTAAAAACCCGTGGTGCCATCGGCCGGCCGCCGCTTGGGGTGCGGGTGGCTTGCTCCGGGGCCTTGGCCAAAAATAATGCCCCATTTTGCGTGCCTTTTGGTCGGGTTGCGCCCTTTCATCGACCGTCACCTTGAACGTGAAGAACCCGGGTGATGTTTCAAGCCCCTGGGGAAATCTTGACCGTGGCATGCCCCAGGCGATTCCTTTTGACATCGCCGCCAAAATTACTTAAATGAGCATATTCCAAAAACCCGAATGCTGGAGGAAAGAGAAGATGGCCAATTTTCTGTTTGTATTGAGCAAAGATGACAACGAGGCCGCCACCCGCTGTTTTCAGTTTGCCAAGGTGGCGCACACCAAAGGGCATCACGTCGACCTTTTTTTTATCGACGGCGGCGTCATGTGGGCCAACCGGGATCGCGACCTGGGCATCATGACCACCACCGGCGACTGTCCCAACGACTACCTGCCGTATCTGGTGGAAAACGAGGTGGCCGTCGGGGTTTGCACCCCCTGCGCCAAAAACCGCGGTCTGGACGAAGCCTTGTTTTTCAGCAACATGCAGCTCGACGGCGGCCCCCATCTGATCGATATGGCGGCCGAGGCCAAGGTTTTCAACTTCTGATGGCATCGCAACAAAGCCCGTTCGCTTTTTGGGTTGCCGCCGGCCGGGGGGCGCCGTCACCTGCGATGGGTCCCGCGGCGCCCGTGCGAAATGGGCTTACCCTTGGTCAAAGCCGCACCAGCGGGTGACGGCCGCCACGGGGTCGCGTGCGCTCGCCAGGCGGTTGGCCGGAAAGTCCCAGTCCGGGTAGCCGACGGCGACGGCGGTCACGATCCGTTTGTCAGCCGGGATGCCGGCCGCTGCCCGTACGATCTCGGGGTAGGCGATGCCCTGGTCCTCGATGCAGGTGCCCAGGTCGAAGGCCAGGGCCGCCAGGCACAGGGTCTGGACGACGGCGCCGATATCGATCAGGGGGCCGGCGGGGGTCAGCTGCCCGTCGGTGCAGACGATAATGGCGGTGGGGGCGTCGAAAAAGCGAAACCCGCGGGCCAGCCAGTGGGCGCGCTTTTCGTTGTCCCCGCGCCGGATCTCCATCAGCTCAAAGATCTGGCGGGCCAACGCCACCTGGCGCTCCCGGAAAACGCTTTGCCGCGGCCAGCCGGTGACCGAATGTTCGGGCCGGGGCGCTTCGCCGGCCGCCAGGCGGGCGAGGTTCTGGCTTTTAAGCCGCGCCAGCGGCTTCCCGCTGACCACGAAAAATTCCCACGGCTGGGTGTTCATCGATGAAGGCGCGCGGATGGCGGCTTGCAGGAGAGCCTGCAGGACGTGCTGCGGGACAGGGTCGGGCCGGAATGCCCGAATGCTCTTGCGGGCGGTGATGGCATCCAAAAGATCCATGGAAATCCTCCCTTTCGTGGGTATACCCCAACATGGTTGCGCTCTCCGGGGGCGGGTCACGCCAGGCTGAAATCGGCATGCGCGCTGACCTTGATCGCATTTTGATGAACCGCCAAAAAGTCAAAATCCAGACGGTTTCAAAAAAAGGGCCAATTTCAAGGCGCGCAAATCTCGAGGGGTGAGGCGTACTTACATCCTTTTTGGCAGTTATTTATTTTCGGCCCCCTTTTTGAGCGCCGTCCAGTGCCTCGAGGAGTTGCTGGGCGGTGTAGAAATCACTGCGCCAGAACTCCCGGCCGTCCGGGCCGTAGACGATCAGCAGCGGGATGGTCAGGCTGCCGGTGGCTTTCAGGCGGGCTTTGCCCGCCGGATTGGCGCCGCTAATATCGACCCTGATCGGCGCAATATCCTCGGCAGACAGCCGCCTGGCGACATCCGACCGGTTCAGCACGCCCTGCTCGAGGGCCTTGCAGTTGAGACACCACTCGGCGGTAAACACCATCACCACGGTCTGGCTGTTTTGGCGGGCCGCTGAAAACGCTTCAGGGGTATAGGCCAGCCAGTCGATCGCGCCGCTGCGGGTCAGCCGAAACCCGCCCAAAACCGCCAGCAAAACCACCACCACCCCCAGTGTGCCGAAAAGCGCGCGCGGGCGCGCGGCGCGGCTTATGCGCAACGTGCGCAGCAGCAGCCAGGCCCCGGCTAAAGCCGAGAAGCCCATGACCGCCCACCAGTAGCCCCGGCCGGGGGGTTCCGGCGGGGTCGTCAGCAGGCTCGAGAGGCCCGATCCGATGAAATAGGCCGCGGCCGCCAGCATCAAAAGCGCCATGACCTCCTTGATCAGATCGCTGGCAGGGCCCGTGCGGGGCATTTTGCGCACCAGGCCCGGGGCTGCCGCGAGCACCAGGTAGGGCAGGGCCATGCCGCCGCCGATGGCCGCGAAGGTCGTCAGGGTCGTGGGCGGGGGCTGGGTGGCGGCCCAGGCCGCGGCGGCCCCCATGAAGGGCGCCGTGCAGGGGGTGGACAAGACGGCCGCCAGGATGCCCAATCCAAAAGAGCCCGGCAGGGTTTCCGGGGCGGGGTTGAAACGGTAGACGAAGCCGGGCAGCCGCAGGTGAAAAAAGCCGCCCATGCCCACGGCCATGAGGGCGATGAAGAGGCCGACGCCGATGGTGAAAGCCGGGTACTGAAACAGCTGGTTGGCGGCGCTGAAACCGCTCACCGTGGCGATCAGAGCGCCCAGCAAAAGCCAGAAGGCCACCACTCCGGCGCCCATCGCCAGGCCCAGGATCAGGCAGCGGCGGCGGTTGCCGGCCAGATTGGCCAGCGCCATGACCTTGATGGGAATCAGCGGCAGCACGCAGGGGGTGAAATTGAGCAGCGCCCCGCCGAAAGCGGCGGTGATCAGCAGCACGGCCCGACCGAGCCAGGCCGAGACGTCGATGCTGAAGGCCACGCCGAAGAGCTCGAAGCGCACCGCTTGGGGCTGTGTGCGGGCGCGGGCGTCGTAAAAGGCCGCAAACAGGTCTGCTGCCAGGGGGGTCAGCGGCGACCCGGCCGAGCGCAGCGGCAGCACGGCCGACACCGGTATCGTGCGCGGCAGCAGGCACGTCTGGGTGTCGCAGGCCTGATAGGCCACCAGGAGTTCCAGGGGGTGGTCGCCCGGTTCGGCCCGCGGGCTGACCGTGACCGGCAGGAAAACCACGACCTGCCCGTCGAAAAACATCAGGGGCACGTCGCTGAAATCCAGTTTGAGGGCATGGGCGGGCGGGAAATGGGGGGCTTCAAAGCTCAGCGTCGCGGCCGCGGAGGTGACCTCAACCCGGGTGGGAAGGGGGTTGAAGCCCGCCGGCACGACCAGCTGGGCGGCATCGGCGTTGATATGGTAGCCCTCGGCGATGTCGAGCACCACCGCCAGCACCGCGCCGCCTCCCGGGTGCGCCCCGTCGGCCGACCACACCGTGCGCAGCGTGACCACTTCCGCCGGGGGTCGCGCCGAAATGAAAGACGCGCCGGCGGCGGCGGTGAGCAGCAGTGGGATCGTCAGCAGGATCGCCAGCAGCCGGCGGCTTTTTGCGGTGCTGCACGGAAGGTGCCTGGGGTTCAGGGGCATGCGGCAGAGCCCTTTGGGGGGGTGATGGCGGCAACCGCTCTGGCATCCCCCGACTGTTTCCTCAGCCTTATTCGCCTCTCCAGCGCCGCGGGCGCTAAGTAGATGCGGTTTGTTTTTTTATGGGGCCCTCAGATCTCGCGGCCGATTTCCTCCCCCTCGCTCATACAATGCATGAGGGTTCGGGGGTTTTTGGCATCCCCGACAACGTGTAGCGTGATGCCCCGCTGCTTGAAGCGCGCGGCCGCTTCCCGGATGGGCGTCATGCGCTCCGACAGGACCACCGTGTCGAAACCGCTCAGGCAGTGCGTGTTCCCGGCGCTTTTGAATTCCACTCCGTCCGGCAGGAAGCGCTGGATGGAGACCTGCTTGTACAACCGGACCCGGTCGCGCTTGAGACGCTCGCGCAGGTAGAAGCGGTCGTTGCTGGACATTTCTTCTGCAAAGTGCGGCCGGCGGTTGAGCACGGCCACCTCCTTGCCTTTTTCGGCCAGGAAGTCGGCCAGGGAAGACCTAAAATTTTTAAGAGATATTCTTATTGAAAACGGCATAAAAGGCCTTGCCGAAGATTTACTGTTTCCAATAGAAAGAACGTTTCAATGTTTTAGATTTCATTTGGCTAAATTAGACATTAGACAAAATAGCGATTTTCACGATAAAGCCATCTCGCAAATTATTAAAGAAACCGGGGCAGAAGATTATGA
>JAWOJK010000154.1:0-3259 GCA_046481705.1 Desulfobacterales bacterium | reverse complement strand
CGTTTTTCACCATCAATAATTCGAAAATCCTCCCCCGTAAACCAGATTTTTATGGGTTCAATCTGCCCTCTTGTCTGAATACTTGCGATTAATTGTTCCAGGGAATCAACCGTGCAAATGCATCGCCGATTCGGCTTAATGGATTCGGTTTTGACTAGATAGGATTTCCAGCGGACGGTGTCAACCCCATTTTCTCCCAACGGGTGTAAATCACGGTCAAATGGACGGCCGCCCGGGATTAACGGCCGCAGGCAAAACCGCCCAGCCCGCATGCCCAGGAAGAAAAACCGAGGCAAACAGCGACCGCCGCCAGTGCGTAGAACTGGCAGCGCCTGCCGGGAGCGGCTTCCGTCAGCAGTGCAAAACCGCCGCCCAGTGTCATGCCGGCGGCAAAACCGAACAGGTGCGCGAGGAGATCGGAATTTTGGGCCGTTCCCAACACCGCCAGCAGCGCCAGCCCTCCGCCCAGCGGCAGCAGCGCACGAAAACGCTCGCCCGGCGCGCGGATTCGGCGGGTGAACTGGATGGCGCTGAGGATCCCCAGTGCGCCGAATATGGCCGTCGAACTGCCCACCGAGAGGTGCCCCGAGCGGAAGAAGACGGCATTGAGGGCGTTGCCGAGGCCGCCGCTGGCCAACACCATCAGCCAGCCGAGTCCCCAGCCGCAGAGGGAGGCCACTGCCGTTCCAAAAAGGGCGATGCCCACCAGGTTGCCCACCAGATGCAGCGCGTCGGCGTGGATCATGAGGGCCGTGATCGTCCGGTACCATTCACCCTGGAGGATCGCGTCGGCCGAGGCGCCGCAGGCGCTGACGACCCTGTCGGGGCTGTCGCTGGAAACGCGCGCCAGGTGCATGCCGGCGAGGAGCGCCGCCGCCCACAGGCCGCTGACTGCGCCCGGCAGCCGCCGCCGGTTTTTTGCCGCCGGGTCTGGTGGCGGGTTTTCCGCTTCGTAACGGCTGAGGGCCACCCGGGCCCTGGCGGCATCCTCCCGGGCCACCGACAGGGTCCAGCTCTCCCCGCAGCGGCTGATCGTGTGGCGGATGTTGAGCACCGAGCACACCAGGCCATAGGTGCGGGCCTGCTGCCGGGTAAGGTTGTCCCTCAGAGGTACCATGCGCAGTCACACTCCCAGACTGTTTTTTGAAGGGCATTGCGCATCGCTGGCGACGCCGGATTAAAGTTTGCGATCGGCCGGCCGATCATCAGTTAAAACGCTTCTCGAATGCCCGTGCATCTTTTAAACCGGACATCTCCAAAACAAAATTAAAAAACCGTGATGCCGCCGTTTGAAACAACGGCATTCAGGGAAGCGGCAAGACCAGTGAACAGCGGTTGGGACACACGTTTCAGGTCAACGTTTCAACTCAACCCCCCAAAAAAAGCGGCCCGCAGACGGTGCCGCTTTTTTGGTTCCCGGCGCTGGTCCGCAGCCCGCCGTTCTGAGGCCCCCCATAGCTGGGGTTTCTTCGCCTTCCCCTCACGCGCCCCGAATCCAGCATCCGGCCGTTTCTGCAAAACCGCTTGCAGTCTGCCGGTAACCAATTTTGATGGACCGGTAAAAAGTCAAAATTTGAGATGGTGGTGAAAAAAGTTCAAGTTACGGCGCGCAAATCTCGAGGAGTGAGGCGTATTTAAGTTACGCCGCAGCGACTTCGAGATGCAGCGCAACGCAGAAATTGGACTTTTTACGCCGCCATCAATTTTTCGTCATCCAGGGGAGTTCCCGGACCCCAGGGCGGCTGAGGGCCTTGCCATGGGGGGCTGGGATTCTTACTTTCCTCACATTTTATACGCTCCGTCGCCCTGAAGGTCAGGGGCGCCGGAGGCCACCGAGCGCAACCCCCAACCGGTCCCCGCGCGCCCGCACGCGGCAGGCCACTGGAAAGCGAAGGACCCCATGAGTGAGTTGAAAAACGACCAACTGCTGACCATCGTCACCCAGATTGCCGAGAAGCATGGCTGTAAAATCGTTGACATCGATCTTGAAAACCACATCCTCAACCTGGACGGGCCGGAATGCAACCAGGTGGCATGCGCCATCGAACTGGAATCGGTTCTGGGCTGAGCCCGGCGGCCATGACCGTCAGACCAGGGCCAGCGCCGCGGCCAGTTCCGGCAGCCTGATTTCGGTCACCACGGACCGGCCGATATCCGTCAATAACACAAAGTGGACGGTCTCGCCGGTCCTTTTCTTGTCCTTTCCCAAGGCCTCCAGGACCGCTTTGCGATCAAAATCGATCCGAACCGGCAACCGCAGCTTCGTCAGCAGCGCCCGCAGACGCTGGTAGGCGGCTTGCGGCAGGAGCCCGCGGTTGACCGACAGCGCCGCAGCGATCAGCATGCCGACGCTAACGGCCTCGCCGTGCAGCGCGCCGGTTGTCTTCTCCAGGGCGTGGCCGAAGGTGTGGCCGAAATTCAGTTTGCGCCGCTCCCCCCGCTCGTGCTCGTCCTGGTTGACCACCGCCGCCTTGATGGCCACGCAGCGTGCCACCAGGTGGGCGACGACCTCGGGCGCAAGGGCCAGGGCGGCCTGCCAGTGGGTTTCCAGATAGGCGAACAGGGCGGCGTCGGCGATCACGCCGTGTTTGACGATCTCGGCAAACCCCGATGCCAGCTCGCGCTGCGGCAGACTGCGCAGCATGTCCGGGTCGCAGAGCACAAAGGCCGGCTGGCGAAACGTCCCCACCATGTTTTTATACCCGCCGAAATTGACCCCGTTTTTGCCGCCGACGCTGGCATCCACCTGCGCCAGCAGAGAGGTGGGCACCAAAGCGCAGCCCACGCCGCGCAGGTAGGTGGCGGCGACAAAACCGGCGATGTCACAGACGATCCCCCCGCCGATGCCCACGATAAAGGTCGATCGCTGGGCCTCAATTGTCACCAGCCGCTCGTAAATGGCCGCAACGGTTTTCAGGGTTTTGTTGGCTTCGCCGGTGCCGATGCGGATCACCTCGCACGGCGGAAAGCGCTCGCCGTAGTGCCGCCAGAGATTGTGGTCGGTGATGAGGACGCTTTCGGCCAGCGGTATGCGTGCGGCCAGGTGGTCGAATTTTTCGCCGATGAGGATCGTGGAGGCCCCTTGCCGGCCCTGGATCGTGACGGGGGTCATGGCCTTATTGCTCACTGAAGGTGTCGAAGATCGACCGCACCTGGCGGTCCACGGTGTGTTCGGTGGCCAGGCGGTGGGCGATCAGGTCCTCGATCGAGCCGATCTTCAGGCCATGCTGCTTCGCGAACGCCTCCAGCTGCGGGCGGC
>JAWOJK010000073.1:0-7892 GCA_046481705.1 Desulfobacterales bacterium | reverse complement strand
CCTTGACCCAGGGACAAATCCAAAAGGAGCGGAACCGGCTCGAAGCGGAAATCCAGGAGATCCAAAATGAGCTATCAAGAAGTGACTATAGCCGAATTTCGCCCATCGTTCTTCGCCAATTTGAAAGGGCAGGTGTGCCCCTCTCATCCGAGCACCCTCGTTTCGTAGAGCTTTGCCGAGAGTTTTGGACCGGAGACAACCGTCGATCTTGCCGGTGCGGCCTTGGACAATGACCAGGTCCAGCGCGTCACCTGGCATAGTTCCAGCGGCGAAAGCGGAACCGCCATCGGGAGGCACCAATGGGCCGTCACGGGCATCCCCCTCAGCGGGTGGTCCACTTACATTACCCCCGTCGATTGGTCGCAACCGAGTTTTGTGCCCGTCTGAACCCCGAACAGGTGAGCCTTCGGGCCAAGGAGACGGCTTCAGGAAAGCGCGGCGATCAGCTCCGGAGGATTGTTGCGGACCGCGTTGACTGCCGTCGACACCGGCCAGAACCTGAAGGCCTGGTGGGTGCGGCGCGCCAGGATTTGGGCCAGATCGGGGTCCTGGCGCAGCGGGTCGAGCCAGTCGCGGTAAGCGGCGGGCTTCAAGATCAGCGGCATCCGGTCGTGGATCTCCCGCAGGGCGGGGCTCGCCGCGGTGGTTAAAATCGTGCAGGATCGCAGGGGCGCTTCGGCCCGCCCCCGGTCGTCCCAGACTTCCCACAGGCCGGCAAAGGCCATCGGCCCGCCTTCGGGCAGGCTGATGTAGACCGGCTGCTTGCGCCCGGGGGCGCCCCGCCACTCGTAAAACCCGTCGGCCGGCAGCAGGCAGCGCCGCTTTCTGAAGGCCGCGCGGAAAGAGGGCTTGGTGGCCGCCGTTTCCGCCCGGGCGTTGATCAGGCGGCTTGCGATCTTCGGGTCCTGGGCCCAGAAGGGCACCAGGCCCCACTGGAGGCGCACGAGAACGTTCTGCTCCCCCTGGCGGACGACCGCCGCCACCGGCTGGCTCGGGGCGACGTTATAGCTGGCGGCCACCGGCGCTTCCGCGCGGTCGATGGCAAAGTGCGCCACCAGCCTCTCGAGATTGCTGAAGACCACGAATCTGCCGCACACGGCTCCTCCTTTGGGCGCCTGAGTTTCCAGCGCTTGTGCCGCGGAAAAAGCCCGGCGGCCGCCCCGCGCCCGGCACCATTTGAATGCCCGCCGCCCTCACCGGGTGCACCCCGCCCGGCTGGGATCTCAGCCCCCAAACACCTTGGGGATAAAAAGAATGATGCCGGGTACATAGGTCATCAGTACGAGCAGGCCGATCATGATGGCCAGAAACGGCGCGATGTGCCGGATGATTTCGGGCAGCTGAATGCGGGCGATGTTGCAGGCGATAAACAGGCAGATGCCCAGCGGCGGTGTCAGCATGCCGATGGCCAGCGCGGTCACCATGATCACGCCGAAGTGCACCGGGTCGATCCCGAACTGCTGCACCACCGGCAGAAAGACCGGCGTCAGGATGATCAGCGCGGCCGATGTTTCCATGAAGGTGCCCACCACCAGCAGGCACCCCAGGATCAGCGCGTAGAGCGCGGCCGGGGAGGCGCTCAGGGTGACGAGGTGGGCGGCCACGTTTTGGGGCACCCGCTCGGCGGTCAGGATCCAGCCGAAAATGTTGGCCGTGGCGATCAGCAGCATCACCGTGGAAGTCGAGACGGCGGCTTTGGCCAGGATCCGCGGCAGATCCCGGACCTTCAGTTCGCGGTAGACCAGGAAGCCGACCGCGGCCCCGTAGAGCACCGCCACGACGGCGGCTTCGGTGGGGGTGAAGATGCCGCCCAGGATGCCGCCTAAAATGATCAGGGGCATCAGCAGGGCCGGGAGGGCGCCGCAAAGGGTGCGCCCGATTTGCCCCCAGCCGCGAAACCTGTCGCGCGCGTAGCCGGCGCGGCGAGCGAGAAAATAGCTGGCGGTCATCAGACCGCCCCCGATCAGGGCTCCCGGAATGAAGCCGCCCATGAAGAGTTTGCCGATGGAGACCCCCCCCACCACCCCGTAGATGATCATCGGGATCGACGGTGGGATGATCACGCCGATGGAACCTCCGGCGGCCTGCACCGCGGCGGCGAAGCCCCTGGGGTAGCCCTTGCGGATCATGGCCGGGATCGAGACGGCGCCGACGGCGGCGGTGTCTGCGGCCGCCGCCCCGGAGATCCCGGCGAAAAACATGGCCGCCACCACCGCCACCATCGCCAGCCCCCCGAAGACGAAACCCACCAGGGCATGGGCGAAATCGAACAGGCGCCGCGAGATGCCGCCGCACTCCATCAACTCCCCGGCCAGCATGAAAAACGGGACGGCCATCAGGGGAAAGGAATCGGTGCCGGTGAAGAGGCGCTGGGCCGCCAGGGCCAGCGGCAGGTCGGCGCCGAACTGCAAGGCGGTCACCGAGGCCACGCCCAGGGAGAAGGCGATCGGCATCCCCAGAGCGAAGCAAACCAGCAGCGCAACCAGAAGGATGGCCGTCATACCTGCAGCTCGCGGCCCAGCGGCCGGTTGCGGATGGCGCCGACCGACACCCGCAGCGAGTTGATCAGCATCAGAATGCCGCCCACCGGCACCGCCAGGTAGGGGTAGCGCATGGAGATGTGCATCGAGGCGGATTCCTGGAACTGGACGATTCCCAGGATTTTAAAGCCTCCCCAAATGATTACCACGAGAAAGAGCTGGACCATCAGGTTGACCAGCACCACCGCCAGACGGTAGGGCCGGTCGGGCAAGAATCTCTGCAGCAGGTCGATGCCCAGGTGGACCTGGTAGCGGACCCCGGCGGCGGCGCCCATGAAGGAGATCCACACGAACAGGTAGCGGCCGGCCTCCTCCGACCAGGCCAGCGGGTCGTTGAGGACAAAGCGGCACCACACCTGGGCGCTGATGACGGCCACCATGGCCGCCATCAGCAGGGCCAGGCACCAGTTGACGGCGCGGTCCATGAGGTTGAAAACGGTTTTTGAGAACACCCTGCCCCCTTCAGTACAGGGCCGGCGGGGTCTGCCGCCGGCCGGGGACCTGCGCGCGCCCGGCGCGCATGGTCCGGGCGGTTGCGACAATCGGGCCGTTTCCACGGCGTGTTTCGGATGGCCCCCTATCTCGTTGCGGCGCGCACCGCTTCGATCAGCTTCCACCCCTCCTCGGGGTTGCCGCCGCCGATCGCCTGGATCACCGACGGGGTGCGGTAGACTCCGGCGACCGCTTCCACAAACGGTGTCTTGTCCGGATGGGTGACCGCCATGCCCGCCTGGTTCAGGGCGGCCTCCAACTCCCGGTCGGCCTCCTGGGAGAGGTTGCGCTCATAGTCGCGGGCCTCGGTGGCCGCTTCGGTCAGGATCTGCTGATGCTCCGGGCTCAGGGCCTGCCAGCTGATCTCGCTGATCAGCAGAACGGCCGGCGAGTAGAAGTGCCCGGTCATGGCCAGGTGCTTCTGGACCTCGAACAAGCGCGAGGAGTGGATGACCGCCAGCGGGTTTTCCTGGGCGTCGACGATCTTCTGCTCAAGAGCCGTGAAGAGCTCTCCGAAGGCCATCGGCAGCGGGCTGGCCCCCAGGGCCTTCATGGTCAGGATGAAGACGTCGTCCTCCATGACCCGGATTTTGAGCCCCTTCATATCGTCGGGGCTGGTGATGGCGCGTTTGGAGTTGGTGATGTTGCGAAAGCCGTTCTCGTACCACCCCAGGGAGCGGATGCCGATCCTGGGAAAAAGCGCCGCGATCCGGGTGCCGATCTCGCCGTCCAGAACGCGGTAGCAGGCCTCGCGGTCCCGGAAGAGAAACGGCAGATTGAACAGCTTGACCTGGGGGACGAAATTGCCCAAGGGGCCGGTGGAGGTCAGGGTCATCTCCAGCGAGCCGAGCTGCAGGCCCTCGATCATGTCACGCTCGGAACCGAGCTGAGAGGCCGGAAAGACCTGGACCTCGATCTCGCCGCCGGTCCGTTCGGCAACGATTTTCGCAAGATATTCAGCCGCCTGGTTGTAAATGTGGGAGGGCTGGGTCGCGGTGCCGCACTTGAGGATGACTTTGGCGTAGCTTGGCGGGCAGCCGAGCGCCAGGATTGCAAACAGGGCAAAAACGCTGACCGTCAACAGTTTTTGATACATAATTGCCTCCGCGGGGTGGGAAAAGGGTTGGTTTTGGCCGCTGCCCCTAAACGGCGCCGGCACGTGACGCGGACGGCGGGCTTCCCCGTTTTTGCATTTGACAAGACCGTCCGGCGCGAATATACCGCTATCATGAAGCCGCTATCAGATATCGCCTTCGTTTGCGCCTGCTGCCGTCGACTTCCCAGGGTCATCTGGGGGCTTGGCCTGGCGGCACTTCTGCTGTCCGGCTGCGCCAGTTACAACAGCCACGTTCAGGCGCAAAGCTTCGCAAGGGTCACCCGCTCTTACGGCCTCGCCCTGGAGTGGTCCGATTATGAGGCGGCCGCCAATTTTCTCGAACACGCCCCCCCGCCCGAAGACATCGCGCATCTCAAGGCCTTCAAGGTAACGGCCTATGAAATCCGCAGGGTCCAGTTCCTGGATGATGACTCCCATGTCGACCAGACCGTCGCCATCCACTACTACAAAACCGACGAGCTGATCGAACGCACCTATATCGACCAGCAGTCATGGGTTTTCCGTCCCCAGGAGAAAACCTGGTATTTGCGCAGCGGGCTGCCCGGTCTGGGGTGAGCGCAGCGCTCGGGCGTCTCCCGGTGTTTCTGTGAGATCTCCGGCTGTCCGCAAAATCCCGGCCAGCGCCTTGCGCGAACCTTCCGCTGGCGGCCGCCGCCGCCCGCAGCGCGGCCTTTCACGGGGGTGGCAGGGTTTTTTTGAGGCCCGCGCAAAGCCGCGTTTCAGGTTTTGCGCAGGCGCGCCACGATGGCGTCTCCCATGGCGACGGTGTCCACGCAGGGTGTCCCCCGGGGGGTGAGATCGGCCGTCAGGGTCCCGGCCTCGAGGGTCTCCACCACCGCTTTTTCGACGGCATCGGCCGCGGCCGCCAGACCGAAGCTGTAGCGCAGCATCATGGCCGCCGAGAGAATCTGGGCCACGGGGTTGGCGACCCCCTTGCCGGCAATGTCCGGGGCCGAGCCCCCGGCGGGTTCGTAGAGCCCAAACTGCCTGCCGTTGAGACTCGCCGATGGCAGCAGCCCCATGGAACCGGTGAGCATCGCACACTCGTCGGAAATGATGTCTCCGAACATGTTTCCGCACAGCAGCACGTCGAACTGCTGCGGGTTGCGGATCAACTGCATGGTGGCGTTGTCGATGTAGATGTGATTGAGGGTCACGTCGGGGTATTCGGCCGCCAACTGGGTGACGATTTCGCGCCAGAAGGCCATGTTGGTCAGCACGTTGGCCTTGTCGACGGAGGTCACCCGGCCGCGTCGCATGCGCGCGATTTCGAATGCCGCGCGGGTGATGCGCTCGATTTCGCGACGCGTGTAGACCATTGTGTCGAAGGCCTTTTCATCCGGCCCGCTGCCCTCGCGACCCTTGGGGGTGCCAAAGTAGATCCCGCCGGTCAGCTCCCGCACGCACATGATGTCAAAGCCGTCCTTCACGATTTCGGGTTTCAGGGGGCTGGCGGCGGCCAGGGATTTGAAAACCCGGGCGGGGCGAAGATTGCAGAAGAGCTCGAAGTGTTTCCGAAGAGGGAGCAGTGCCGCCCTTTCGGGCTGTTCGGCCGGCGGAAGGCTTTCCCATTTGGGGCCGCCGACCGAGCCGAAAAGAATGGCATCCGCCGCTTGGCAGACATCCAGGGTGCCGGATGGCAGGGCCGTGCCGTGCCGGTCGATGGCCACCCCGCCCACGTCGGCAAATTCATAAGCCAGCCGCAGCGCGAACCTTTCCTGCACCACGTCCAGCACTCTGAGGGCTTCGCGCATCACTTCCGGCCCGATGCCGTCTCCCGGCAGTACCGCAACCTTCTTCTCCATATCGCTTTGCCTGCTCCTTTCGTGGGTGAGGGGCCCGGTTCCGACCTTCGGGTGCTCCCGGCGCATACCCTGACAGCGCGCCCACTATAGCGTCGATATCGGGAGCCTGTCCACCCCATTTGCGCCGGCTCGGCCGGGGTCGGGTGAAAAACCGATTCAAGTCGCCCCGGCAACCCGTCGATACCCTTAGCACACAGGGCGCAGACAGATTTTAATGGCCCACTGCGCTTTGCACCGTTTGCAGGGCGGCTCCCCCAAGGGGCCGCCCTTTCTGTCTTGCGTGCCGCTGGGCTGGGCCTGGCCTTTTGTTTTGACACCTGGGCCGTTATAGCGTATGTTTTTCTTTGTGTACAAAAGCCTGAACTGCTATACTCCCTGACCGCGCACGTCACCTGAACCGAAATTGGCGCATGCGACCCTCGCCTGCTTCCCGCGCCAGACAGCGGGGGTGCGGGAATCTCAAAGCGGTCTTTCAGTCTGGGGTCAAGTTGCGCCATGGCTTGCCGCGGGAGAGGTGCAAAGCGGAGTCAACCCGGGGAGCAGCCGCCCCGCAGACGCCGCCAGGCGTTTCTGGCAGGAGGCTTGGATGTTGGCGGGGTTTGAAAAAATCGTCGAAGAGCGTATTCGGGTCGCCCAGAAAAAGGGAGAGTTCGACAACCTCGAAGGCCGCGGCAAACCCCTGGTGTTCCAGGATGACCGCCATGTGCCCGAAGATCTCCGCTTGGCCTACAAAATTCTCAAGAATGCCAATTTTCTGCCGCCGGAAATCGAATTGAAGCAGGAAATTCGGCGAACCGAGGACCTGCTGGCCGGTATGAGCGACACCGCCCTGCGCTACCGAACCCTGAAAAAACTGAACTTCCTGATCCTGAAACTCAACTCCACCCGAAACACCGCCATTCAGTTCGAAGAGCCCCAGCAGTACATGGACAAATTGGCGGCACGTATCGAAAACGGTCCATCCCCCAAGGATGGCAAGCATGCGTATTCAAGACCATGATTGAGAAAAAAGACAACATAGGTTTGTTCAAGAGCGTTATGTTGGCCTATTCCATTTTGATGCTGCACGTCGCGCTGGTTGCGACGGTGGGGCTGCTGGTGCTCTTTTTCCGCGGCGTCGTGAACTACATGCTGTGGATTTTTCTGATTGGAACGGCGGGGATTCTGGTATCCGGCTATCTCTTTTTTCGTCGCATGAAGCGCGAGGGCAAAACCCTGCGCGAAATGCTCAAAACACCCGTCTTCAACGGCCGGCCGGTGGAGGTCAGCCTGCTGGGCGGGCTTGCGTCCTTCAGGCTGGGCGGCAAACCCGGTTTCCCGGCTTTAGGCAGCGATTATCTGGACGTCAGCCATCAGCTCGAAGACCCGGATACCGTTCGCTTGCGCGAGCTTATGGAACTGGGCCGCATGTTTGAAAACAACCTGATTACCTTCGACGAATTCAACCGGGCCAAAAAAAAACTGCTCGAGGCATAAGGCGATGAAAAAGACGTGCGTTGCATTGCTCTCCGGCGGGGTATCCTCCGAGCGGGATGTGTCACTGGAAAGCGGGAACCAGGTCTTCGCGGCCCTGGACAAGCAAAAATACGATATCCGGCGCTATGACCCCAGCACCGACCTGACCCGGCTGGTGGTCGAGGCCCCCCAGATCGATATCGCGCTGGTTATCCTGCACGGCCCTTTCGGGGAGGACGGCACGGTCCAGGGGATGCTGGATCTTCTGGGCATTCCCTACCAGGGCTCGGGCGTGCTGGGCAGCGCGATTGCCATGAACAAGCTGGTGTCCAAGCAGCTCTACGAAAAATTTGGTATCCCGGTGCCGCCCTATGTGGCCCTTACCCGGCGTGATCGGCTGGACCCCGAGGCGATTGCGCAACGGCTCGGCTTCCCCCTGGTGATCAAGCCGGTGGTGGGTGGGTCCAGCATCGGCATGTCGGT
>JAWOJK010000146.1:0-12131 GCA_046481705.1 Desulfobacterales bacterium | reverse complement strand
CTTTTTAAGGCGCAAGAAAGCTCAGCTTGGAGCACCGAAAGCGATTACCGCCACTGCACACAAAATAGCCCGTATCTTCTACGAGATGCTGAAAACCCGTACCGAGTATAAAGATTTGGGTGTGGACTATCATCAAAACCGTTATAAAGAACACATGCTTCGCAATCTCAAACGCAAAGCGAAAGAATTCGGTTTGGAGCTTGTAAATCCCAATCAAGATCAACTGGTTATGGCCAATTCGGAATGATCAGTTCCTTAGAAGAAGTCAAAAACCAGACAGTTTCGTAAAATGGCCAAGTTACGGCGCGCAAATCTTTAGGAGTGAGGCGTACTTATGTACGCCGCAGCGACTTCGAGATGCGGCGCAACGCAGAAATTGGCCATTTTACGGAACTGTCAATCAAGGAGGGCGCCACGGTTATGAGTGACTTCCAAACAGTCAAGACGGTTTTCGGAAAATGCATGCGCGGAGTTCGCCCCGTGGTGTCGGTTTTTTTACTCTTGAGCCTCATGGCGACTGTGGCGCTTGCCGAGCGTCTCAGTGTGGCGGTGCCGATCGCCAACATTCGGTCGGGGCCCGGCGGCAATCACGAGCTCCTGTGGAAAGTAGAAAAATACCACCCTCTGGAGATTGTCAAAAAGTCGGGTTCCTGGTATCAATTCAAGGATTTTGAGGGCGACAGCGGTTGGATCAGTGCGCCACTGCTCACGAACGTCCCGGCGGTGATTACCAAAAACGATAACTGTAATATCCGTTCCGGCCCCGGAACCCAGTATGATGTGGTCTTTATCGTCGACCGCGGGATTCCATTCAAGGTTCTGGATAAAAAGGAGAAGTGGCTTCAAATCCAGCACGCCGATGGGGACAAGGGCTGGATTTACGACAATCTGGTGTGGTGAATTTCTCCCCACCGGGGGACCAAAATCTTTTTTTTGAATTTGGAGGCGGAATGGCCAAGAATAAAAAAATCAGCCGCAAGGAGCTGCTCAGCCAGCAAGACGAGTTTTTGACGTATTCTGCCAAGTTGCTGCAAACTGCGGCTCGGCATAAAAAACGGTTGGCGTTGGCCCTGGGGGTTTTGTTTGCGGTGGGGATCGCGGTCAGTGGCTTCCAGTATTTTTCGGCCCAGAATGAGAAAAAGGCCTTCGCCTTGGTGGCGCAACACCATCATCGCTACGAAACCCTGGCCTCCCAGCAGTCCGGCGCGGAAGCCTACCGAGCGGTCGAAAAGGATTTCAAGGCGATTATCGACGACTATTCCGGCACCCATGCCGGCAGGATCGCCGCTGTCATGTTGGCCAATATCAGTTACCAGGGGGGTGACTATGATGCCGCGATCGCCCTTTACCGCCAGAACCTGAAAGCCTTCGAGCACGATCCGGCCATCCAGAGTCTGATGCTGAGCAACCTGGGGTATTGCCTGGAGGCGAAAAAAGAATATGAGGCCGCAGCCCAATATTTTGACCAGATCGTTCAGGGAAACCGTTTTTTAATGAAAGACGATGCCCTTTTCAGTCTGGCGCGGGTCTATGATGGCATGGGGGCAAAAGAAAAGCGGCTTGCAGCACTCAACCGGCTTGTTTCAGATTACAAGGACTCGATTTACCACGACGTGGCGCGGGAACTCGTCTCCGATTTGAGGTGAGGCCGCCGTGAAAGCCCAGGCCGCCACCGTAAACTGTATCTGATGATGGCGGCCTGCCGATGCAAAATGTGACCGGATACGGGTCCGCCGGTCAATCATTTTGTCTTACCGCTTCATCAATCTTTGGACTTGACCTCCAAACCCAGCTTTTTGATTTTCATATTTAATCCGCTTTTTCCGATCCCCAGCAGTTCCGCCGCATGGGCCTGGACGTTATGGGTTATTTTCAGCGCCCGCTGGATCATTTTCTTTTCGATCAGGGTCAATGTTTCGTTCAGGTTGGCGTTTGCCGGGATGCCGTCCAGGTACATGGTCGTGGTCAAGTTGTCCTTAAAATCGAGGGGCAGATCCGCTTCGCGGATGACATCGGCGGGGCACAGGATCATGGCCCGTTCGATTACGTTCTCCAGCTGGCGGACGTTGCCCGGCCAACTGTAGTCATAAAAAAGCCGCTCCACTTTAGGATCCAGCCCTTTGATGGGGACGTCGGCCTTGCGTTCGCCGGCGTACTTATGGATAAAGTGATCCACCAGCAGCCGGAGGTCCTCCTGGCGTTTGCGCAGCGGGGGCAGGGCGATGTGGACGACATTGAGGCGATAAAAGAGGTCCTCGCGGAAACGTCCGGCTTTGACCTCCTTTTCCAATTCCTTATTGGTTGCGGCGATCAGGCGGATATCGACCGAAACGGGCCTGACGCCTCCCACCCGTTCAAACACCTTCTCCTGGATGACCCGGAGCAGTTTGACCTGCAGATTCTGGGACAGTTCTCCGATTTCATCCAGGAAGAGGGTGCCGGTGTCGGCCAGTTCAAAACGCCCCTTTTTCATTGAAACCGCGCCCGTAAAGGCCCCTTTCTCATGGCCGAAGAGTTCGCTTTCCATCAGACTTTCGGTCAGGGCCGAACAGTTGACCGCGATAAAGGGCTTTTTGTTGCGCGGGCTGTTGTAGTGGATCGATTTGGCCACCAGCTCCTTGCCGGTCCCGCTTTCGCCTTCGATCAGGACGGTTGCCGTGGCCGGGGCCACTTTGTGGACCATCTGGAAAACATCCCGCATCACCTTGCTTTTGCCGATGATGTTGCCGAAACGGTATTGGGATTCAAAGGCGCTTCGAAGCTGGCGGTTTTCCTTCATCACCCGGTACATGGCAACGGCTTTTTTAACATGCAGCACCATGCGCTCGTTATCAAACGGCTTCTGAAGGTAGGTGTAGGCCCCCTTCTGCATGGCCTCCACCGCTTTTTCCACCGTGCCGTGGGCCGTCATCATGATGACCGGCAGGTCGGCTTCGATCGCCTTGATCCGCTCCAGCAATTCGATGCCGTCCATGGAGGGCATTTTCATATCCGTCAGCACCAGGTCCACGTCCGAATTTTCCAGCGTGGTCAGCGCTTTCTCCGCGCTGCTGGCCGTCAAGGTTTCAAAACCCTCTTCACCCAGCACGGCGCTGAGAATGGCCAGGTAATTTTTTTCATCATCAACGATCAGAATGGTTTCCATCAGAAGATCAAACGCTCTTGATTGGTTGGTTGTTGACATTGTCGGCAGCAGGCATTGGTCAATGCCGCCGGGTTGTCGGATGCCGGCTCGCAGAGCCGATACAAGCGCGCCGGCCTCTTTTGGGGCGGTTTCATTCAGACAACAGTGGCATGGCTACCGTGACCCGCGTGCCACCTTTCGGGCGATTGCCGATCCAGATTTTGCCGTCGTGAGATTCGATGATGTTTTTGACGATCCCCAACCCCAGACCCGTACCCATCTCCTTGGTGGTGAAAAACGGGTTCCAGATCTCTTCCTTGACCTCCTCCGGGATGCCCTTGCCGGTGTCGTCGAAATGGATCAGCGCCTGCTGGTTGCCCATTTCGGTTGTAATCTGCAGCCTGCCGCCATCCGGCATTGCCTGCATTGCGTTGATCAGAATGTTGAGAAAAGCCTGGTAGAGCATGTCGGCGTCTGCAAGGATAGCGGGTAGGCGCCGGTCCAAGTGTTCTTCAACGGCATAGCCCTTCTCTTTTAGCTGCGCATCCAGAAACGCAAGGTTTTTCTCGATAATATCCTCCACCCGGCATGCCACCCGCTTCGGCTCCTTGGGCCTGGCATAGTTGAGAAAGTCGGTGATGATATCGTTTAATCTGCCGGCTTCTTCGACGATGATATGCGGGATCCGGTTTTCAGGATCGAGCTGCGCCATTTTTTTCTGCAGGTGCTCGGCCGAACTCCGAATTATCCCCAGAGGATTCCGAATTTCGTGGGAAATACCCGCCGTCAATTTGCCCAGTGATGACAGGTGCTCCGCCCGGCTCAGTTCCTCCTTGAGACGCAGGCGCTCCTGGGATCGGCTTTCAATGATAGCCTCGCCCCGCTTGACGACAAAAAGAAGCGAAAGGAAGAGAAAGCCCATGACCGCCGTGGAGGAAAGAATAACGACCAGCTGAAATCTGAAAAAGGTCCGATATTCGTCGGAAAGGTCTTGGACGATTTCAACAACCCCCAGAACCGGTCCCGAAATTCGGGAGAGCGGTTTTTCGGCCCGAAGGGCGGCAAAGGTGATAATTTTGCTCTCTTTGGGAATTCCAAGAAAAATTTCCAGAAAATTCCCTCGCTGCACCAGCCGGGAAGTGGGTTGACCCTCCAATGCGTAGCGGTATTCCGGCCCCCCCAGATCCTGTTTGCCGATCAGATCCCGGTCATAACTATAGGAGACGATGTTGTTTTTGTCAAAGATATTAACGCTTTCTACTTTGAAGCTGTGAAAAGTGCTGCGCACCACCTTGTCCATGCGATCGAACTGCTCGGGGTTTCGCAGTTGGATTTTGCCGTATTTGAGGGCCACCGGAATAACAAATTGCAAAAAGACCTGATGGTTGAGGTTTTCCACCAGCGCCAGGGCATAGTCTTCGCTCTTTTGGCGCTGATTGGCGCGCGCCCAGTGGGTGTTCAGAGCCGCTAAAACCAGGGTGCCCAAAAATATAGCGGTCAGGCTGGAAAAAGTGAAGTATTTGACTAGTCTAAACGGCTTGGTTTTTTCTTCAAAGGGCGGGGATTTCATAACCTTCCAATTCTGTGTTCGATTTTATTCAAGAGACCATCATGTAAAGGCTTTTGATAGTCAAACGCAAGTAAATTTTGGGACCTGACCCGATTCTGGGCGCTCACGAGCGGTTTTGGCTTGGCGTGACGCAAAGGCCGCGGCGGCGGTCGCGCCGCTATCCCCTGAAAATCGACGTCAGCGGGTGCTGTTTAATCGGTTTCACAAAAAGGCTGCGCCACATCATATGGTGCGGCGCAACGGTCTTCAGGGCCACATATAGCGGCCCGCGATTGTCACTCCTGTTAATTTTCCGGGTGCTAACTAGCTGGGAAGGTTATGTTAAAGTTTGGGATAGGCATCTCCGATAACCTTAGTACCAGACAGAATCCGGTAAATTTCGTCGCGATTTGATGGGTAAAGACAGCGGCAGGCAATGGCGCTTTTAGGAGTATAACGTTTTCCTTTCAGCCTCGGAACGGGAGGCTGTTTTAATCAATTCACGC
The DNA here is from genome assembly GCA_046481705.1 of Desulfobacterales bacterium. Classification (GTDB taxonomy): domain Bacteria; phylum Desulfobacterota; class Desulfobacteria; order Desulfobacterales; family JAABRJ01; genus JAABRJ01. The sequence goes on along the minus strand of JAWOJK010000146.1, from coordinate 6,952 downwards.
CCTGGAACGCAAAAGAATGCAAGAAACAGGAAACCTCGAAGTGGGCAAAAACTCCCTAAAAGAAATCCGCGAATCCCTCCTGATGAGTAAGTCCGAACTCGCCAGAAACGCCCATGTTTCGCCGATCACCATAAGCCGTATAGAAAAAGGTATGGCCTGTAGAATGGAAACCAAGCGAAAGATCATCCTGGCGCTGGGGTTCAAACTCAAAGACAAAGATAAAATTTTTAACGATTAGAAGAGAATACTATGTTTTTCGGAAAAAAAGATCAGCTTGTTGGCCTGGACATCGGCTCGAGATCCATCAAGGTAGCCGAGTTGGCGGAAACAAAAAAGGGCCCCAGTCTAAAGAAGTTCGGGCTGATAGACCTTGCCCCGGGAGCCATTGAGGAAGGCCTCGTGCGGGACCCCAAAGCCGTTGCGGACAGTATTCGGGAGCTTTTCAAGCTGTATAACATCAGCGAGCAGAATGTCGCGATTTCCATCGGGGGGTATTCCGTTATCGTCAAAAAAATATTTGTACCCTCGATGGCGGAGGAAAAGCTCCAAGAGACGATTCACCTGGAGGCCGAACAGTACATTCCCTTTGATATCAGCGATGTCAATCTCGATTTTCAGATTCTTGGAGAAAGTGAACACAACGCAAGCCAAATGGCCGTGTTGCTGGTCGCCGCCAAGAAAGAAATGATCAACGACTACGTGCAACTGGTTCAAATGGCCGGCCTGAACCCGTGCACCATCGACATCGATGCTTTCGCACTGCAGAATATTTTTGAAATCAATCACCAGGATTATATGGAAAATGTGGCGTTGATCGATATTGGCGCAAGCAAGACCTCACTGAACATCCTGAAAGCCAAAACCTCTGTTTTCATGCGGGATGTTTCCCTTGGGTGTGCCCAGATCAATCAAAAAATGGTGTCCCTTTTGGGGTGTTCGTTTGAAGAAGCCGAGCAGATCAAGCTCAGCGATCAGCCCGAGGGCATCTCGCCCGAGGGCCTGCGGGACATCACCTCTGCGATTGTAACCGACTGGTGCACTGAAATTCGGAGAGCGCTTGATTTTTTCTATTCCACCTACCCCGACGATCAGGTCAAGCGGATCGTTCTGAGCGGCGGCGGGGCCAATATTGTCGAGTTCAGGGATCTTCTGGCGGTGGAAACCTCAGCGGATGTAGCGGCGATCAATCCTTTTGCCAGTTTTTATGCAGACGACGAAAAGTTTGATCCGGCATATTTGGAAAAAATCGGTCCCCAGGCAGCCATTTGCATGGGCTTAGCTAACAGAAGAGTAAATGACAAATGATACGAATTAATTTACTGCCATTTCGGGCGGCGCGAAAAAAGGAAAATGTTCGCAAGCAGGCGTCTATTTTGATGCTTTCAATTTTACTGGGCGTCATTCTGCTTGGCTACTTGAATTTCACATTTGGCAGCAAGGTCCGCAAGATGTCGACTCAGGTTCAGGACACCAAAAATGTTCTGGCACAATACGATGTCCAAGCCAAAGAAGTCGACCAGATTCAAAAAGATTTGGAAGTCCTCAGAAAAAAGATAGACGTGATCACCAACCTTAAATCCAATCGCAAAGGGCCGGTCCTCCTTTTGGATAGCCTGACCCAGTTGGTGATACCCAAGCGCATGTGGCTCACCAATCTTGAGGCCAAAGGCGACGGGGTCAACATTAAAGGCGTCGCCCTCGACAACCGCACCGTTGCGGATTTCATGACCCAACTGGAAAAATCCAAACTGTTTGCCAGCGTCAACTTGTCGACACTCAATCAGAAGCCCATCAGGGAAGATATGAATCTGAAGAGTTTTATAATCACCTGCAACAAAGCGGCAGCAGAAAACACGGTGACGAGCGAGGCCAAAAAACAATGAAAAAGTCAGGCAACCCCTTTCAGCTATTGGATCCGGTTTTCGCAAAAATTGAAAACTTGTCGAAGCTCCACCGGATTCTCATTTTCTGCGGAACCATCGCGGTTCTTGTCGGCGGTTTCACTTATTTTTCCTACTACCCAAAGCTGAAGACCTTGAACGTTCAGAAAAAGGAGTACAACCTTCTCCAGCAAAAGCTGGCCGCGGCCCAACAGAAGGCGGCCAACCTGGAAAAATTTCGGGAGGAGAAGAGCAAAGCCGAAGCCCACTTCCAGGTGGTCAAAAAAGCCCTTCCGGAAAAGGAGGATATTCCTTCTCTGCTGGCGGGTATCTCACAGTCCGGCCAGGACTCCGGGTTGGAGTTTGTCCTGTTTCAGCCCAACACGGAGGTTGTCAAAGACTTTTACGCCGAGATTCCGGTCTCCATCAATGTGACTGGGGAGTACCACGATGTGGCGTTGTTTTTCGATCGGGTATCCCGCCTTTCCAGGATCGTCGACATCAAGGATATCGAGATAACGCCGGTTTCCGAAATCAAAACGGTCAGGAAATCCTCCCCTAGCGGTTCGCAGATAGTCGCCGCCAACACCCTGAGCACAAAATGCACCGCGGTGACCTACAAGTTCGTCGAAAAAGCACCCGAGCAACCGGACCCAAACGCCACCAAGTCCAAAAAATCCGAAAAGAAGAAATAAGCCATGGATAAAAGACACGCCATTAAAGTGACCGCCGCCTGTTTCGTCCTTTCGTTTGTAATCCTCACGGGCTGTGACAAGCACACCAAAACGGCCCGGAACCCGGAAGTCATAAAACAGAAGATCGTTGTGGCCCAGACCGACGACCGGTCAGCAGAAGTCACAGAGACCCAAACCGGGGCTGCCGGCAGAGAGGAGACCCCTGCGGCCGAAAAAGTCGACAGTCTGGAAATCAACACCTTGGAAACCGCCGAGCTGTACAATCCACAAGGCAAAACCGATCCTTTTGCGCCGCTTTTTAAAGAAGAACCGGTGGCGGCCTCCGGCGCCCTGGCGGTCAAGAGCCATCGGGCGCAGCAGCGGATTCCGTTGACGCCCCTGGAAATGGTGGATCTCAGCCAGCTCAAACTGGTGGGCATCCTGCGGGCGGACAGCGGAAACAAAGCCCTCGTCGAGGAGTCTAGCGGAAAGGGGTACGTCGTTAAAAAGGGGGTCTATCTGGGATCTCGCGGCGGGCGCCTGGAAGAGATCCTCAAGGATAGCATCATCGTCTATGAACCGCTGCTGCCGGTGCATGAGGTCGACGAAAAGTCCATTTACGACGTGGAGGGCAAAAATTTCTCAATCTTTGAAGCCGAGGGCAAAAAATTCGCCAATGTTGACGGAAAGAAATTCGAGGCGCTTGTCAGCAATATAGACGGTAAAGCCTTTTTTGTTGACCCCAAAGAACTAAAACTTCAGAAACCTGCTGGAGATTAACAACATGAACTACCCAATGGCAAACATCTTTTCGAAACGAGCGCTGAGACTCTTTGTGGCAATTTGTGCGGTGGTTTTTTCTGGATGCGCCACCCAAACGGCGAACAACAGCCCCGGAGGGGAGTTGCAGACCCCACCCGCCAAGCAGACGATTTCCAAAATCACCACCAGCCAGGATGCCGAAACGGTTACGGTAAGGTTGGCGGCCGATCAGAAGCTGGCGTATACCGCCATCAAACAGCCGAAACCGCTGGCGGTGGTTCTTTACTTTCCGGAAACCCGGATGGACCAGGTGGGTTCCGTTTTGGCGCCAAGCCCCAATGACGTCATTTCGGCCATCACCGTTGCAGGTAAAGATGTCGGCGGCACGCCGGCGCGCGTCGAAATTCTGTTGAAGAAAGATGTGCGCTATGATGTCACCGCTGACGACCGGAACCTTTGGCTTGTATTCAGCAAGATCGCTGAAGCCCCTGCCCCAGCGCAGGCGGAAACCCAGGCGCCCGTTTCCGAGGCGGCCACGCGGTTTGAACAGATTGAAATCGTGCCGCAAAAAAGTCGCGTCGATCTGATGATCCGCGCCGACGGACCGGTCAACGATTACAAAACATTTTCAATTGAAAACCCGCCGCGAATGGTCTTTGATCTCCCCAAAGTCAAGCTTGCGGGCAATAAAGAGCAAAACTTTGCGGTCAAATCCCCGTTGATCAGCCAGGTTCGGGTGGTAGGCTATCCGGATCGCACGCGGGTTGTTTTGGACACCGACCCGAAGTATTTCAAAGCGTTTTCCGCCGAGGTCACTGAAAAGGGTCTGATGATCCATGTAATCGACCCCGCCAAACCCGTGATGGCTTCCCCTGCCACCCCCGTCGTCGCGCCGGCCGTTGTACGTGCGGCGGCCTCGGGTGAGCCGGCCTGGGTCAACCGGATCGACTTTTCAAGCGAAGCCGACGGCAGATCCGCCATCATTATCGGAACCAGCCAGGCCGTCCAGTACAAGGTCACCAAGAACGGCGAGAAGAAACTCGATCTGAATCTCTTCAATACCAGCCTTCCTGGGCACCGCAAGCGCCCCCTGATCACGACACGCTTTGAAAGTGCCGTGGATCGGATCGTTCCGGTTCAGACCAGGGAGATGACCGACCGGTCGCTGATATCCATCGAGCTGCGTGAAAACGTACCGTATTTTGTCGAGCAAAAGGACAACCTGCTGACCCTGCGCTTTGAGAAGTCCGCGATCCCGCCCCAGCCGGTTGAAACTGCCAATCTGCCCGGCTGGCAAAAGGCCCTGACGGAAGGCGACGTCCAGGATGATGGCCCCACCGCCAGGGCGGCTGCGCCCCAGGCCGCCCCGGCCGCCGCAGTCACGGCGGCGCTATCCCCGGTGTCTGCGGGCAAGTGGAACGAACTCGAACCCGGCGTGACCTACGCCAAAGCTCAAAGCGGACCTGAAGCCTATGATCTGCAGCGGTTGGAAACCAAGGGTTCCAAAGCCAACCTGGACATCTACACCACCGAAACGGTCAAACGCTACACCGGCGAAAAGATCTCGCTGGATTTTTACGAGACCGACATCAAAAATGTCTTCCGGATTTTGCGGGAGGTGAGCGGCAAGAACTTTGCCATCGACAAGGATGTCAGCGGTCAGGTGACCCTGAGCTTCGAAGCGCCGGTGCCCTGGGATCAGGTGCTCGACCTGGTCCTCAAGATGAATCAGCTGGGCCAGGTCTACGAAGGCGATATCATCCGGATTGCAACCCTCGAGACCATGGAGAAGGAAGAGCTCAAGCGCCAGGACAAGCTCATCGCCCTGCAGCGTTCCCGCAAGCAGGAAGATCATGTCACGGCCTTTATCCCGGTAAACTACACCGCGGCCGATTCCATCAGACCCCACGTGGAGGTCATTCTGACCAAAGCCGTCGATGATCGCAACAAGGACCACTTCGGCAAGATTTCCGTGGACACCCGCAACAATCTGCTGGTGGTCACCGACGCCCCGACGGTGATCAAGCGGGCCAAGGAAATCGTCCGAAAACTGGACACCGTGACGCCCCAGGTGATCATCGAGGCTCGGATCGTCGAGGCCACCTCGGAATTCACCAAGGGCCTTGGCATCGAGTGGGACTTTGACGGAAATAGCGACAGCAACACCTTGGGCGGTCTGGTGGGGTACAACACGGCGGTCAATCTGGGTGCCTTGGGCGGCAACCTGGGGACCGCCGGAATCAGCTTCCAGCGCCTTTTTGGCTCCCAGTTCACCTTGAATGCCCAACTGAACGCCTCCGAAACCCAGGGCGATCTCCGGATCATTTCCTCGCCGAAAATCGTGACCGTCGACAACACGGAAGCCCGGATCTCTCAGGGGCAGGAAATTCCGTATCTCGAGGAGTCGGAATCGGGTGGTACGACGGTCAAATTCAAGGAGGTCAACCTGGAGCTGATCGTCACCCCGCACATCACCAATGACGATCGGGTGGTCATGAAACTCCGGGTTCTCAAAAAGGACGTCGCGGGTTTCACCGCCACGGCGGTGCCGTTTTTAGACACCAAGGAGGCCGTCACCGAAATGCTGGTCAACGACGGCGAGACGGTGGTCATCGGGGGGGTCAACAAGGATACCAACCGCAACAGCCAGGCCGGCATTCCCTATCTGAACAAAATTCCGATGCTGGAGTGGCTTTTCAGCTCAGATAGAGAAGAGAATCGGAAAGAAGAGCTCTTGATTTTCATATCCCCGAAAATCGTCCGCTTGGCCCAGCGCTAAGATCTGATCTTTGAGGACACACAAAGCCCCGGTGACCGACGGTCACCGGGGCTTTGTGTTTGGGCTGCGCAACGATGTCTTCGCCCCAAGGGTTGCGTCAGGTGGCGGCTGAAGATGCCGGGACCCGGGCCATCGGCCTTGTGCGGTCGACCACCCGAAATCCGGCCCGAACTCGCGCCGTCATTTTTGATCCTATACCCCGGAGGCCGGTGGTTCTCATCTGAAACAAACGGGTTTTGTGTCGCTAAAATCGCCGCCGGGGCTTCAGGAGCCGTGATGCTGGCGAAGGATCTCGGCCTCCTGGCGCGCCTTGGCGGCAAAGGCGCTGTCGGGCTCCACAGCCGCCGCCTGGTCGTAAGCCTTCAGGGCGTTGGGGTATTCCTGGTTGAGTTGATAGGCCTGACCCAGAAAAAAATGGATCTCTGCCGCCAGGGTGGCAATGGATGCGGCTTTTTCCAGCCTGGCGACAGCCTCCGCCCCATTGCCCAATGCGATGTAGGTTTTGCCGAGGCCCAACAGGGCCGGCAGGAAATCGGATCGGATCTTGAGCGCTTTCAGGTAGTAAGCTTCCGCCGAAGTGAAGTTGCCCTTGTTGTAGTAGGCAAAGCCAAGATTGGTGAGCGGGTAGTGGGGGGTGGCATAGAGAAGATTTTCGCTCAACTCCTTGAATATGACGATCGCGGTATCCCACTCTTTTTTTTGGAGATAGACTTCGCCCAGGTTGTTCTGGGCCACGGCGTAACCGGGCTTCAGCTCGATGGCCAACTTGAAGTGATGGATCGCTAGATCCAGCCGGTCCTTGATACGGTAAAAAAGCCCCAGGTCGTTGTGCAGGATCGGGTCCTCGGGGTTGAGCT
>JAWOJK010000258.1:0-6383 GCA_046481705.1 Desulfobacterales bacterium | reverse complement strand
ACGGAAACCCATTTGTGGAAATTGCCGCTATTTTAGGCCTCGCCACTCTGGCTGGAATTGTCGGGATAAAATTGCGTCAACCTTTGATAATCATGTTTCTCGCGACGGGCATTCTGGCCGGACCCTCGTTTCTGGGAATAATACATAGCTATGAGCAGATTGAGCTGCTGGCACATATCGGCATTGCGCTTCTGCTGTTTATCGTTGGCCTCAAACTCGATTTGAATCTGATTCGCACCACTGGCCCTGTTGCTTTGGCGACCGGCTTGGGGCAGATCATTTTTACGTCACTCATCGGGTTCCTGATTGCCATAGCCCTGGACATGTCGTATCTCAACGCTGCCTATGTGTCGGTTGCGCTTACGTTTTCAAGTACGATCATTATTGTAAAACTCCTGTCGGACAAAAAAGAAATCGATTCGCTCCATGGCCAGATCGCTATTGGCTTTCTGATTGTTCAAGATATCGCCGCGATTCTGGCCTTGGTCGGCCTGACGATCTTGGGGTCATCGGTTACTGAGGAAGGAACGGCTTATGTCTCGGTGCTGATTATTGGTGCAAAGGGTTTGGGGTTGCTGGGAATTGTTGCCCTGTTGATGAAATACCTCATCCCATACCTGACCGGACGTCTTGCGCACAGCCTGGAATTGTTGACGCTTTTCGCAATAGCATGGGCGGTTTTTCTCGGCGCAGGCAGTGAATTGCTCGGGTTCAGCAAGGAGGTGGGGGCGTTTCTGGCCGGAGTTTCCCTGGCATCCACTGTCTACCGCGATTCCATCGGCGCGCGCCTCACAGGTCTCAGGGACTTCCTTCTCCTGTTTTTCTTTATTGACCTGGGCGCGCGTTTGGAATGGTCTACGGTGGGCTCGCAGATGGGCGCATCGCTTATTTTCTCCTTATTTGTGCTAATCGGCAACCCGCTGATTGTTCTATCCATTATGGGATTGATGGGATATCGACGCCGTACGAGTTTTCTCGCCGGACTAACGGTGGCCCAAATCAGTGAGTTTTCTCTTGTCGTGGCGGCTCTGGGGTTGAGCATCGGCCACATTACGAATGAAACCGTGGGTCTGATCACCCTTGTGGGGGTTGTGACCATTTTCTTCTCCACCTACATGATCCTATACTCCGGCCAGCTTTACAGTCTCCTATCCGGCCCTTTGAAGATTTTCGAAAGGCGCAATCCATACCGGGAAGCGGTTATAGATACCCTCAAGGAAACAGAATCCGCAGATGTGATTTTGGTGGGTTTGGGCAATTATGGCAGCGGGCTCGGGGAATACCTTTTGCGGCGGGAAAAAACCATTTTGGGCGTTGATTTCGATCCTGGTGCGCTGGACAGGTGGCGTAAGCAAGGCGTCCCCGTTCTCTATGGGGATGTGGCTGACCCGGAAATGCACGAGCATTTGCCGCTCAATACGGCTCGATGGGTTATCAGCACCGTCCGCTCAAAAGAAATGAACCTGGCGCTAATCCATCATCTCAAGAAAAAGGGCTACGGTGGCAAAGTGGCTTTAACGGCCACGAACGATCAAGAAGCCGATGAGTTTGAAAATGCCGGCGCCCACCTGGTTTTTCGTCCATTTAGAGATGCAACCGAACAAGCGGCCGATGCCTTGACTTATGCGATGGACTTTCTGCCGGAAAATATTGATTGGCCTATTTCTTTTCTTGAAGTGCGTATTCGGTCGGACGCTTCTGCTGTGGGGCAGAGTATTAGAGATCTTTCACTATCAAAAACAGGAATATCGATATTGGCTCTTAGTCGGGGCGGGCGTGTCTTTTATGAGCCGGAGCCGGATTTCAGAATTTTTCCGGCCGATCGTCTGCTCCTGATGGGATCTCCGTCCGGATTAAAGGGTTCCGAAAGCATGCTCAATCAACTCGAAATTAAAAAGAATGAAGAAGACGCTGACTACTTTGAAATTGCGGAAATCAAGGTGTCAGATGATTCGAAGATTTCCGGCCAATCTTTGGCGGATATCCATTTCCGCCAGAAGTATAGTGCTACCCTGGTCGGAATCCGGAGGGGCCAGGATCAGATCACGATGATCAATCCGGCAGAACGGTTACTGGCCGGGGATGATCTCATTGTTATCGGGAAATCCGCGGCAATCAAAAATTTGAAGTATCAGAAACTCTGACAGAAGCCTATCAACATGGCTACGATCGCGGATCAGGCGAGAAAGGCCACGGCCATGTCGCGTGATGTTTCCGATGGGTAGTTTTCGGCTGAAATATTTCCCGACTCAGGCAAACGGAGACTTTGACAATTGGCCTCCGATTTATGTATAAAGATTTTTATATGGAAAATGGTCATGAAAGTTCGATAATCGTATCGAAACCATGATGGATACCACAAACTTAAAAAAGGAGGTCGTTATGGCGTCAAATCGGGCACTTGCAATTGGAGTTGTGGCCTTTTTGTTCATAGGGGCAATGCTCATTTCATGCGGTGGGTCATCCACACCTGAATACACCGCAGGGCAGGAACTTACGCTGACGGGCAAGATGAAAATCATTGATAATGACGGTGAAGCCTATGTGATAGCTATTGATAACGGCGAGATATTTGACGTTATAGGGATCGAAGATAAATATAAAAAAGAAGGGGTTCCTATCAAGGCGGTTGTCACGGTTGTTCAATCAAGGGCTTTTGCAGTAAAAGGCCCTTCTGTTAAGATTAAGGAATACCTGGAACCCTAAGCATGGGCATGGTGTTCCGTCCTTCATTATTGACAGTTCCGTACAAAAGGCCAATTTTCGCGTTGGGCCGCATCTCGAAGTCGCTTCGGCGTACATAAGTACGTCTTACTCCTCGAGATTTGCGCGCCGTAACTTGGCCATTTTACGAAACTGTCTGGATTTTGACTTTTTACCGGTTCATCATTTTTATGCAACGCCTTTCGGGGCGCCTGCAATCATCGCCATCTGGCCCTTCTATCCCCAGTTCATCCCGGACTGACTCGGCCCAGTCCCGATTGCCGAAAACGCAATCAGACAGTGCCTATAGAACAACGAAGCTGGGGAACGGGATGATGCTCCCGACGGTTGCTAACGGGTGCGGTGCTGCATCGGCCGTACAGGGTCGGCCGGAAGCCATCGTGTGCTGCGTGCGGGTCCAGACCGCCCTGCAGCTCGGAAGTCTCCTGCCGCAGGGCAGCGGCGCTATTTTTTGTCCCGTTTCGATATCCCCTGCCGTGGGGCCGACAAGGGCCTCGGCTTGCACGCAAGGGCGTTATTTTCCGACGTCGCTACCACTCTGACTGTCTTGTTGGCGCAGCCAGGCGGCCAGCCGTTCCAGCCCCTCTGCGGTGGAAACCCGCGGCGCATACCCCAGGTCGCGGCGCGCGGCGCTGATGTCGAACCAGTGGGCGGTGGCCAGCTCGCGGGCCACAAAGCGGGTCATGGGCGGCTCCTGTGAGATCCGTAAAAGCCGGTAAACCCCCTCCAGCAGCGCGCCGCTAAGCCAGGCCAGGCCGGCCGGGATCGTGCGGCGGACCGGCGGTTTGCCGCCCGCGGCCAGAATGGCGTCGATCATCTCCCAGAGCGGGATGGGGTCACCCTGGCTGATGAAGTAGACCCTCCCCGAGAGCCCCGGGTCGCCCGCCAGACGGTCGGCGGCCAGCAGGTGCGCGTCGGCGGCGTTGTCGATGTAGATCGTGTCCACCCGCTTTGGGCGCTGGCCGATGCGTTTGAGGCGTTTGGCGCGGGCGAGGATGCGGGGCACGAGGTGGGTGTCGCCGGGGCCCCAGATCAGGTGCGGGCGCAGGATGATGGCGGCGAGCCCCTCGCGCGCGGCCCGGATCACCAGCCGTTCGGCCAGGGCCTTGGTGCGCGGGTAGGCGGCGTGGTAGTGCGCGGGGTAGGGCACCGACTCATTCACCCCCTCCATGTCGCCCCCGTGAAACACGACGCTGGGGGAGCTGGTGTGGACCAGCACGCCCACCCCCTGCCGGCGGCAGGCGGCGATCACGTTGGCCGTGCCCGTAACGTTGGGGCGGTGGTAAGTCGCGTAGGGGCCCCAAACCCCCGCCCGCGCGGCCGCGTGGAAGACCACCTCACGGCCGCGGCAGGCGATGTCCACCGCCGCCGGGTCAGCCACGTCGCCCTGCAGCTGGGCGACCCCCAGCGTCGCCAGCTCCGGGTAGCTGCGCCGCGCGAAACTGGCCACCTGGTCGCCGCGCGCCACCAGTCGGCGTACGATGGCGCCCCCCAGAAACCCGCCGCCGCCGGTCACCAGCACGCTTCTTCCCTCTCGTTTAGCGGTCATCGACGCTCCCTTCGGTTGCAACCCGAAGCGGTCGCGACACCACCTGCCCTTCGGCCCAGCGGGCCAGCTGCTCCCGAAATATTTTGGAGTTGTGGCGAATGTCCACCGGAAAAGCGGGGTGAAACAGGATGGTTTCGATGTTGCGGGTCAGCGGGTTTTCGCGGGCCATGTCCAGCAGTTGGCGTTGAAGCTCCTGGTGGTCGATGGTGGGCGGGTTTTTTTCCAGTTCAATGCAGATCACCGGCGTCTGGTCACCGTGCTGCCCCAGGCCCACCAGGGCGCTGCGGAAGACGGCGGGGTGCCGGTTGAAGATCGCCTCGCAGGGGATGGTGAAAAGCGTTTCGCTGGGGGTGATCACCCGCTGGCTCTTGCGTCCGCAAAACCAGACCCGGCCCTTGGTGTCCATCCAGCCCAGATCCCCCATGCGGTGCCAGAAGCCTTCCCCATCGGTGATTTTGGCCAGTGCGTCGGCCTCCGGGCGCTCGAAGTAGTGGCGGGTCACCAGGTCCCCCTTGACGGTGATTTCGCCGATATCCCCCTGGGGCACAGCCAGCGCATCGGACCACGCGGCGATCGGCCCGTCGCTGATTTCGACAATCGCCACGCTGAGGCCCTCCAGGGGCCGTCCGACGCAGGTACCGAAGCCCTTTTCGCTGAGCTGGCGGGTTTCGCCGAGGATTTCGTTGCTCCCCATGGAGATCACGGGCACGGCCTCGGTGGCGCCGTAGGGGGTATGGATCTCGGCCTCCCCGCAGAGCATCCCGGCAAACCGTTCGATGTTGTCCGGCAGCACCGGGGCGCCGGCCGACACCACGCGTTTTAAGCTCGGCAGACGCAGGCCGCGCTGGGCCCCGTAACGGCCGATGCGGTTGAGCAGCGCCGGGGAGGCAAACATGTTGGTGACCCCGTGGTTTTCGATGGCCTCGATGATCCGAACCGGGTTTGCCGCCGCCGGCCGGGTGGGGTCCATGTCGGGGATGACCGCCGTCATGCCCAGGGCGGGGTCAAAGAGGGCAAAGAGGGGAAAGGTCGGGAGGTCGATTTCATCGGGGGTGATCTGAAAATGCGTCTGGATATGCCGGATCTGGGCGTCGAAAACCCCGTGGGTGTAAACCACGCCCTTGGCCGGGCCGGTGCTGCCGGTGGTAAACAGGATCGCGGCGGTTTCATCCGCTGTCGTGGCGGCGGCCGGGTAGGCCTTCCACGGGCGCCGCAGAAGATCCAGCAGGGTGGGGCCGCCCCAGAACCAGCGCGTGCCCACGGTCACCGAGGTGCGCACCGTTCGGAAAAATCGGGGGTATAAAAGCCTCAGGACGTGGGCTTTGGAGATACCCACGAAGGCCTCGGGGCGGCTTTCCCGCAGGCAGTCCAGCATGCGCTGCAGCCCCATGCCGGGATCGATCACCACCGGAACGGCGCCCACCTTGAAAAGCGCGAAACTCAGCAGAAAAAACGCGAGTCCGGGTTTGACCATCAGGACGGTGCGGACGGCGCGGGTGATGCCTGCGGCCTCCAGGCCGCCGGCAATGCGGTCGGATTCGCGCTCGAGCTGGGCGAAGGTCAGGTGGGCGTATGCCACCCGGCCGTATATGTCGCGGCCGATCGGGTACACCACGGCCCGCTTGTACGGCTGGCGGCGGGCCGTGCGTGTGAGGTGGCTGGCGACGTTTACGCTGTCATGAATCTCGGTCGGGGTGTTGGCATCCATGGCGGATAATTATTTCACCAAGGTAAAGGGAACGGGTCACTTAAAAAACCGGGCTTTGAGTTTTGCGAGCAATCCGCTCGGCTCCGGGGGCGGCCTTTGCGCCGTGAGCACGCCCGAAGCGGCCAGCGCTGTCTGCAGGGCCGCGACCAGCTGTTGTTGCTGGGCGGTGACGGCCGCAAGCCCGTTGTCTCGGTTCACAAGGTAGCCAACATAGAGGGTCTGGAGCTGCTTTTCAAGGGCGCTTACGGTCTTCTGCAGCTCCCGGGCGGTTTTAGCCCAAAGGCTGCGCTCGGTCACCGCGCAGGCTGGCGACACGCCACGCACGTCGGGCAGGCCAATCCGGCAGGCCTGCCTAGCGCAGGCACGGCCCAAACGAGCAGATGTGGGCCGGGCGGCCGAAGT
>JAWOJK010000118.1:0-21472 GCA_046481705.1 Desulfobacterales bacterium | reverse complement strand
CGACCCTGTCGGGGCTGTCGCTGGAAACGCGCGCCAGGTGCATGCCGGCGAGGAGCCCCGCCGCCCACAGGCCGCTGACTGCGCCCGGCAGCCGCCGGCGGTTTTTCGCCGCCGGGTCCGGTGGCGGGTTGTGCGCTTCGTAACGGCTGAGGGCCACCCGGGCCCTGGCGGCATCCTCCCCGGCCACCGACAGGGTCCACCGCTCGCCGCAGCGGCTGATGCTGTGGCGGATGTTGAGCACCGAGCACACCAGGCTATAGGTGCGGGCCTGCTGCCGGCTGAGATTTTCCCTCAGAGGTACCACGCGCAATCACCCCCAGGCGGATTTTTGAAGGGCATTGCGCATTTCTGGCGACGGCGGATTAAAGTTTGCGATCGGCCGGCCGATCAGTATGTGAAACGCTTCTCGAATGCCCGTGCATCTTTTAAACCGGCCATCTCCAAAATAAAATAAAAAACCGTGATGCCGCCGTTTGAAACAACGGCATTCAGGGAAGCGTCAACACGAGTTAACAGCGGTTGGGACGCACGTTTCAGGTCAACGTTTCAACTCAACCCCCCCAAAAAAAGCGGCCCGCAAACGGTGCCGCTTTTTTGCTTCCCGGCTCCAGGCCGCAGAAGGCCTTCCGAAAGGCGGCCCCCCTAAGACTGGGCGGCTCTTCAGCATTCCGCCGCGGACCTCGCATCCAGCATCCGACCCGCCGCCACCGGTTTTGTCAGTGCTCCGGCCGTTTTTGCGAAATCCCTTTCAGTCTGTCGGCAACCAGTTTCCCGTCATCCGGGGGAGTTTCAGGACCCCAAGGTGGATAGCGCCTTGCCAGGGGTAGCTGGGGGTCTTATTTTCATGCTGTTTTTTTTACATGCCGGCGTCCTGAAGGCCAGTGGCGCCGGAGGCTATTGAGGTTACCCCCCAACCCGGCCCCCGCGCGCCCGCACGCGGCAGGCCACTGGAAAGCGAAGGACCCCATGAGTGAGCTGAAAAACGACCAGCTGCTGACCATCGTTACCCAGATTGCCGAAAAGCATGGCTGCAAAATCGTGGACATCGATCTGGAAAATCACACCCTCAACCTGGACGGGCCGGAATGCAACCAGGTGGCATGCGCCATCGAGTTGGAATCGGTTCTGGGCTGACCCCGGCGACCCTGAGCCTCAGACCAGGGCCAGCGCCGCCGCCAGTTCCGGCAGCCTGATTTCGGTCACCACGGACCGACCGATATCCGTCAGCAACACAAAGTGGACGGTGTCGCCGGTCCTTTTTTTGTCCTTGCCCAGGGCCTCCAGGACCGCTTTGCGATCAAAAGCCATCCGAACCGGCAGCCGCAGCTTGGTCAGCAGCGCCCGCAGGCGCTGGTAGGCGGCTTGCGGCAGGAGCCCGCGGTTGACCGACAGCGCCGCAGCGATCAGCATGCCGACGCTGACGGCCTCGCCGTGCAGCGCGCCGGTCGCCTTCTCCAGGGCGTGGCCGAAGGTGTGGCCGAAATTCAGTTTGCGCCGCTCCCCCTGTTCGTGCTCGTCCCGCTGGACCACCGCCGCCTTGATGGCCACGCAGCGTGCCACCAGGTGGGCGACGACCTCGGGCGCAAGGGCCAGGGCGGCCTGCCAGTGGGTTTCCAGATAGGTGAACAGGGCGGCGTCGGCGATTGCCCCGTGTTTGACGATCTCGGCAAACCCCGATGCCAGCTCGCGCTGCGGCAGGCTGCGCAGCATCTGCGGGTCGCAGAGCACAAACGCCGGCTGGCGAAAGGTTCCCACCATGTTTTTGTACCCGCCGAAATTGACCCCGTTTTTCCCGCCGACGCTGGCATCCACCTGCGCCAGCAGCGAGGTGGGCACCAAACCGCAGCCCACGCCGCGCAGGTAGGTGGCGGCGACGAAACCGGCGATGTCGCAGACGATCCCCCCCCCGATGCCCACGATAAAGGTCGATCGCTGGGCTTCAATTGCCACCAGCCGCTCGTAGATGGCCGCGACGGTTTTCAGGGTTTTGTTGGCTTCGCCGGTGTCGATGCGGATCACCTCGCACGGCGGAAAGCGCTCGCCGTAGTGCCGCCAGAGATTATGGTCGGTGACGAGGACGCTTTCGGCCAGCGGGATGCGCGCGGCCAGCCGGTCGAAATTTTCGCCGACCAAAATCGTGGAGGTCCCCTGGCTGCCCTGGATCGTGACGGGGGTCATGGCCTTATTGCTCACTGAAAGTGTCGAAGATCGACCGCACCTGGCGGCAGAGGGTTTCAAACTGGTGCGGGTAAAGGGACTGGGCCCCGTCGCTCAACGCTTTTTCGGGGGTGTGGTGGACCTCCACCATCAGCCCGTGGGCGCCCACGGCCACCCCGGCGCGGCTCAGGGGGATGACCTGATCCCGGCGGCCGCCGGCGTGGCTGGGATCGATGATGATGGGCAGATGGCTTTCCTTGCGGACCACCGGCACGGCCGAGATGTCAAGGGTGTTGCGGCTGTGGTTGACAAAGGTCCGCACGCCGCGCTCACACAGGATCACCGCGCTGTTGCCGCCCTCGAGGATATACTCCGCGGCCATCAGCCATTCGTCGATCGTGGCGGCCATGCCGCGCTTGAGCATCACCGGTTTACGGGCTTTCCCGGCCCGGCGCAAGAGGCTGAAGTTCTGCATGTTGCGGGTGCCGATCTGAATGATATCCGCGTATTCCTCGACCAGGTCGAAGGTCTCGTCGTCCATGACCTCGGTCACCACCGGCAGGCCGGTGGTCTCGCGGACCTTGGCCAGTATCTTGAGGCCTTCCAGGCCCATCCCCTGAAAGGAATACGGCGAAGTTCGCGGCTTGAAGGCGCCGCCCCGGAAGATCTCAGCGCCCGCCTGCTTGACGAGCTTGGCGATGGTCATGGCCTGGGTTTCGCTTTCGATGGCGCAGGGGCCGGCAATCAGGGTCATGTGGCCGTTGCCGATGAGCACATCCCCGACCTGGATGATGGTATCTTCCATCTGGGATTCCCGGCTGACCAGTTTGTAGGGCCGGGTGATGGGGATCGCCTCCTTGACGCCCGGCAGCCCCAGGAAGGCATCGGCGTCGATGGGCCCCTTGTTGTTGAGAATTCCGATGGAGACGCGCTCCCCGCCTGGAATGGGGCGCGCGGTGTAGCCGTTGGCCTCGATGGTGGCCACGACGGTCTGAATTTCTTGCGCTGTGGCGTTCTGGTTCATGACAATCAGCATGGGGAGTCTCCTCTGTATGGGTAAAGGGTGATGTCGAAAAAAAAAAGCCGTGGGACGGGCCCACGGCTTTTGGTAAAAAAAAGAACCGCGGGCTTTGGGGGCCCGCGGTCCTTTTTTAAGGTCTGTTCTTGCCTGACGGCGCAAACTATCCGGTAACCGGTCGAAGCCCCTTCCGAGCGGGTCGCCACCACCAGTACCAGTGATAATTATGTGGGCCGTCAGGTGTCATGATCGTCTTTGCTTTGTGTTCGGGAAATAACGCCAGCTGATTGCAACCTATAGGAAACCTGTCTTGGGTTTGTCAAGCGCTTTCTGGTGGGGCGGTTTTTGGCCGCCTATTTCTTGGCGTCGCCGGTGGCGGTCGGTTCCAGGAAGCTTTGCGGGTCTCCGATGAAACTGTCGCGTTTCCATTGGGCAATGACATAGATCCAGGCGCTGAGCCGCTGGTTCAATTCTCGGATTTCAGCCGCCGGATCGGAGGCCGGGGCATCTTCGCCCGCGGCCGCCGGCGCCCGGTAGGCGGACTGCACCCTGAGGTAGTGGGCCTCCGGGTTCTGGGGCAGCGTCGGTCCGACCGTCAGCGTGTACAGGCTGCCGTCAAAAAGCCGATATTCGAGTACCAGGTCGCTGTCGGCGGGTGTCGGCGCCGTGGGATCGGCCACATCGTCGATGTCGAAGTCCGACAGGGCGTCGAAGACTTCCTCAACCTTTGTCTGGCGGACTTGCCGCTCCTGGGGCGCGGCCACCAGTTCGGCCGGTTGGCCTTCGGCCGGGCGCCGCAGGGTATAGCGTGTGTCCCCGGTTTTGGGGTCGCGGGCGATCACCTCATGAATGCGCTCCGCGGCAATGTCTAAAAGCTGGGGATCCAGCCACTCGGTGGCCGACTTGCCGAGAAACTGAAAGCTCTGGTCGACCAGATAAACCCGGGTCTTGCCCACCGGCAGAACGAACTGTGTGTCGGTCGTGGGGGAGGTTTTCCCCAGGAGCAGATCCACCAGGGGGCTACCCTGGGCGTTCAGCAGGGAGATGCGGGTGGCGATCCGGTCTGCGGACAGCCCGTCGGTTCCGGGTGGGTTCAATGCCAGACGGTCGGTGACATCCGGATCGGCTTCGAAGGCCCGGCCGATTTTCATGTCCCGCAACTGCTGCACCAGGCGGGTGATCTTCTGAAAATCAGCCGGGTAGTCGAAGCGGCTGGCAACCGTCCAGGCGTCTGTCTTCAGTGTCAACCGCACCTCCTCATCGGGGCCGGCAAGCGTGATGGCGGTGATCTCATGGACGGGCAAGCCCGGCAGCAGCTTCTGCCCCAGCGATGCACTGCCGTCTTCAGCAGGTTGCGGTCGCGTCATAAAAAGCGCGGCTGCGCCCAAGGCGGCACAGACGCTCAGCAAGACAATCACGGTTCTCAATCTCATAAACCACCTCTGGCGGTATCCCCTGCTGTCCGGGCGTCCAGGAGCCAACCGGCTTGTCGACAGGGTTCAGCCGTACGCTTTTTTCGCCGTCAGGGGCGCATGCGGTTGCGACGGTAAACGGCGTAGCCGATGCCGGCGATACAGACCACCAGCGGCATCAGGAAAATATTGATGGCCTTGACGGTCGCCCCCAATGCCTCGATATCGGCCCGCAGGTTCCGGCGCACCCCTTTAAGTTCCTGGTTGATGCGCAACTTTTCCTCTTGGAATTTCTGGATTTCAGCCTCCTGCTCCGCACTGAGGATCAGCTTCTGGGAGGCGTCCTTGCGTTGCTCGAGTTCCTCCAGCTTCTGATTGGTGGCCTCTATTTTTCGCAGCAGTTCCTGTTCGCGGTCGAGCCAGCGGGCCTGGGCTTTCTGCTCCAGGGCTTGGACCCGGGTGAAGGGGCGCTCGAACTTGCCCCGCGAGCGGATATTGATCAGGCTCTGGCCGCCGGCCAGCATCTCCGCAGCGTTGAGCACGAAATTCAGATTGTCGTTGAAAATCTGCGCCATTTCAAACCCGAGGAAATTCTGGCGGCTGACGTAGTAGCCGTCGAAGAGCATGTCGGCGTCCGCCACGATGATCACGGTGGCGGCTTTGACGCCCTGCTGAAGGTGCTCGGCTGCAGGCGGGGCCGCCGACCCGGTGTCCGCGGTGTCCTCATCCAGGGTATCCTCGGTCGACCGGGGACCGCCGTCCGGAAAGGCGGTTGCAAAAACCCCGCTGAGTTTGACCGCCAGGTCGTAGGTGGTGTCGGATGCCTGGAAGGACTTGCGCAGTTCCCCGAGGCCGAAGCGGGCGTTGAACCCGTCCGCCAGCGCCGAGTTGGGGCTGGAATGCACCAGAGCTTCGTAGGTCGCCGGGCCGTCCGAGGTTTTTTCAATACTTCCGGCCACCGGCAGCAGGAGGCTTTCCAGTTTGGAGGTGATGATATCCTCCGGGTTGATGCCGTTTTGGCGGATCGACAGCCAGAAGGGGTTGTCCTCGATTTGGTTGTCCTCGTTGCGCAGCCGGGTGGCATTGTCCATGTCGACCACGGCCTGCGGTGCGCTCGTGCGGATGCCCCAGGCCGCGAACAGCGGCCCCAGCGGCTCGGCGTCGGCAGTGCCCGGCTGGGGATCCGTGACGGCCAGCGGGTCGGTGAAGACCAGCAGGTTGCCGCCCCGCAATACGTATTGGTCGATGGCGTAAAGGAGGCGGTCGTCCAGGCCCCCGGGCTGTATCAAGAGCAGCAGGTCGATGGCCGCGTCGATCCTGTCGGCCGTCGGCGGGAGGGTTTCGACCTCGTAGGTTTTGCGCAGCTCGGAGACAAACAGCCAGGGGGCCATACCCTGCTGCTGAGGCATACCGAAACCCATCGGGGGGCGGCCCATGACCGGCAGGCCGCTGATGATCGCGATCCTGTGCTTTCTGGCGGTCTCGACCCGGGTGATGATGCGGGTGATGTCATACTCGAGGTTTTCTTCGCGGGTGGGATCCAGAAAGGGGATGGTTTCCTCCTGGTCCGCGGCCGTGGCCACCAGCCCGAAGTAAAGCGTTTCGCCGGTGGGCAGGTCAATGCCCCGGATACCGTATTTTTGGGCCCATTCCTCTTCTTCGGAGTCCGGCCGGGGGTCGAAGACCTCGGCGCTCACCCGGCCGCCGCTTTCATAGCTGTACTCCGCGAGGAAGTCCAGCAGGCGTCTGGCATAGGTCTTGATCTGCACCGGGGTGTTGACGATGTCCTGGCTGTAGTAGACTTTGATGGCCACGTTTTGCTTGAGGTCCTTCAGGATTTCGCGCGTGCTGTCGGAAAGCGAGTAGAGCCTGTCCTCGGTGGCGTCCCAGCGCAGGTTGGCCCGCGCAAATACGAAGTTGACCAGCACCAGAATCAGCAAGAGCAGGATCAGGCCGCCCACGGAAAAAAGGGATTTTTCGACGCCTTTGCGTTTATCAGCCATTTGCTTGCCTACCTCCTTCAGGATGTTCTGCGGCTCTGCAGCACCACCCCGTTAACGCACAGCATGAAGGTGATCACGGAAAAGTAGTAGAGCAGGTCCCGCAGGTCCAGCACGCCCCGCTGCATGGACAGAAAGTGAGTCAGAAAGCTCGTTCCGGACACCAGGTCCACAAACCAGACCGGGGCCCAGCCGGCCAGCACGCTGGTCACCGGTGGAAAGCCGGCCAGAACCAAAAAAAGGCAGATGACCACCGACAGGATGAAGCTGACCACCTGGCTGCGGGTCAGTGCGGATGTCATCGCGCCGACCGATAGAAAGGCGCCGGCCATGAGGAAGCTGCCCAGGTAGCCCATCACAATGGGGCCGAGGTCGGGCTGGCCTAAGAAGATGACCGTCAGGACCATGGGGAAGGTCAGCAGCAGGGCCACGCCGATGAACACCCAGGCGGCCAGAAATTTGCCCAGAATGGCCTGTGTGACTGTGACCGGCAGGGTCAGGATCAGCTCCAGGGTTCCCAGGCGGCGTTCTTCGGCCCACAGCCGCATGGCCACCGCCGGCACCAGAAACAGGTAAATCCATGGGTGCCACTGGAAAAAAGTGCGCAGGTCAGCCTGGCCGACATCGAAGAAATGGCTGATGTAGAAGGTGAAAAAGCCGTTCAGCAACAGGAAGATGACAATGAAGACATAGGCCACGGGGGCGTTGAAATACGACAGCAGTTCGCGTTTGAAAATGGCCCTGACAATGCTGAAAATTCCGATTTTACCCATATTTCACCTATGGCGTCGCGGGGCTGGCGCCCACGCTCCAGTCCCGCGCGCGGTTCGCACAAGGCGCGGGGCACGGTCGGTGGGCCCTCAGTGGCCCGTGATGCGGCGGAACACTTCGTCCAGCCGGCCCTTCTCCACAAACAGCGATGTGATGGCGTAGTCTTGCTGCGAAAGGCGGGCGACGATTTTGTCGGCGATGGGACGGTCGATGCGCTCGGGGTAAGCGCGGAAGTATAGGTGGCCGTTCTCGGATTTCAGAAAGACGGCGGATCTGACGCCTTCGCTGGCCTGGATGGCTGCCAGGGGCGCCTCGGGATCTTCGGTTTTTATCGTCAG
Source organism: Desulfobacterales bacterium (assembly GCA_046481705.1). Taxonomy (GTDB): domain Bacteria; phylum Desulfobacterota; class Desulfobacteria; order Desulfobacterales; family JAABRJ01; genus JAABRJ01. The sequence continues at coordinate 13,776 of JAWOJK010000118.1, read as the reverse complement.
GCTGATCGCGCCGTGGTCCGGGGAGCTGGCCTTGAGGTTTTCGGGGCTGTCGTCGGCAATGATCCGGCCGTCGTCGATGATGATGGCCCGGGTGCAGACGCTTTCGACCTCTTCCAGGATGTGGGTGGATAGGATAATGGCCTTTTGGGTGCTCATTTCGCGGATCATCAGCCGGACCTCGTGCTTCTGGTTGGGGTCCAGACCGTCGGTCGGTTCGTCCAGAATCAGGTACTCCGGGTCATGCAGGATGCTCTGGGCGAAGCACACCCGCTGCTTGAAGCCCTTGGACAGGGTGCTGACCGTCTGGTGGGTGACTTTGCCGAGGAAACACTTCTCAATGATTTGCGGCACCCGTTGTTTGCGTTCGGCAGCGGTGAAGCCCCTGACTTCGGCGATAAAATCAAGGAAGTCGAAAACGTTCATGTCCGGGTAAACCGGGGCGTTTTCCGGCAGATAGCCGAACTTGCGGCGGGCGCCGATGGGGTCGCCCAGCAGGTCACAGCCGCCGATCACTGCCGTTCCCTGCGAAGGCGGCAGGTAGCCGGTCAACATCCGCATGGTGGTGGACTTGCCGGCGCCATTGGGGCCGAGAAAACCCAGTATCTCGCCCTTTTCAACTGTGAAGGCGATGTCGTCGACCGCCGTTTTGGAGCCGAACCGCTTCGATAGGTTTATGGCTTCGATCATATTTCGCGATTTCCTTCCAAAAGCCAGGTGAAGGTGGGGCGCGCTGCGGCTGAGGCGAGCCCCTCGTCAGGGAGGCGCCGATTTTGACGTGACAGTAGCCATTTTTTTCTGTTTGTCAACCCCGGGATTACCCCCCGGAGAGCATGCCCAAAAGCGCCCGGCCGGGCGGGTGGGTTCCCGTATTGCCAGCCTGACCGGGTTCTGATATGGAGGGAAGCTCATTTTACCCAGAAAGGAAACTCCGTGGCCGCACATGTGCCTGATTCCGGGATCGCCCAGCGGATCTGGAAATTTTTTGCCTCCGTCAAACTCACCGTGGGGGTGCTGCTCACTTTGGCGGCAACATCCGTCCTCGGAACACTGATTCCTCAGAATGCCGATCCAGCCCTCTATTTCCAAAAATACGGCGAAAAACTCTTTCGGGTTTTCTGGCTCTTCGACCTCTTCGACATGTACCACTCCTGGTGGTTTCAGTTTCTGCTGCTCCTGATGACACTCAACCTGCTGGTCTGCTCGCTGGACCGGCTGTCATCCACCTGGCGGGTGATTTTTCCCCGCAAGCCGGTCTTCAACCGCGCGCAGTTTGAAAAGCTGCCGGGCCGCCGGACCTTTACCGCCAGCGGCACCCCGGAGGAACTCCTGGCGCGTTATCACTCCCTGGTGGCGCGTCGCTTTCGCCGCAGCCGGCTGGAAACCACCCCCGATGGCGGGGTCATTTTCGCCGAAAAGGGCCGCTGGAGCCGACTGGGGGCCTATGTGGTGCACCTGGGCGTGCTGTTGCTGTTGATCGGAGCGCTGGTCGGGTCCTGGACCGGCTTTGAAGGCTTTGTCAACATTCCCGAAAAAGAGAGTACGGACACCATTCAGCTCCGCAGCAACGGTCAACCCCATCAGTTGCCGTTTAGCGTGCGCCTGGACCGCTTCCAGATATCTTTCTACGACGAGCGCAGCCGGATGCCCAAAGAGTATCGCTCCACGCTGACGATCCTCGAAGACGGGCAACCGGTGATGACCCGGGATATCCTGGTCAATGACCCCCTGCGCTACCGGGGCATCAACATCTTCCAGTCGAGCTACGGTCAAATCAACCCCAAGGCGGCCGACACCGCGCCGCCTGAGAGCTTTACCCTGGTCTTCACCTCCTCGGCCAGCGGCATGGTGTACCGTCAGAAGGCCGCGATCGGAGAAGAGATCGCCATCCCCGAGGGCTTGGGAAAATTTGTGGTTCAGTCCTTTCAGTCGGGCTACGATTTTATGGGGCACGATATGGGGGCCGCTTTGATCGGCCGTCTGACCCGCCCCGATGGGCAGCCCACCGAGGTCGTGCTGCCTTTAGAGCACCCCAACTTCGACAAGATGAGCGCACGTTTCAACACCCTGCGGACCGGGGCCGTCTTTATCGCCGTCGATGATCTCGTTCGCCGCACGCCGCCGCCGGAGCGTCGGTTTTACACGGGCCTGCAAGTTACCCGCGATCCCGGGGTTCCGACGGTTTACGCCGGCTTTACCGCGATGCTGATCGGATGCTGCATCGCCTTTTTCATCTCCCACCAGCGTGTCTGCATTACCGTCTCGCGCAGCCGGGGCAAGCGCAGCGAGGTCGTGGTGGCCGCGACGGCCAACCGCAACAAGCTGGGGATCGACAGGCGCGTCGAAAAATTGGTCCGGCTGATCGCGGACCCGCCAGCCGGCACCTGACCCGCTGCTGCCGATTCAGGGGGGTACAGGTCCCGGCTTGGCCGCGTCTGTGCCCGGCGGGTTAAACGGTGCCCGCTTTGCGAAAATTCCGCCGGCCCGTCATGCCGGCCGCCAGCATAAAGGAAAAACCATGGACAGTTCCCTGCTTCTCTCGATTGTGACCTTCATTTACGGCGCGGCGGCGGCGTTCTACCTCGCCGCCTGGATCTTTAAAAAGGGGCTTCCCGGCAAGTTGGCCAGCGCCCTTGCGGTGGCCGGGGTTGCCGGCAACCTGGGCGGCATCCTGCTTCGCTGGTGGGAGTCTCACCAGTTGGGCTTCGGCCATGTACCGCTTGCCAATCTCTACGAATCGCTGATCTTTTTTTCGGTCGTGACCGCCGTCATCTACCTGGTGGTGGAAGGCCGCTATAAGAATCGGGTGATCGGGGCGTTTGCACTGCCGCTGGTGTTCCTGACGATGGCCTATGCCTCCCTATCCCCCGTTGTCAGCGACCGGATCCAGCCCCTGGTGCCGGCCCTCAAGAGCAACTGGTTGATCGTGCACGTGATAACCTGTTTCGTGGGCTATGGCTCTTTTGCCGTGGCCTTTGGTGTCAGCACGATGTATCTGGTCAAGCAGCGGGCGGCGGGCGGGGGAGGGGAACTGCTGGCGCGTTTTCCCGCCGCCGAAGTCCTGGATGAATTAAACTACCAGTTGATCCTGTTCGGTTTCGTGTTTCTGACTGCCGGCATCATCACGGGGGCGGTTTGGGCCAACTCGGCCTGGGGACGCTATTGGGGATGGGATCCCAAGGAAACCTGGTCGCTTATCACCTGGTTTGTTTACGCCACGCTGCTGCATGCCCGGATGATGCGGGGGTGGAGCGGAAGGCGGGTGGCCTTCCTGTCGATTGCCGGTTTTATGGCGGTTTTATTCACTTATTTCGGGGTGAATTTCCTCCCCGGCTTGCACTCTTACGGTGCCATGGGGCAGTAAGATCATGCGGCTGCGGCCAGCCGGGGATCACCGCCCTGCGGGGTTCAGGGGGCTTCGGGGTTTCATGCCCGTGGCGCTCAATTCCCCGCTATCCCTGCGACGGTGCCGCTGCCGCCATTTGAGCCACCTTGCCGGGAGTTTGAAGAAACCATCAATTTGACTTGACAAAAAACAGTTCTGTGGGTACAGGTGTACCAATTTTTCCTGCGCCCAGTTTTACCATAAACCACAATGATGATGGGGTTTTTATGGCTGAATTCGATGATAGGTCGCACGAGGTCCCGAACGAGTCAGAAAACGACATTTCCCACCCGCCAGCCGAATCAGACGACAACCAAAAACAGGGAGGCGCCATCGCGGGCGTTGTAACCCTGTTTTTCATTATCGGGTTCGTGGGAAGTCTCGTTGTCGGCTGGATTGTATTCCCCAAACTGCTGTATTCCCAAAAGCATCAGCCGATCAACTTCAACCATGCCCTTCACGTCGAGATGGTGGAGAACAGCTGTGAAAGCTGCCACTACTTCCGGGAAGACGGCAGCTTTTCCGGCATTCCCCAAAACGCCGCCTGCGTCGAGTGCCACGATGACATCCAGGGGGTGACCGAAGACGAACGGATTTTTTTCGAAGAGTACGTTGCCAGGGGCCGCGAAGTACCGTGGCTGGTCTACTCACGCCAGCCTGATTGCGTCTTTTTCTCCCACGCGGCGCACGTCAAGATGGGCGAAATGGATTGCGTCACCTGCCACGGACATATCGGTGAATCGGAAGTCAGCCGGGTTTATGAGGAAAACCGGATTACCGGCTACAGCCGTGACATCTGGGGGCGGAATATCGCCGGTTTCAAACAAAACTCCTGGGACCGGATGAAGATGAACGACTGTGCCAATTGCCACCGCCTCAACAAGGTCAACCAGAACAGCGTTCAAACCCAGCGCGGCGGGTGTTTCAAATGCCACCAGTGAGGCCGAGCGTAGCAGGGCGAGCGCCACAGAGGCAGGCAGAATCGCGGTACATTGTGCAACCAGATCGCTTAGCAGGACGAAGAGGAAGACTCTATGAAAATAGATAGAAGATGTTTCTTGGCGCTTACAGCGGGCGGGACCGTCGGAACGGCGCTTACGCCGTTGCCCTGGAAACTCACCGACGACCTTTCCATCTGGACCCAGAACTGGCCCTGGACGCCAGTGCCGCCCACTGGTGAGGCGACCTATATCAATTCGACCTGCACCCTGTGCCCGGCGGCTTGCGGTATCACCGTGCGTAAAATCGATGAGCGCGCCGTCAAGATCGAAGGAATGGCCGGACACCCGGTCAATGACGGCGGCATTTGCATTCTGGGGGTTTCGGGGCTGCAGCTGCTCTACGGCCCTTCGCGGGTCAAGACCCCGCTGAAACGGGTCGGAGAGCGGGGCGCGGGCCACTGGCAGAAAATTTCCTGGGACCAAGCCGTGACCGAGGTCGCCCAGCAATTGGGCGAACTGCGTGAAAAAGGCGAAGGGCACTCCGTGGCCGCCATCTGCGGATCGGATCGCGGCACGCTGCCCCAGCTCTTCAGTCGTTTGCTGACGGTTTACGGGTCTCCCAATTTTTTTGCAATGCCCGGCATTCATGACACCTATGCCATGACCCTCGGCCTCATGCAGGGGGGCAACCCCCAGGCGGGCTTTGACGTCGAGAACACCGATTACCTGCTCAGCTTCGGCAGCGGCATCCTCGAGGGGTGGGGTGTCACGGTGCGGATGTTTCGGGCCAACAGCCGCTGGCGCAGCGGCTACGGCAAGGTGGTCCAAATCGAATCGCGGCTGTCCACCACGGCGGCCAAGGCAGACCGCTGGGTGCCCACCAACCCGGGTACAGACGCGGTCCTGGCCATGGGCTTGGCCAACGTGATCCTGCGTGAAAAGCTATATCATCGGGATTTTGTCAATAAGCATACCGAAGGCTTTGAATCCTGGCAAAAGGAGGTTCTTGCCGGCTACGCCCCGAATACCGTTTCAGCGGCCACCGGCGTGCCGGTTGCCGAAATCGAGGGCCTTGCGCGCGAGTTTGCCGGGGCGCGCAAACCCCTGGCGGTCTGCGGGCACGGTCAGGGCAATACCCCCGGCAGCCTCAAGGAGTTTATGGCGGTTCACGCCTTAAACGCCCTGGTGGGCAATCTGCAGCGCCCCGGCGGGGTCTGGGCGATACCGGAAATCGAGTACGTAGACTGGGCCGAAGCCGAGATGGACGCCCTGGCCGTGGCCGGACTCCAGAAGGATCGCCTGGACGGTGCCGGTACCGACGACTTCCCGTATGCCAAATACCTGCCCAACCGCCTGGTCGAGGCCATCACCAGCGGCCAGGGCTATCCGCTGCAAGCCCTTCTGGTCAGCGGCGCCAACCCCTGCTACAGCATGGCGGACGCTGCTGCGGTGCAGAAAGCCTTCAGCACCATCCCCTTTGTGGTCAGTTTTTCCTCCTTTATGGACGAAACCACCGCCAATGCCGATCTCATCCTTCCCAACCACACCAATCTCGAACGCTACGAGGACGTGCCCACCCCGCTGGGGCTGACCCGACCGATCATCGGGCTTTCGCGGCCGGTGGTCGCCCCGCAGTTCAACACCCGTCATACCGGTGACGTCGTCATCCAGATCGCACGCGCCATCGGCGGTACGGTCGGCAGCGCCTTTCCCTGGCAAACTTACAACGCCTGCCTGCAAATGACCCTGGCGGGGGCCTGGGGCCCCCTTGACAGAGACGGCTTCTGGGAGGTTCCGGGTTTCCAGCCGGCCGACTGGTCGCATGCCTTCGAAACGGCTTCGGGGAAATTTGAGTTCGCCAATGCGGCGATCAAAGGTCTGGCGCTTTCCGAGCCCATCGCGCTCAAGGGGGATGAAAAGGATTTTCCGCTGGTGCTGATGCCATTTGATTCCATGCGTCTGGCAAACGGCTGTATCGGCAATCCGCCTTTCATGACCAAAGCCGTTGACGACACCGTGCTGAAGGGCAATGACGTTCTGGTGGAAGTCAACCCGGAAACCGCCGGTTCGCTGGGGCTTTCGCAGGGGCAGGCGGCCGAACTGCAGACTCCCGTGGGTACCGCCCGCGTACGGGTCAACCTGTTCGACGGCGTCAAGCCCGGTGTCGTCGCCATGCCGACCGGGCTGGGGCATACGGCATTCGATGATTTTATCGCCGGCAAGGGGGTCAACTACAACGTGCTGGCCGGCCCGGTTGCGGACCCCGCATCCGGTCTTGATGCGGCATGGGGAATTCGGGCGAAGTTGACTAAGGTCTAAACTGGATACGAGGTTCTGATGAAACAAGACCATAAGCTCAAACAGACCAAGAAATACGGCATGGTCATCAACCTGGACAAATGCACCGGCTGCGGCGCCTGCATGGCCGCCTGCATGGCCGAAAACAACGTCCCCTTCCGCCGAGATGAAACCGACAAACTGCTCAGTACGGCCTGGCTGCGGATTTACAAGTTAGACAACGGCAAACCTTACCCGGATACCGAAATCTGCTATCTGCCGCGTCCCTGCCAGCAGTGCGAAGGCCACGAAGGTCACTCTCCCTGCGTTTCGGTCTGCCCTGCCACCGCCACCGACTATGACATGGAGACCGGCATCGTCAGCCAGATCTACACCCGCTGTTTCGGATGCCGTTACTGTATGGCGGCTTGCCCCTACCATGTCCGGCTGTTCAACTGGTGGGACCCGGTCTGGCCCGACGGCATGGAGAAATACCTCAGCCCCAATGTTTCGGTGCGGATGCGGGGGGTTGTCGAAAAGTGTAGTTTCTGCTTCCATCGATACCAGCTGGCCAAGGACAAGGCCTACACCGAGGGGCGGCGCGAACTGGCGGAGGAGGAATATCAGACCGCATGCACCCAGGCCTGCCCGGCCGATGCGATTACCTTCGGAGACCTCAACAATCCCAAACACAAGGTCCATGAACTGAAAAACGATCCGTGCGCGTTCCGTCTGCTGGAGCGATTGGGCACCAATCCCAAAATTTACTACATTTCCAGCCGGGAATGGGTCCGGCGGGCGGGCGACAACTACCTGGAGCACGAAAAGACCGGGGCCGTTGCCGCCGGCCACCATTGAAGCCGCGTGGCAGCCGGCCTGAGGCCTCCGCCCCCGGGACGATTCTTTCAGAAACCCTGTGGCCGCTGTCACCCAAACCGCAGGAAATGAGGAGCACATTCAAATGGATTCTGCATTAATTCCTGAAGGCGTCAAACGCGCACCGCTGTGGAAATTTCTGCTGAGCATCGCCGTGGTCAGCGTCGTGCTGCTGTGGGGCGTGTTCGCCATGCTGCTTTGCTGGGTCAAGGGCCTGAACCAGACCAACATGAACAATGCCTATGGGTTTGCCCTCTGGATCTGGGCCGATCTGGCGGTCATCGCCCTCGGCGGCGGCGCATTTTTCACCGGTTTCCTGCGGTACGTGGTGGGCAAGGACCTGCTTAAAAACATCATCAACTACGCGGTTCTGATCGGTTTCATCTGCTACAGTTCAGCGCTTTTGATCCTGGCCATCGACATTGGCCAGCCCTTGCGCGGCTGGTTCATTTTCTGGCACGCCAATGTCCACTCGATGCTCACCGAGGTGGCGTTTTGCCTCTCCGTCTATTTCGCCGTGCTGACAGTCGAGTACATTCCCCTGATCCTGGAAAACCGCCAGCTGAACAAGGTGCCCTTCCTGCACAACCTGGCCCACAACATGCACGAAATCATGGCGGTTTTTGCCGCTACCGGCGCCTTTCTGTCCTTTTTCCACCAGGGGTCTCTGGGGGGTGTGGCGGGCGTGCTCTATGGGCGCCCTTTCGGCTATCGTGAGGGGGTTTTGATCTGGCCTTGGACTTTTTTTCTGTTCACCTGGTCGGCGGCCGCCGCCGGACCCGCTTTCACCATTTTTGTAACCCGTTTGACCGAAATAATTACCGGTAAAACCCTGGTCAAGCAGAACGTCATCGATCTGCTGGCCAAGATCAGCGGCTGGATGCTGGCGACTTACATCATCGCCAAAATTGGCGACACGCTCTACTGGGCCTTTGTCACCGCACCGTCAAAAGGGATGGTGCTCGGCCAGTTTTACACCCAAAACCCCGGGTCGGTATACGGATACTGGATACTGTTCGCCGAGGTGGTTCTCTGCGGTGTGCTGCCCGCCCTGATCCTGATTACCAAAAGGGGGCGCAGCAACCGCAAGACACTTTTTACCGCCGTGACCTTGGCCGCCATCGGTGTCTGTATCAACCGCTGGGTGATGGTTCTGCAGGTTCTGGCAATACCGATGCTGCCGTTTCAAAGCTGGAATATATACTTCCCGAGCTGGCAGGAGATCGCCACCACCGTGTTGCCGGTGGCCTACGGGGTGATCCTGATCATGATTTCGTACCGCTACCTTCCGGTTTTTCCGCAGGAAAGGGAACTCAACCCGGTGGATTGACGACTGCCACTGTAATGCCCGGGCCGACCGCCTTGGCGCCGCTGGTTTAATAAGGAGGACGGAATGTTTCCGTTTAATTTCGAGTGGATCTGGGATATGGGGCACATGGTGTTTCACGGCGGGTTATGGTATGCGCTTTCCGTTATCGGCTTGGGGATGACCTACTGCGTCATCAAGGCTGCCATTGACACCGCAAAGGGTAAAGGCGGCCACCACCACTGAGCTTCGCCAATTATTACCGATAAAAAGCGTTGTCCTCGGCAGATGTCGCGAGGGCGGCGCTTTTTTGTTTTCGAGAAAATGAGGGCGGGATAAATAAGGCCGATTTGCGCCTCATGACGGCGGCATTTTTTTCGAGCCCGTCAACAAGGAAAGAAAATGGATAAAATTATCGTCGAAGGGGGGCGTCCCCTGCGGGGCAGGGTGGAGATCAACGGCGCCAAGAACGCCGCTCTGCCCATTCTGGCCTCCGCGTTGCTGACCGACGGCTGGAACACCTATCACAACGTACCCGATTTGAAAGATATTGAGAGCATCAAGGAACTTCTGGCCCAATTGGGCGCTGCGGTTGAAAGCAACGGCCGCAGCGTGCGCATCAATGCCGCCGGGTTGTGCTGCCCCGAGGCGTCTTACGAGTTGGTACGCAAAATGCGGGCCTCGGTCCTGGTGCTGGGCCCGCTGCTGGCCAGGCTCAAAAAGGCCCGGGTGTCACTTCCCGGCGGGTGTGCCATCGGAGCGCGGCCCATCAACCTGCATCTCAAGGGCCTGGCGCTTTTGGGGGCCGATATCAAACTCGAGCACGGCTATGTCGAGGCTTCGGCCGAGGTTCTCAGGGGCAACGAGATCGATCTCGATGTCCCCACCGTCACCGGCACCGAAAACCTGCTCATGGCCGCCGTTCTGGCGGAGGGCCGTACCATTTTGCGCAATGCCGCCCGCGAACCCGAAATCGTGGCTCTGGCGGAAACCCTCAGGGCCATGGGGGCCGACATCCGGGGCGCCGGCACGGCCGAGATCACCATCAACGGGGTGTCCCAACTTTACCCGGTGGAAACCCGGATCATTCCCGACCGCATTGAAGCCGGGACCTTCATGGTGGCGGCGGCGCTCACCGGCGGGGATATTGAGGTGGCAAACTGCGACCCGAAGCATCTCGGTGCCGTGTTCCACAAACTGCGCCAGGCGGGTGCCGAAGTCCGGGTGGGGGACGGGGCGGTGCGCGTCCTGGGGCCGGATAGCCTCCACAGCGTCGATATCAAAACAACCCCTTACCCGGGGTTTCCCACCGACATGCAAGCGCAGTTCATGGTGCTGATGTCGGTCGCCGGCGGGCTCAGTGTCATTTCTGAAACCATATTCGAAAACCGTTTTATCCATGTCAGCGAGCTGCGGCGGCTGGGGGCTGACGTGATGGTCAGCGGCAATACCGCCATGGTGCGGGGGGTTTCGCACCTGTCCGGGGCACCCGTGATGGCGACCGATCTGCGGGCGAGCGCTTCCCTGGTGCTGGCCGGCCTGGTGGCGCGCGGGGTTACCGAGGTGCGTCGGGTGTATCACCTGGATAGGGGCTATGAGGCGATCGAAAAAAGGTTCGCCCAGCTCGGCGCCGTGATCAGACGGGAAAAAGAGTAACCGATAACGCCTTTTTTGCCAATGGCATACAAGCTGCAGAAGCTGGGTGGTGTGGGTCGAAGCCCGGGCTGATTGCAGCTTGTTTTTTTAAAGGCCTTGCGGGCGCTGCCGGCCAGGTGCGGTTCAAGCCGATACCCGCGATGCATGGCGGTCGGCGTGGACCGGGCGGCCCAGGGCGTTTGCGCCGAAACCGATGGGGGGCGAGAAACCGGTGGCCGAGGCCTGCAAAACTGGATTAAAAGCTGCGGCATGCGAATCGGCACCGGAAAATGCGGCATGGGCGACAATGGCGTTGCGTCCCGTAGTTCCGGCGCTGCTGGGGCTGATAGTGGGGATAGTGGTGGGCGAGCGCTGCCCCCAGTCGGCCGCCTGGGCCTGGGGGGCGTTGGTGGCCGCCGCAGTTTTCGGGGCCTTCAGCGCGGCCCTCAGACATCCCAGCCGCGCGGCGCTGCCCTTTATTTTTGCCGCCCTTGGCTATCTGCTGATTCAACCCTGGGTAACCTCCGAACTCCCTCTTCACCATGTGAGCCGCTTCAGCGGGCCTGTCAAATGGCAGGTTACCGGCGTTATCGATGCGACGCCCACCGTCGGCGCGCACCGCCAGAAATTTGTCCTGCAGGCGGAGACGCTGGCTGATTCCGGCCTGCCCGTCGCGGTTATCGGTAAAATCCAGGTGACGGTGGTCGGCGACGCCGCCGCCCTGGCGGCCGGAGACCGGCTGAGGCTGCAAAGCCGCCTCAGCCCCTTTCGAAATTTCAACAACCCCGGTGGGTTTGACTATCGGCGCTATATGGCCTTTGCGGGGGTGCGGGTCAGGGCCTTCTGTTCGGAAAAGGAGCTGGTGGTCCTGGCGCGGTCACCGCTGTCCGGTTTCAAGGACCGGGTCAACCGTTCACGGGATGCGGTTGCCGCCGTGATCGACGGGCAGGGGGACCCACCCGCCCAGGCGGTTCTGCAAGCCCTTGTGATCGGCCGACGGGAAGGGATTACGCCGGAGCTTCGGGACGCCTTTAACCGGGCCGGGGTTGGCCATCTGCTGGCCATATCCGGGCTTCATATCGGCATTGTCGCCACGGTTTTCTTCAGGTCTTTTGGCTGGCTGCTGGCCCGTATCGAGGTGCTGCTGTGGAATGCCTGGACCCGAAAAGGCGCAGCCCTGCTGTCCCTGGTTGCGGTTGCCGGATATGGTCTGCTGGCGGGGATGTCACCTTCAACCCAGCGGGCCGTCATTATGGTGGCGGTTTTTCTCTCCGCCTTTATAGTGGAACGGGAGCCGGATCTTTTCAACACCCTTGCGCTGGCTGCCCTTATGATTTTAATCGTGCATCCGCCGGCGCTCTTTGCTGTTTCGTTTCAACTGTCGTTTGCAGCCGTCTTCTGGATTCTGTTCGGATTGCGGCGGATTTGCGCCGCGAGCTGCACACCACCGGCGGCGCGTACAGACACCCGATGGCGGGCTGCCGTGCGACGTGTTGCGATCTTCTTTTGGGTTTCTCTGCTGGCTTTTCTCGGCTCCCTGCCGCTTGTGATGGTCTACTTCAACCAGGTGTCGCTGGTGGGGCTGGCGGCCAACTTTATTTTTGTGCCGCTGATCGGGTTTGGGGTGGTGCCCCTGGGGGTGGTCGGCGCGGGGCTGCTGGCGTTCAGCCCATTTCTGGCCGAGCAGGTTTTTCGGGTTGCCTTAGCGCTCTTGGGCTGGGGGCTGACAGGGGTTGAAGCGATCGCCCGCTGGCCGTGGGCCGCTGTGAAAACCGTTACCCCGTCGACCCTCGAGGTGATCTGTTTTTACGCTGTCCTCTGGGGTGGGCTTCAATGGTTGCGGCCGTCGCCGGAGGCCTCCCCGGAAATGTCGGCACCTGCAGTCGCCGGCGGGCGGCGCAGAAATTTTGCCGCCTTGCTGGTGCTGACGGTTGCCCTGCTGACGGCTGCCGGTGATATCGGCTACTGGTTCTACCAGCGCTTTTGGCGCTCGGACTTGCGGGTCACCGTACTGGATGTTCAACAGGGCAGCTGTGCCCTGGTGGAGTTTCCCGGGGGGCAATGCATGCTGATTGACGGCGGCGGTTTCCCGGACAGCACGCGTTTTGACATAGGCGAGCGTGTGGTGGCGCCCTTCCTCTGGCGCAGGAAAATTCGAACCCTGGATACCCTGGTGCTGTCTCACCCGGACAGCGACCACCTCAACGGCCTGCTCTACATTGCCCGGCATTTCAACATCAAACAGGTCTGGAGCAACCAGGAGGCGGGGGAAAACAGCGGCTACCGGGTATTTCGGGAGATCCTGGCCCAGCGCGCGATCCCGCATCCGGACTTCAGGACCCTCAGCCGAAACTGTCGGATCGGTGGTGTGGCAGTGGAGGTGCTCTACCCACCGACGGATTTTTCCGAAAAAAAGGCATACGACCGCTGGCGCAACACCAACAACAATTCGCTGGTATTGCGGCTGCAGCTGGGTGCGCACGCCTTTCTTTTTCCCGGTGACATCATGGCGGCTGGCGAGGCCGAGTTGGTGCGCAGCGTTCGCCCGGCGGCCGGCGCGGTGACCCTTGTGGCCCCCCACCATGGCAGCCGAAGTTCCAGTACACCGGCTTTTTTAGACTGGTCACAGCCGAACACCATTGTCATCTCCTCGCGCGGCGGCGCCCGCGGGCAGCAGCCGCATCCAAGCGTTCTGGCGCGCTACAGGGCGCTGAACGCCGCGGTTTACACCACGTTTACGCATGGGGCGGTCGCCTTCGAGACCGACGGCCGCGGATTTCGGGTGCACCCCTTTATCAGGGCCGGGTCCATATGCAGCGCGAGGCGAAACCTATTTTGATGGCGGGGTGGAAAGTCTCCAATCGGACGGTCTGGAAAAAAGCGCAACGCTGAAATTGGAATATACGGGTTCGTGAATTTTGACTTGCGATTTACCGCGGTCTTGCCTACTATGGTTCACTTCCAATTTTGATGGCGGCGTAAAAAGCATTTTATCTCGCCGTACGGTGTTTTTGCAGAAAGGAACTTTGGCGGGCACCCCGGGGCTTGGCCGGGAGTTAACAATTCCGATGCGCTGCTGTTCATTTTCTTGTGCGGACCACAAAACGAACCACAAGAAGCCGCCCGCGTCCCGGGGCCCTGCGGGCTACCCTGCGCTTCTCGCAGCTGGTGGGCGCTCTGGAATCCGCTTGCGCTCAGACAGCCACAGGGCTTTTGGCGCCGGCTGCTGCGATGCTCGGCCCGGGACGATGGGACATAAAACGCCGGCCGCAACAAATGGCTGAAATCCGGCTGTCGTCTTCGAAAAATCCGATACCTACGTGGATCAGCGGTTAGTTTCTTAAAAGTCCAATTTCGGC
>JAWOJK010000222.1:0-13381 GCA_046481705.1 Desulfobacterales bacterium | reverse complement strand
TCCTCCAGCAGGTGGGGCCCCAGGGCCTCCTTGGCGATTTCGGTCAGGTAGCGGGCCGGGATGATTTCATCGGTGTTGATGTCCGAGCGGTCGAGAAAGAGAATCCTGCCGTCAAAGTTTTTCATCCGCTTTTCCCCTGCGCCAACCTCATCCCTGGAAGAGTGGCGAGTTGGTAATGTGGCCCGCCACGGCACTGGCCGCGGCGGTAGCCGGACTCACGAGATGCACCATGCCGCCTTTGCCCATCCGGCCGTTAAAATTGCGGTTGGTGGTGGCGGCGCAGACCTCGCCCTCCGCCAGCACGCCGTTGCTCATCCCCAGGCAGGCCCCGCAGGTGGGGTTGGTAACACAACAGCCCGCTTCCATGAAGGTTTTGATAAGGCCTTCTTCCAGGGCCTGGGCGAAGACAGCCGGGGTCGCCGGCGAAACGATGGCCCGAACCCGGTCGTGGACCCGCCGGCCGGCCAGCACCCGGGCGGCCACCCGCAGGTCTTCGATTCGGCCGTTGGTGCAGGAGCCGATATAGACCTGATCAAGGGGGGTGCCGGCCATCTCGGCCACCGCCTTAACCTGGTCCGGCTTGAAGCCGAAGGTTGTCTGGGGGACGAGATCGGACACATCGTGGTCGATCACCTCGTCGTAGACCGCATCGGGGTCCGAGTGCAGCTCCCGGAAGGCCGCCAGGGCCGCCGCCGGGTCGGCATGGTCGTTTCCGATAAACGGCCACAGGTAGGCCACCGTGGTTTCATCCGGCAGACAGATACCGCAGGTGCCGCCGGCCTCGACGGCCATGTTGCAGAGGGTCATGCGGGCTTCCATGGTCATGGCCGCCACCACCGGCCCGCTGAACTCAATCACGCGGTTGGTGGCCCCGTTGACCCCGATACGGCCGATGATCGACAAAACCACATCCTTGGCGAACACCCCGTCCCGCAGGCGGCCGTAAATATTGACCTTGAGGGTTGCCGGGTAGTGAAAGGCGCAGACTCCCTTGAGAATGCCGACCTCCAGATCGGTGGTCCCGACCCCCGCCGCAAAGGCGCCGAAGGCACCGTGGGTGCACGTGTGGGAATCCCCCATGATGACGGTGTAGCCGGGGCGCACGAAGCCCTTCTCGGGAAACAGCGCATGGCAGATGCCGTTGCGGCCGATGTCGAAAAAATCGCGGATGCCGTGGCGCCGGGCCCAATCGCGCAGGGTTTTGCCTTGGGCCGCCGTCTTGGCGTCCTTGGCAGGGGTGACATGGTCGATCACCGCTTTGATTCTGGCCGAGTCGAAGACGCGATCCTTGCCGCGGCGCTGCAGATCGACGATCGCCGTCGGGGTGGTGATCTCGTGGCAGAAAACGGCATCCAGCCGGATGACGTGGATATCGTCGGAAGGGTTATCCACGCGGTGGGCGTCGAAGATCTTTTCAGCGATGGTCTTTCCCATGCCATTTCTTCCTTTTATGGGCGTTTCGCCGGTGACGAACGAAAAGACAAGCCAGAGGGGGTGTTGTTTTTTGCCGGAACCCCTATTCATGATGAAAGGGTAAGTCCAAAACCAGACAGTTTCGTAAAAAAGCCAAGTTACGGCGCGCAAGCCTCGAGGAGTGAGGCGTACTACTGTACGCCGCAGCGACTTAGAGGTGCAGCGCAAAGCGGAAATTGGGTTTTTTAGGGACTGTCAGTCATCGTGGGTTTTGAGGACCGCCAAGAAGGCGGACTGCGGCAGCATCACCTGCCCCACCATCTTCATGCGCTTCTTGCCCTTTTTCTGTTTTTCGAGCAGTTTGCGTTTCCGTGAGATATCACCGCCGTAACACTTGGCCGTCACGTCCTTGCGAAACGGCGAGACCGTCGTGCGCGAGATGATCTTGGCGCCGATGGCCCCCTGGATCGCGATCTTGAACATCTGCCGGGGGATTTCGTCCTTGAGTTTTTCACACGCCATCCGCCCGCGCTCCACCGACCGTTCCTGGTGAACCAACTGGGAAAGGGCATCGACCTTCTCGCCGTTGATCAGGATGTCCAGTTTGACCAAATCGGTTTCGCGGTAGTCGATCACCTCGTAGTCAAAGGAGCCGTAACCCTGGGTGATGGACTTGAGTTTGTCGTAAAAATCGAAGACCACCTCGGCCAGCGGCAACTCGAAAAACATCTCCAGGCGGTTGCTGGTCAGGTACTGGTAGTTGGTGTTGATGCCGCGGCGGTCCAGGCAGAGTTTCATCACGGCGCCCATGTAGCGTTCCGGAACGATGATCGCGGCCTTGATGAACGGCTCCCGGGTCATGGCGATTTTGCTGGGATCCGGGTAGAGCGCCGGGTTGTCGATGATCAGTTCGGCACCGTCGTTCATGGTGATCTGGTACTGCACCGACGGGGCGGTGAGGATCAGAGAGAGGTCGAACTCGCGCTCGAGGCGCTCCTGAACCACCTCCAGATGTAGCAGGCCCAGAAAACCGCAGCGAAACCCGAAGCCCAAGGCCGCCGAGGAGTCCTTCTCGTAGATCAGGGCCGCATCGTTGAGCTTGAGCTTTTCAAGCCCTTCGGCCAGCTCCGGGTACTCGTCGGAGGCCACCGGGTAGATGGAGGAGAAGACCACCGGTTTGGCCTCCTTGAAGCCCGGCATGGGCGCATCGCAGCGCACTTTCTTGTGGGTGATGGTGTCCCCGCAGCGGGTGTCGCTGACCGTTTTGATGCCGGCGACCATGTACCCCACCTGGCCCGCGGAAAGCGTTTTTTGAGGCACCCGTTTGATCTGGAAGACCCCCACCTCCTCCACCTTGTGGGTGGCCTCGTTGGACATGAAACAGATGGTGTCACCGGCGCTGATGCGGCCCTGAAAAACCCGGAAATAAACAATGGTGCCGCGGAAGGGGTCGTAGTGGGAGTCGAAAATAAGGGCCTTCAGAGGTGCGTCGGGATCACCCTTGGGCGGCGGCAGGTGATCGACGATGGCGTCCAGAACCTGATCGATGCCGATCCCCTCCTTGGCCGAGGCCAAAATGGCGGTCTTGGGGTCCAGCCCGAGGTCATCCCGGATCTGCTGCTTGACCCGTTCGATGTCGGCCGAGGGCAGATCGATCTTGTTGATCACCGGGATGATCTCCAGGTCGTGCTCCATGGCCAGGTAGAGATTGGCCAGGGTCTGGGCCTCCACCCCCTGGCTGGCATCCACCAGCAGCAGGGCGCCTTCGCAGGAGGCCAAGGCCCGCGACACCTCGTAGGTGAAATCGACGTGCCCGGGGGTATCGATCAGGTTGAGGGAGTAAGTTTCACCGGATTTGCGGGTGTAGGGCAGGCAGATCGTCTGGCTCTTGATGGTGATGCCGCGTTCGCGCTCAATGTCCATGGAGTCGAGGATCTGGTCTTGAAAATCGCGTGCCGACACAATCCCGGTGACCTGGATGAGACGATCCGAAAGGGTTGACTTGCCGTGATCGATATGGGCAATGATACTGAAATTTCTAATATTTTTCATGTGATAAGGGATGTGTTGCGACGGGCTCGACCGTCACGGTCGGGATAACTTCGGGTGGCAGCAGCGGCAGAAAAGCCGGTTGACACAAAAAGGCATTACAGATATAAAAATGAAGTTATACATATAAAAAGAATGCGCCTTTTTACCAGATTCCCCTGGAACCTGTCAACCGCGTCATGGGCGCCGCCAGGCCCCGGCAAACGGATCATTTTTATGGTCACCAACATCCTGATCGTCGATGACGACGCCTCCATCCGCAACGCCATGCACGAATTCGTCGAAATGGTGGGCTACAAAGCCTACTCGGTCGCTAGTGCCGAGGATGCCCTGGATGTCCTGAAAAATCAGCCCATCCAAGTGGTCATCACCGACATCATGCTGCCTGGCATCAACGGTCTGGAACTCACCGACCTGATCAAGATCGACTACGATTCCGATGTCATCGTCATGACCGGCTTCAGCGGGGACTATTCCTACGAGGAGGCCATCAGCAAAGGGGCCAGCGACTTCGTTTTCAAACCGGTCCGGTTTGAAGAGCTGCTGCTGCGGCTCAAGCGGGTCCTGAAAGAGCGCCAGCTGACCCAGGAGCGGGCCCAGATGCTCAAAAAGCTGCAGAAGCTGGCCATCACCGACGCCCTCACCACCCTGCACAACTCACGCTATTTCTACAACCAGGTGGAGCTGGAGGTCAACCGCTCCAACCGCTACAAGCACCCCCTGTCGATGCTGCTGCTGGACATCGACCACTTCAAGGAATACAACGACACCTTCGGCCACCTGGAAGGCGACAAGGTCCTGCAGCGGCTCGGCGCCATCATTCGGACCTGCCTGCGGCGCATGGATTCGGCCTACCGCTACGGCGGCGAGGAATTCACCGTGTTGCTGCCCGAGACCAACTGCGAGGAGGCCCTGACGGTGGCCGAGCGCATCCGCGCCAGCGTCGAGGCGTCCGTTTTCGAGCCGGTTCCCGGCAAGCGGGAGAAGGTCACCATCAGCATCGGGGTCACCCAGTTTCAGCCCGAAGAGGATCTGACCCAATTCATCCAACGCGCCGATAAGGCCATGTACCACTCCAAGCAAAGCGGCCGCAACAAGGTGACTTCCATTCCTGCCCGCCCGAGACCAGCCGTCGAGTCAAAGGATTGAAAACCGGTCTCTGAAAACAGCGCCATTAGCCCACCACCACGACCGGTTACCGAACTCAGCGCAGGTCGCCCGCCACCGGTGCGGCGCCTTAAATCCAGGCCCGCACCCCACCGCCCCGGAGCACATCACAGCGTCGGATACCCGTGGGCGCCTGCTGTGGCTTGATGCCGCGTTATGCGGCTGCGCCCGGGTTCAGGATTGGATGCGGACCTTGAGCAGCAGGTCCCCGCGCCGGCCGTCGGGCAGTTGCTTGCCCATTTCCCTGAGGCGCAGGACGGTGCCCTCGCGGATGTCCGGCGGAATCGCGACCCGCAACAAGCGTTTCTGAAACCCCCAAGGGATATTGACCATCTTGCGCGTGCCGCTAGCGGCTTCGAAAGGGGTGATCGTGATGTCGCCGAAAAGGTTGGGGTCGTTTGCCGTCCCGGTGGGATGAATCACCTGCAGGCGGTAGCTGCGCTTTTTGGTCGTGGCCCGCAGCACCGGTCGCGAAACCCCCGTGACCGGCAGCAGGTCCAGCACCTTGACGAGCACCATGCCGCAGACAAAACCGCCGATATGAGCCCACCAGGCAATCCCGGTCATGCCGGAGTGGCTTGCGGCCGCATTCAGAAACTGCAGCAGAAACCAGACGCCCAGGAAGAAAAAGGCCGGGATCTCGATGAAGTAGGGAATAAAAAAAATCGGGATCAGCGTGAGAATCCGGGCCCGCGGGTGCAGCAGGAAATAGGCGCCCATGACCCCGGCGATGGCGCCGCTGGCACCGATGGTGGGAACGTTGGAATCGACGTTGAGCAGCATGTGGGTCAACCCCGACACCAGGCCGCAAAGCAGGTAGAACCCCAGATAGCGCAGCGGGCCGAGATGATCCTCCACATTGTCACCGAAAATATAAAGCGACCACATGTTGCCCAGCAGGTGCCAAAAACCCCCGTGCAGGAACATGAAGCTCAGCAGCGCGAAGAGTTGCTGGCCGGGCGAGAAATACGCCGCAATGCGGGGAATCGAATAGCGCGCCGGCACCAGACCGTAAAAATAGATGAAGCGTTCGAGATCCGGCCCGAGGGTCATCTGAAAGAGAAATACCGCCACATTGACGCCGATCAGCACCTGCGTGACGACCGGGTAGGTGCTGGACCGGAGGGTGTCATGGATCGGGAACATCGGCTACGCCCCCTGTGTATTTCCCACCCCGGTTGACGCCGGCGAGAGACGCGCGGGGTGCAGAAAAACGGGCCAGCGCCTTGGGGCCTCGGCCCGCGGCCGCCCCTCAGGGTTCGAGGGCCGCAACCCTTTCGAGGTTCACCTGCAGCTTGCCTTCCTTTTCCACAAGTTCAGCGTGCTGGCCGCGGACTTTTTCGACCACATCGGCCGGGGCCTTGCTCAGGAAATCTTCATTGCTGAGTTTGCGAGATACGGCGTTAAGTTCCTTGATGACCTTTTGAATCTCTTTTTCCAGGCGGGCCTTCTCGGCCGCAAAATCGATGATGCCCTCGAGGGAGACAAAAATCGTGGCGTCGGCGATGATGGCCGTCGCCGCAGTTTTGGGCCGTTCACCCGGCGGGGCGACGTCAAAGGCTTTCAGGCGGGCGAGGGTTGTGACGAGGCCCTTCTGGGCCTCCAGGGTTTCGCGCACAACCGCCGATTCAGACTGCACCGCCGCCGCCAGCGCCATCCCCGGTTGGATGTTCATCTCTCCGCGGATGTTGCGGATACCGGTAATCACCCCGACCACGCGGTCCATCCGGGCCTCGGCTTCCGGGTCCGGCGCAAGACGCTGCCCCGCAGAGCCGTCATCCAGGGACGCGTTCATGATCGAGCCCGCGGTCCCCGGCAGGCGGTGCCAAATCTCCTCGGTCACAAAGGGCACAAACGGGTGGAGCAGCAGAAGGGTTTCGCGCATGACGTTCCAGAGTACGCTGAGCGTCGCCGCCTGCCGGGTCTCGCCCTCGTGGCCATAGAGAATCGGCTTGACGGCCTCCAGATACCAGTCACAGAATTCATGCCACACGAACTGGTAGAGAACGCCGGCCGCATCGTTGAAATGGTAGCCGTCGAGGGCTTCGCGCACGCTGGTGCGCACCCGGCTGAGCCGCGAGAGAATCCAGCGGTCCGGCAGGGACAGGTCGGCTGCCGCGATTTCCGGAAAACCCCGGTCCAGGTGCATCAGCGCAAAGCGGGTCGCATTCCAGAGTTTGTTGACAAAGTTGCGGTAGCCCTCGACCCGCTTTTCGGACATCTTGACGTCGCGCCCCTGGGCAGCGAAGGCCGCCAGCGTGAAACGGAAGGCATCCGTGCCGTATTGCTCGATGACCGTCAGGGGGTCGATCACGTTGCCCTTGGATTTGCTCATCTTCTTGCCCTCTTCGTCGCGCACGAGGGCATGCACATAAACATCCCTGAAGGGCACGTCGCCCATGAACTGCAGCCCCATCATCATCATCCGGGCAACCCAGAAGAACAGTATGTCAAAACCGGTGACCAGCACCGCGGTGGGGTAAAAGGTTTTCAGCAGGGGGGTTTGCTCCGGCCAACCCATGGTGGAGAACGGCCAGAGGGCGGAGCTGAACCAGGTGTCGAGCACATCGGTTTCCTGGTCCAGCGCGCGGCTGCCGCAGGCGGGGCATTTTTGCGGCGCCGTCATGGCCACCACGACTTCACTGCAGTCCTGGCAGGTCCAGGCCGGGATTTGGTGCCCCCACCAGATCTGGCGCGAGATGCACCAGTCACGGATATTTTCCAGCCAATCGAAGTAGGTCTGGGTCCAGATTTCGGGAATGACCCGGGTTCGTCCGTCGCGGACGGCCGCCAGCGCCTTTTCAGCCAGCGGCTTGGCGCTCACGAACCACTGCAGGGAGAGATTCGGTTCGACGACCTCCTTGCAGCGGTAGCAGTGCCCGACGCTGTGACGGATCGGCTCGATTTTCTCCAACAGGCCCTCGGCCTTGAGGGCCTTGACCACCTCCTCGCGGCACTTGAAACGACCGAGCCCCTTGAAGCGCCCGGCCTCATCGGACATCAGCCCGTGATCGTCGATCACCTTGACATTGGGCAGGTTGTGGCGCCTGCCGATTTCAAAGTCGTTGGGATCATGGGCGGGGGTCACCTTCAGGGCCCCGGTGCCGAAGGTTTTATCGACGTAGTCGTCGCGAATGATGGGAATTTCGCGGTTCATCAGCGGCAGGATCACCGCCTGGGCTGGGAGGTCGGCATAGCGCTCGTCCTCCGGGTTGACCGCCACGGCGGTGTCGCCCAGCATGGTTTCCGGCCGGGTGGTGGCCACCACCAGACCGCCCTTGGCGCCGACCAGGGGGTAGCGGATGTGGTAAAGATGGCCGTCGATCTCTTCGTGCTCCACCTCCAGATCGGCCAGGGCCGTGTGGCAGCGGTGGCACCAGTTGATGATATAGCTGCCGCGGTAGATCAGACCCTGCTCGTAGAGCGTGACGAACACCTTGCGAACCGCCAGCGAAAGCCCCTCGTCCATGGTGAAGCGTTCCCGCCGCCAGTCGCAGCTGGCCCCAAGGCGCTTGAGTTGGTTGATGATCGCGCTGCCGTATTGCTCGCGCCACTGCCACACGGCCTCGATGAACTTTTCACGACCGAGTTGGTGGCGATTGCGCCCCTCGGCGGCCAGTTTCTTTTCCACCACGTTCTGGGTGGCGATCCCGGCATGGTCGGTGCCGGGCATCCACAGGACGTTGTCGCCCATCAGCCGTCGGTAGCGGCAGAGGATATCCTGCAGGGTCACGTTCAACGCATGCCCCATGTGTAAAACGCCGGTAACATTGGGCGGCGGTATCACGATGGCGTATGCGGGGCGGGCGCTCTCCTCTTCGGCGGCAAAGAGCCGCTGGTCTTCCCAGAATGCATACCAGCGTTTTTCGACGTCGTGGGGTTCGTAGCCTTTGTCCATCTGATTTGAACTCATATCGGATCCTCGCGCTAAGGGTCACGGAAAGAAATAAATCCACAAGATGGCGCCGGATTTGTTTAGGTCTACAAGGCAGATTCACCGGTGCTTACCGAGATATGTGCCGGTGGATGTAACGCTATAGACGGGAAAAAAGACTGGAGGCCCCACCTGACACGAAAACCGGCCTTTGAGCGTAGCCATCAAACTTAAATCGGGGATTATTCAATAATCCCCGATTTAATTCAAGATCTATTTTTTCACCGACGACTGCCGGGCCGGCGGCCCGAGTGCCGCGGGTCAGCGAGAATCATTTTCCGATGACCCGTCGAGCAGGGTGTCCTTGATTCGCTGGATTTCTTTCAGAACCGCCTTCTCCAGAACTTCAAGAAGCATGGTTTCGATCCTTTCGGAAAACATGCGCCGCACCACCCGTTCCACCGCGGCTTCGACCTGCGCGGGCGAAACCATCAGGGCGTCCGCCGCTGGAGAAACCTGGGCCGCAGGATCAACGGTCTGGGCCGAACCTTTGGCATTCTCGCGCATGCTGATCCCCCCTGCGCCCAGGATAAACTTTTCTTCCCCGTCGCGCATTTCCCAGGACTTTGGCTTTTCCGGGGCTTCGGCCACCGGCAGGCCGGCGGCTTCCAGCGGTGATTCTGCGGCCTCGGGGGCCAGCAACGCCATTTCGCGATCGATCTCTTCGCGCCCCTCCCGTTCATCGACAGCTGGTGGTTGCCCCACCAGTGCCGCAGCGGTGTTTGCGTCGGCGCCCAGGTCTTCGAAAATATCGGAAAATTCGTCCCCTTCGAGGGCCGTCTCACCCGGGGGCATCGAGAAGCCCGCTATGTCCAGCAGCCCATGGGTTTCAGCAGCGGTTTGCGCCAGCGCGGCGTCTTGTGTTTCACCCCCGGCAACCTCGGAGAAGTCCAGCATCTCTTGATCTTCCAGAAACAGCGCCTCCTCGGGCTCGCCAAGCGCCTCAGCCCCGGGTTCTGAAACCGCCTGGGGGTCGGCGTCGTTCAGATCAAGGTCTCCAAAATCCAGCAGATCGTTTTCATGGGGCGCTTCGTTTGAAGTGCGCACAGAAAACGCGTCAGGCGCAGCGGATGACACGGATGACACTTCGGCCGGAAGCGACTCCCGCGGTTCCAGGCCTTCAGTTCGGTTTTCGAGGGACGAAACGTGTTCCGGGATCTCTTCGGCCAGCTTCAGAGTTTCTTCTTCGGCGGCCACTTGGGTCAACTCGATGATACCGCCGTCCTCTCCCTCCGGTGCACTGAAAACATCGGTGAGCTCGATTACGTCCTCATCGGCCGCCGGATCGACCGTCTCGTTCAGTTCGATCAACGATTCTTCTCCGCCGCTTTCCCGGCCACCCAGCTCTTTTAACTTCATCTGATTCGTCATCCCGACTCCTGCCCGTCCAATCTCCTCGCCGCCAAATTGATAAGTCATAACAAGTTCCTGTAATTGATTAATTTTTATACTAAATTTTTAGAAAGGTGTCAACCTTTACGATTCCGCCGCGGTCTTCAAAAAAAGATTTACAGGGAAATTCCTTTTTCTTATAAACAACCCGTTATGCGACGTTTTTTTATCACCCCAGACCAAGCGGCCTCGCCATCTCCGACCCTGACCGGCCAGGACGCCCACCATATTCGAACCGTTCTGCGCCTCAAGCCCGGCGAGCAGATCGAACTTGTCGACGGCACGGGAATGGCCTATGCGGCTGAAATTGTCACCATCGCGCCCGACGGCATTAAAGTCAGGATCAGGCGCCGCCAGCCGCAGGAGGCGGAATCGCCAGCCGGTATCATCGTTGCTCAGGCCATGCTGAAGGACAAGAAGATGGATGTTCTCGTCCGCCAGCTTACCGAGCTGGGCATGACCCAGTGGGTTCCCTTTTTCTCGGCGCGCTCCATTCCCCGGCCGGACGCCGGTCGCCTTGAACACCGGGTGGCGCGTTGGGTGAAAATCAGCCGTGAGGCGGTCAAGCAATGCCGCCGCGCTCAAACGCCCGCAATCCACCCTCCCCTGACGTTTGAAGGCGCCCTCGCCCTCGCCCTTGCCGCCGACTGCCAGTTAAAGCTGCTATTTTGGGAAGACGAGAGCACACCACTGAAAAACTGTTTCCGGGCCGACCCATCCGACCATAAAAGGATCATGATTGTACTGGGGCCCGAAGGCGGTTTTACCGCCTCGGAAGTCAGCCAGGCGCGTTTGGCCGGGTTTACAGCCGCCTCTCTTGGACCTCGGATTCTGAGAGCCGAAACCGCCTCCCTGGCCGCGTGCACGCTCATGCAGTATGTTTTTGGCGACCTCGGCTGAATCCCAGCAGTGCTGGGCTCAAATCATCAGCAATTTGAGCATTTCAATCTGCTGCAGGTCGAGGGCCTCGAACTGAACCCCGAAACCGTTGGCATCCCGCCGCACCACCTTTGCGTTGACGCTCAGATGGTTGCGGAGGTTGGCCGAGGAAAAATTCATCTGGATAATCTCCCCGAGCGTGATGGGGTCCTGGGTTTCGATGTAGGCGCCGCCCAGGCTGATGTTGCGCACCAAATTCTGACAGGACCAGTCGTTGATATCGTAGTCCACCGCCACCATGCAGTTGAAGCGTGGAAAGCGCCGCAGGTCGCGCCCCTGGCTTTCGGACTCGTCCTTGCGTTTCTGGCTCTCCATCAGGATCGTCATCAGGGACTCGTGTATCTGCCGGTCCCGCTTACTTGGAATGTAGTCGATTTCAATTGCCGCCTGATCCCACCCGATGATGCTGTAGGCCGCCTCCACGCCGCGCAGATCCCCGGTTTCGGCTGCAATCAGCTGTCCTCGTTGCATGTAGAGGTATCCGACCTTGTCATCCTCGGAGACCGTCAGGGTGCAGCTTTTCTCCTCAAGCTCGAGCATCTGCAGAAAAGAGGAAAGGCCGATGCCGCGCACCTGCCCACCGCAGTTGAGATCTAAGCTGGTGAAGATTTTTTCGGTCAGACCGGAGACATCCAGCGGTTTTTCAAGGAGTGCGGCAACCCCCAGGGAGGCGGCATCGAAACCGTTGGCGCCCTTGCGAGGATCCCGCATGGCAATCAGTTTCAGCCCGGGGTATTTTTTCTGGGCATAGGTCAGCAGCTCTCCCCCGCTCATCCGCGGCAGCGAAAGATCGGTAATCAGCAGATCGAAAGGCCGGGATTCGATCAACTTCAGCGCTTCCTCGCCGCTGGGCGCCATTTCACCCTTGAAATGGTTTCCGTGTGATCTCAGCAGGTGAGAAAACGAATCGTGCAACTCCGCATCGCCGTCAACGATCAATATGCGCTTCATGAACCGTCTTCCTCGAGGGTATGGTTTGTAAAGTCTATCTACTCATCGGATACCATCGACCTCTTTTTGATTGTTTTTTTAAATTACGTTTAATTTAGTGGACACCCCACCCGGTTTTGCCTTTCGCCAAGACGGCGCCCCCGCGGAAAACACCGCCTACAAACAGTTCAAAAGAGGCCGACTTGGTTTTGACCGCTGATCAACGGAGCCACTGCCACATCTGAAACAGGCCTTGCAACGCCCGTTGGGTAGTCGCCGCGAACGGGGCTGACCCTGAAATCCGAGGGTTTTGATAAAGGGCTGCCGCAGACGTCAAATCGTTATTTTCCAAAGACCTCAAGCCTCCTTGAGGCCCGAAAAAATACCGGAAAAATCCTTGACAGGGTTTTTTAAATCGGTATATATGCAATCCACTTTTTCGGGGCGCCGACCCACCACCAACCTTCAATTTGGGAAGCCCCACGCAACGAAGCCGTTATTTTGCCGAGGTAGCTCAGTCGGTAGAGCAGGGGACTGAAAATCCCCGTGTCGGCAGTTCGATTCTGTCCCTCGGCACTCAATTTTAGTAATAAGATTAAGGGGTTAGCCGCAAGTCGGTTAGCCCCTTTTTCTTTGGATTTCTACGACTGTGCCCGAAATTGTGCCCATCTGTGAATCCAAATAAGCGGACTGCTTCCGGGCCGCTTCCGCCAGATCGGCATCGTTGGTGATGTTGTAACGCTCGAACACCGACCGCGACTTGTGGCCGGAAATCATCATTGCGACCCGCTCCGGGATTCCGGAACGCACCATGTTGCGAACGGCTGTCCGACGCAGATCGTGAAAAATCCGGTTGCCAACCTTGGCTTCCTTGCACGCCGTTTTCCAGGATTTGTCGAACCGCTTGACTCGATCCGTCCCGTTCTCATTGAGAAACACGAAGGGTGTCATCGTGGGTTTCCCTTTCCGAGATTCCCATTGGTCTTCGATTACCCGCTTCAACTCCTCATCAAGATAGACCGTCCGAGCCTCATCGTTTTTAGTCTCGCCGACTTCCAGCCTAACGATTCCACTTCGCCGGTCCACTTGCGACCATTTCATGGTTTCGATTTCAGTCAATCGCCATCCGGTCCGGTAGGCAAAGGTGACAAATCCCTTTAAATGATTCGGAAGAGCGTCACGCAGGGCAAGGAATTCATCGTGTTCGAAAAAACCCTTGCGAGCGTTGTTTTCCTTCAGCATGGGGATGTACGGAACCCTATCTACCACCGGCGGGGTCTGTTGGGCACCGATATTCAGCATCCGTTTCAGTGCTGCCAATTCCCTATTGATGCTGGCGTTCGACGCCCCTTCTGCCAAACGCGACTCGATGTAGTGATTAATCCTGGGGGTTGTAATCTGCGGAACTGGTCTCCCTTCGAAAAACCGCTTCAGGTGGTTGACACTTCGTTCGGCTCGAATGAGTGATTTCCGCTGGTTAATCCGATAATCTTGTAAAAGCCCAGCGGACAGGTTGTCAAAGATCACTTGTTCGAAATTAATACCGGGCATCTTGCC
>JAWOJK010000195.1:0-16372 GCA_046481705.1 Desulfobacterales bacterium | reverse complement strand
GGCCGCCGGGTTGTCGGGCGTGATCTGGAGCAGGGCGATGGCCACGGCCACGCCCAGTTCGTCGGCGGTGCGGCCCATTTTGGCGATCGGCCATTCGGGATACAGGCGGGTTGAGTAGACCAACTGCAGATCCGCGGTGGGAACGCCGTCCACGGGAATGATAAAAAAGTCCGCGAGGTCGATCTTGTTTTCAGCCTGCATCCGCTCCAGGGTGTCGGTGCGCACCGTTCCGGCGTCGGTCAGACCGTCGCGAACCGCCAGGACGACGGCGTCGTGGGTGCCGGCGAAGTGAAAGTTTTCCAAATCGCGGTGGGGGTCGATGCCGTGGGCGGCTAACTCGCGCCACGTCGCGAGCCAGCCTCCGAGGGAGTTTTCCTGCACCGCCATGAAGGACTTGCCCTTGAGGTCCGGCAGACTGCGGATGTCGCTGCGCTCGCGGCGGGTGAAGATCACGCCCCCGTATTGGGTGAAGATTTTATCGAGGTGAAGATTCCTGAGGGTCGCGATCCGCATCGCGCCGTACCCGATCTCCAAATCGACGTAGATCGCGGGGTTGCAGATCATAAAATCCAGGGTTGCCAGCTGGGCCGGATCCAAAATCTGATCGTACTCCAGGGGGATGATGACAAACCGTTTGCCGGGGATCCGGCTGGAGAGGTAGTCCGCCGTGGGGGCCCATTTTTCCAGGCAGCGTTCAACGCCGCGCTTGGCCAGGACCCCGATCTGGACCTCCTGCAGATCCTCTCCACCGCGGGCGGCGGGGGGCAGACCCAAGGCCGCTGCCAGGAGGAGCAAACCGATGAAAAGCGATGCGTGCAACCGTCTGTTCATACTTGTCGTTTTCCTTCTGACGGGCCGGCGGCAGGGCGCTCGGATGGTTCGAGCTTGAACCCTTCCTTCTGAATGAGCTCCAGGCAGGCGTCGACCACCTCGGGTGCGTAGCGCACGCCGCGGTGGGTGGTGATTTCCTCCAGGGCCACGTCAATGCCACGGGCCGGGCGGTAGGGGCGGAAGGAGCTGCCGGCTTCCACGACGTCGGAGACGGTCAGGATGGTGGCCTCGCGCAGGATCTGGTCGCCTTTCAGGCCCTGCGGGTAGCCCGTACCGTCCAGCCGTTCGTGATGTTGATGGACGATTTCGGCCAGCGGCCAGGGCGCCGGGATGTTTTGGAGGATTTCGAAGCCCACCCGGGGGTGCAGCTTGATCATCTCCATCTCGACATCCAGCAGCCGCCCGGGCCGGTTGAGGATCGCGGTCGGGATACGGATTTTGCCGATGTCGTGGAAGATGCCGGCAAAGCGGATGCCCTGGATCTGCTCGTCGGGGAGCGCCAGCTTTGCGGCGATGGCGCAGGCCAGATGCGCCACCCGCTGCTGGTGGCCGGCGGTGTAGGGGTCGCGCAATTCCAGGGCGAAAGCTATGGTTTTGACCGTGGCGTTGAGCATCTCCTGGAGTTGGGCGGTTTTTTCGCTGACCTTTTTTTCGAGCACGACGTTCTGGTTGCTGAGGTCCTTGCGCATCTGCCGCAGGGTCAGGTGGGTGCGCACGCGGGCCTTGACCTCTGCGGCGTGAAACGGTTTGGTCACATAGTCGACCCCGCCGACCTCGAACCCGTGGGTCTTGTGGCCGGGTTCGTCCAGGGCGGTGATAAAAATCACGGGAATTTCCATGGTGCCAGGATCGTCCTGGAGTTGGGCGCAGACTTCGTAGCCGTTCATCTCCGGCATCATGATGTCCAGCAGGATCAGGTCCGGGTGGTGCCGTGCGGCATACTCCAGTGCCTTGGGGCCGTTTTTGGCGATCCCCAGCCGGTAGTCCTCCTTGAGGGTGTTCACCAGCAGATCGATATTGGTGGCGTTGTCGTCAACGATCAGTACCAGCGCTTCACGGTTCTGCAAGATCTTCTCCTTCGGCGGTTTCCAGTTCGGCCAGGTCTGCTGCGGCGGTCCGCAGGACGGTCAAGGCCCGGTCGTATTCATAGGCAGTGATGCAGTCGTCCAACTCATGCCAGGTGTCGAGGTCCAGATGCGCGCGGATGGCGTTGAGTGCGTGCCTGATGGCCTGCGGGTCGGCGATTTCAAGGGCGTCCTGGATGGCGCCCAATAACGGTCGCAGCAGGGCCGGATCGCAGGGGCGGCCGGGCGCCTCGGCCGCCTCCGATTCCCCAAGGTGCACCAGGGTCGCCAGCGACTGGCGCACCTCGTTGAAGGCGGTTTGGAAGCGTTCAAACAGGGGGCCAAAACAGGCGTCGTCGGCTGCCGGGTCGGCCGCCGCGGTTTCCAGTTCGCGGGCGGTCGCCGCCAATTCGGCAGCGCCGATCGCCGCGGCGCTGCCCCGCAGGGCATGTGCGGCCTGGCGCAGGGCGGTCCGGTCATCCCGGTTTAAGGCGGCTTCGAGTTTGTCGGCAGTTTCAGCGCTGTCGCGGGCAAACCGCTGCAGGATGCCGCGGAAAATCGCTGCATCCAGCCCCAGTGCGGTTCGGGCCGCACGGATCTGCAGACCGGGCAACCGGTCCGGAAGGGCGGTCGCCCTCGGTCGCTCGGCGCGCTGGGGCCTTGAAAGCCCCCGGGAACTGCCCCTGCGGCCTTCCAGGAGCTTTCCCAGGACCGTGTACAGGGCCTCGCGGCTGACCGGTTTGGCGATGTAGGCGTTCATCCCGGCCGCGAGGCAGCGCTCCTCGTCGCCTTTGAGGGCATGGGCGGTCATGGCCACGATGGGCAATGCGGCATGGCGCGGGTCCTGCCGGATTTGGGAGGTGGCCTCCAGTCCGTCCATGACCGGCATTTGAACGTCCATCAGCACGGCGTCAAAGCGCCCCCGGCTCACGGCGGCAACGGCCTGGCGGCCGTCCGGGGCGATTTCCACGATGGCTCCGGCCCCTTCCAGGACCGCACGCGCGATTTCCTGGCTGGTGGGGGTGTCTTCGGCCACCAGGATCAGCGCGCCGTCCAGCAGGCTTTCGTCGATCGCCGGGGGGCCGACGGCCACGCGGCGATCGCCGGAGCGGGGTTCTCCAAAAAGGGTCAGGATCGCATTCAGCAGCAAGGTGGGGTAGACCGGCTTGGCGACAAAGCCGTTGATGCCGGCCGCCAGGGCGGCACTGCGGTCGTTGTTGCGGCCGAAGGCCGCCAGCAACAGCAGCGGCAGGGAGGTGTCGATTTCGGCGCGGATTCGGCGGGCGGTTGCCAGACCGCCCATCCCGGGCATTTTCTGGTCCAACACGACCAGGCTGAAGGAATCGCCCGCCGCGGCCGTCGCCCGCAGACGTTCGACGGCATCCGGCCCGTCAGTTGCGGTGTCCACCTGCAGGCCCCAGGCGCTTGTCATGGTTTTCAGGGCCGTCAGGGTCGACGGGCAGTCATCCACCAGCAGCAGGCGCAGCCCGGCCAGCGCGCTATACCCCCCGTTGGCGGCTGCGGCGCGGCGCCGTTCAAAACGCGTCGTGAAGTGGAAGGTGCTGCCGACCCCCGGCGTGCTCTCGACCCCGATGGTGCCCCCCATTTTTTCCACCAGCTGTTTGCAGATGGACAGTCCCAGGCCGGTGCCGCCGTATTTGCGGGTAGTCGAGGCGTCCGCTTGGGTAAAGGGATTGAACAGGGTGCGGCGGTATTCGGGGTCGATGCCCACCCCGCTGTCGCGGACATGAAACTGCAGCACATCGGTTTCGCTTTCGGACGGCGCCACGCCCAGTTCGATCACCCCGCCCTTGTCGGTAAACTTGATGGCGTTGTCGAGAAGATTCTTGACAATCTGTTGCAGGCGCAAGGCGTCGCCAACCAGCTCGGTGGGGGTCTCGGGGTGGATGGTCACGACCAACTCCAGGTCTTTTTCGGCCACCTTGTTGAGAAACATGCTGGTGACGCCGTCCAACGCGTTTTCGAGGTTGAACGGGCCGGCCTCCAGGTCCAGCTTGCCGGCCTCGATTTTTGAGAAGTCGAGGATATCGTTGATGATGCCCAGCAGCGAAATCGCCGAGGTGTGGATGATCTTCAGGAAATGGGCGGTCTTGGGTGAAAGCGATTCGATCAGGGCCAGTTCGGCCGCCGCGATGACGCCGTTCATGGGCGTGCGGATCTCGTGGCTCATGTTGGCCAGGAACTCGCTTTTGGCCCGGGTGGCGGCCTCGGCGGCTTCCTTGGCGGTCAGAAGTGCACGGTTGGCGGCCTGCAGCTCGGCCGTGCGGTCGGCCACCCGCTGTTCCATATTGCGGTAAGCCTCCTGCAGGGCGGCCTCGGAGCGCTTGCGCTGGGAGATGTCCTGGAGAAACCCCTCGATCAGCAGCAGGCTGCCGTTGGCGGCGCGCACCGCCCGGGCCCGGATGGCGGTCCAGATGGGGCTGGCGTCCCGGCGCCTGAGCTGGCACTCGAAGTCCGTGACCAC
Organism: Desulfobacterales bacterium; assembly: GCA_046481705.1. GTDB lineage: Bacteria > Desulfobacterota > Desulfobacteria > Desulfobacterales > JAABRJ01 > JAABRJ01. Next base: position 11,992 of record JAWOJK010000195.1, on the reverse strand, counting down.
GCCTTCGGTGGTCAGGCGCGCCATCAGGGTCTGGTGATCCTCAGGGTGGACATAGGTGTTTTTGCCGATGCTCTCAAGGGCCGCCATCAGCTCGGCGGGCGAGTCGTAGCCGAGGATCGTCGCCATCGCAGGACTGGCGCTGACCATCTGACCCTCGGGGGTCACCTGGAAAATGCCTTCGGGGGCGTTTTCAAATATGCTGCGGTATTTGGCCTCGCTTTCCGCGAGGGCCGCCTCGGTTTTTTCCTGCTCGAGGATGCGCAGCTCCAGGGCTTTGCTGTACTCCTGCAACTCGGCGGCGTGGCTGGTCAGCAGGGCTTCCTTTTCGCGGTAATAATCGAGCTTGGCATAGAGCTCCTCGGGGGAAATGCGCAGGCTGGCGAGAACTTCCGTGTACACCTCGCTGAGTTCAAGGGACTCCTGGAACGTGAAAACCGCCGAGCCGGTGAGGGCTTTGTGGGCGGCGGGGGCGCCGATGGCGCCGGCCAGGGATTTTTCGACCTCGCTGTGGAGCTTGATCAGCTCGAGGATGGTGATGCGCGCTTTGCCGTCCAGACGGCAGGCCGCCATGCAGCGGGCGAGGATCGACTGCGCTTCGGTTTCGCCCATGTAGCGCTGCAGGACCTTTCCGATTTCCAGGCGTTTGACCGTCAGGTCGATGCTGGCCGCGCGGCGGTCTTTTTCGGGGGGCAGGGTCGCGTCCCGGCCCTCGCCTGTAAAGGCCAGCGCCAGGCGTTTTTCGGTGGGGCTCTGCTCATGCCAGATCGACACCAGCACGTAGGCGCCGACGTTGAATAAAAAGGACCAGAAAAGCGTGTGGGAAAGCGCCGGCAGGCCCCGCAGGCCGAAGAGACTCTCGGGGTTGAGGGCCGCAAGCCCCCAGGGCCCGCTTTCCAGGATGGTCTGCGAAAACCAGCCGACCCGGATCAGGGCCGGCAGCAGCAGGGTGTAGAGCCAGGTCGCAAACCCCGCCGTCAGCCCCGCCAGTGCGCCCCATTTGTTGGCCTGACGCCAGAACATGCCGCCCACGATGGCCGGGGCGAACTGGAAGACCGCCGCAAAGGAGATCATCCCGATATTGGCCAGCATGAAGGTCTGGCCGATCAAGAGATCGAAGCCGTGGCTCAGGATCAGCACCAGGGCCACGGCCGCCCACTTGCAGCGCAGCAGGTGGCGCCGCAGAAAACCCAGCCAGGGCACCCAGCGGACCAGCGGCAGCAACAGATGGTTGGTGAGCATGGTGGACAGGGTGACCGAACTGATCATGATCATGCCCGTGGCGGCCGAAAAACCGCCGATAAAGACCAGCATCACCAACCAGGGCTTGCCGTGATTCCGCGGCAGATCCAGGACGAAGGTGTCGGCCGCGATGGCCGGCAGACCCTGCAGCAGGCCGGCGGCGGCAATCGGCAGCACAAAAAGGTTGATCAGGAGCATGTAGACCGGAAAGATCCACATCGCCGAGGAAATAAAGTCCGGGTTGGGGTTTTCCACCACCGCAACGTGGAATTGGCGGGGCAGAAACAGGCTCGCGGACATGGCCAGGACAAGGTAGGTGGTCCACAGCAGGTAGGGCGAGGCGGCGCTGCCGCCGAGGGCAAACAGACGATGATGGGGGCTTTGCGCCAGTCGCTGGAAAAGGTCCCCAAAGCCGTCGTAAAGAAAATAGGTCACGAAAACACCCGCCACCAGGAGGCTCGCCAGCTTGACGACGCATTCCACTGCCAGGGCCATCACCATGCCGTCGTGGCGCTCGGTGGGGTCCAGACGTCGAACCCCGAAGATGATGGTGAAGACGATCATCAGCGCCACCACGATGGGGCCTACGTGGCCGCCGATCCAGGCCGAAAAACCCTGGCCCGGGGTGGTGATCAGGGCGAAGGTGCTGATGATCGCTTTGAGCTGCAGTGAAACGTAGGGGATGATCGCAAAAAGGGCCAACACGGTGGCCAGCGCGGCAAGGCTTTCGGATTTGTCGTAGCGGGCCGAAATGAAGTCGGGGATGCTGGTGATGTGGTGATGGGATTTGATCATCGCCATCCGCCGCAGCACCTGCCACCAGAGGATGATGCCCAGGGTGGGCCCCAGATAAACCGAGAGGAAAAGCAGCCCCGAGGAGGCCGCGATGCCGACGCTGCCGTAGTAGGTCCAGGCGGTGCAGTAAACCGCCAGGGAGAGGGCGTAGACCCAGGGGTTGTTGGCGGGGCTTTTGCCGGCAGTGGCGCAGCGCTCGGCCCACAGGGCGACCAGGAAAAGGGCCCCGGCGTAAAGCAGGAATACGAGCATGGCGACCAGGGGATCGAACATGGCTATTCCCTCGGCGGCGCTGGGGGGTCGCGGTCGGTCGATGTCGGCCGGCAGTGGCGTGCGATCACGGCCAGCACCACCACCAACACCGACCATGTCAGGTAAAGGTACAGAAAACCGACCGGCGGGCGGGTCTTCTCGATCAGGGTCAGCAGGGGCCAGCTGAAAAGCAGGAAAAAAAGGCAGAAAAGAAAAATGTGGAACTCCGTCTTGCGCAGCAGGTCCTTGAGGCGAGCCATAAAACCTCCTCCCGGCGGGGCGGGCCGCCGCCAGCGCCAAGGGGGCGGGGCATCGGGGAATTCCGGCATCCGCCTAAAAAGAATATGAAAAACGGCTCTGCCTGTCAAGGACAACCGCCCGGCGGCCTATGTGGCGATCAGGCGCCGCAGGCTGGCGATGGTGTCCGCGTAGTTCGGACTGCCGAAGATGGCCGAACCGGCGACGAACACATCGGCGCCGGCGGCAGAAACCGCGCCGATGGTGCCGGCGTTGACGCCGCCGTCCACTTGGATGAGGGTCGAAAGCCCGCGCGCCTGGATCATCGTCCGCAGCCGGGTGATTTTTTCAAGGCTGGACGGGATGAACTGCTGGCCGCCGAAACCGGGGTTGACGCTCATCACCAGGACGAAGTCGACATCCGCGAGGACCCACTCTATGGCCGCGAGGGGCGTGGCCGGGTTGAGGACCACGCCGGCCTTGACCTTGGCCTCTCGGATGAGTTGGATGCTGCGATGGAGGTGGACGCAGGCCTCGACCTGCACCGCGATCAAATCCGCCCCGGCGCGGGCGAAGTCGGCAATCAAGCGGTCCGGGGTCTCGATCATCAGATGGACGTCCAGGGGTAGTTTTGTCACCCGCCGCACGGCTTCCACGACCAGGGGGCCCATGGTGATGTTGGGAACGAAGTGGCCGTCCATGACGTCGATGTGAATCCAGTCGGCGCCGGCGGCTTCAACGGTGCGGATCTCCTCGCCCAACCGGCTGAAATCGGCGGAAAGGATCGAGGGGGCGATCAGTTTCATGCGGCAATCTCCTTCAAACGTCGGTTGCGCGGCGCCTGACCCCGGCCGCTTTTCGACCGGCGAGGCGGGTGCGCGGTTGGGGCAGTTAACACCCGCGCGGCCTAAAATGCAAGCACGGTCCGCCGGTTTTCAGTCTTCAAGCCAGCGGCCTCTGACCGGCTCTTCATCCACGTAGACCACCAGGCTGGGGTAGGCCTCGGCGGGGACCAGCAGCCAGATTTCCTGACCCGGCCGGAAATAATCGTTCACCAGGTCCGTGCCGATCCCGTAGAGGCTGCAGTGCACCCGCACCCGCTGCTTGAGAAACCCCTCGGGCAGGCGGAAGCGAAAAAGGCGCCCCTCGGCGGTTTCCGATGCCCTCGCGGGGTCCGCCGGTGCCCCGCGGCGGTTGATGACCAGTTCGACGCTGGCGCCGGCGGTCACCCGCGAGCCCTTGGCTGGGTTCTGGCCGATCACGACGTTGAGGGGGTGATCGGGGTCGTGGCGTACCGACACCCGCCCGGCGGTCAGATGGCTGCGCTCGCAGAGCAGAATGGCGTCGTCCAACCCGAGCCCGGTCAGATCCGGCATCGCATAGGCTGCCGGCCGGGGGCCAGCGCTGACCAGCAGATCCGCGCAGCGGTCGTGGCGGACGCTGCTGCCGGCAGCAGGCACCTGGGCCAGGACGCCGTCGGCGAACATGCGTGGGCTGAAGACCCGGCTGAGATGGCCGAGGCAGAGCCCGTTTTCCTCCAAGATCAGTCGCGCCTGCTGGCTCGTAAGGCCCGTGATGTTGGGCATCACTAAGGTTTCCGGGCCCTTGGAAAGGATCAGGCGGACATCGCGCCCCTTTTTGATCTCGGCGCCCGGCGTGGGGTCCTGGAAGAGCACGCTGTGCTTGGGCGCCCCGGGGTTGAATTCAGAGCCTCTGACACGGGTGTTGAGCCCCAGATCGCTCAAGACCTCGAGGGCGTAGACCACGTGCCGGCCGACCAACTCGGGGACCACCACCGTGTCCTGGCTGCGAATGATGAAAGTCAGGCTCAGGTAAGCGCTGGCACCGGCCAGGCCCACCAGGAGCCCTGCAAGGGCTATCAATTTGAGCATTCGCGGCATCACGGCCGGCGCCTCAGGCGGACGGCGAAGAACCCGTCCATGCGGTGGCGGTGGGGCAGGCTGCGCAGGGCGCCCGCGGCATCCACCAGACCGCCGGCGGCCAGCGGATCGTCGGCCGCGGGCCGCGCCAGGTCAAAAGCGGGGATGGCGTCGAGAAAAGCGCAGACGACCGCATCGGTTTCCTCCGGCTCCAGGCTGCAGACCGCATACACGAGGCAGCCCCCGGGCTTGACCAAGGGCGCCAGGTTTTTCAGAAAGCGCAGCTGGCGCTCCCGGTAGCGGCCAAGATCGGCGCGGTCGGCGGCCCATTTGGTGTCCGGGTTGCGTTGCAGCACTCCCAGCCCCGAGCAGGGCGCATCCAGCAGCACCCGGTCAAAGGGCTCGGCCCTGAGGCCGTCGGCCGGCTGCGAGAGGTCGTGGGGGGTGATCGCAACGCAGGTGACCCCCAGTCGCTGAAGCTCGCTTTCGAGTTCCGCCAGCCGCCGGCCGTCGTTGTCCAGGGCCAGGAGGTTGCCGCGGTTCTGCATCCGCTGGGCGATGTGGCCGGTTTTGCCGCCCCGGCCGGCACAGGCGTCCAGCACCCGTTCCCCCGGTTGGGGGTCCAGCAGATGGGTCACCAGCTGGGCGGCCTCGTCCTGGACCTGGCACCAGCCCTGCTGAAAAGGCGGCAGCTCGGCCAGCGCCCCTTTGAGCCGGGCGCAGCGAATGCCCTCGGGGGCGTAGGGGGTCGGTCGGGGGTCTTCGACCGCGGGTTGCAGGGCCGCCAGCAGCGCGGCGCGTGAGGCCTTGAGGGTGTTGGTGCGCAGGGTGATGGGCGGGATCGCGTTGAGGGCGTCGCACAGCGCAAGGGTCTCCTGGACCCCGAAGCGCTGCAGCCAGCGCGTGACCAGCCAGCGGGGAAAGGCTCTGCCGGCGGCGATGGCGCCCACCGGGTCGCGAGCGAGATCCGGAAAGGGCACGCGCTCCAGGCCGCGGGCGGCGTTGCGCAGCACGCCGTTGACAAACCGGGCCGCCCAGGGGGCTGCGGTCTGCTTGGCCATTTCGACGGCGGTGTTGACCGCGGCGGAAACCGGGACGCGCTCCATAAAAGCGATCTGAAAGAGGCCGAGGCGCAGGATGTTGCGGATCCCCGGGTCCATGCGCGCCAGCGGGGTCCTGGAAAAATGGGCGATAATCCAGTCCAGGCGCCCGCGCCAGCGCAGCACGCCGTAGACCAGGGCGTTGGCCAGGGCCCGGTCGCGGCGGTCGAGGTGTGGAGCGGCCTCGAAGGCCGCCGCCATGAGCCGGTCGAGGGTCGCGGGCGCGGTCTCGAGGGCGGTCAGCGTCCGCAGTGCGGTCTGGCGGGGGTCGTGTGACATGGGCGGCCCTTGAAAGGGGCCAGGCCCCGGGCGGCAGAGGGTAAAAGGCTTGGGGCCGGTCAGGCCAGGTGTATGCCGGGGGGCAGGTCGCAGCCCCGCAGAAAGTCCCGGATTGCCAGGCGTTTGCCGGATTCGCCCTGAATCTCGAGAATCGACAGCACCCCGTCGCCGGTCGCAACCCGCAGCTCGTCCGCAAACCCCGGGAGCACCCGGCCCGGGGTTTCGCCGGTTTCCACGGCCAGGGGCTGCGCCCTGAAAATTTTGAGGCGGCGGTCGCCGTGAAAGGTGAAGGCGCCGGGCCAGGGGGTCATTCCCCGGATGAAGCACTCCACCTCCCGGGCGGGCTTCTGCCAGGGGATGCGGCCGTCCTTTTTGGAGAGCATCGGGGCATAGGTGGCCAGTCGGTCGTCCTGGGCCACTGGGGCCAGACTGCCGGTTGCCAGTCCTTCCAAAGCCTCGATCAACAGCCCGGCGCCGGCCACCGACAGTCGGTCGTGGAGCGTTGCGGAGGTGTCGTCCGGCCGGATCGGCACTTCCCGCGAGCAGAGGATGGGGCCGGTGTCGAGGCCCTCGTCCATCAGCATCGCCGTCACCCCGGTGAGCGCTTCCCCGTTGATCACCGCCCACTGGATCGGCGCCGCCCCCCGGTAACGGGGCAAAAGCGAACCGTGGATGTTGACCGCCCCCAGGCGGGGCAGGTCCAGCAGGGTGCGCGGCAGAATCCTGCCGAAGGCCACCACCACCAGGACGTCCGGTGCCAGCGCCGCCAATTCACGGGTGAACGCCTCGGTTTTGATTTTTTCGGGCTGGCGCAGCGCTATGCCCAGCCGCAGGGCCGTCCGTTTGACCGGGGAGGGGGTCAGCTTGCGGCCCCGGCCCACGGGGCGGTCCGGCTGGGTCACCGCCATCAGCACGCGGTGGCCGGCGGCGGCCAGGGCATCCAACGGCGGCACAGCGAATGCCGGGGTTCCCATGAATATGATGTTAAGGGGCTTTTTCACGTCAGGCCAGCTTCAATTGTTTTTTGACGCGCCGCTTGTAAAGCTGCCGTTTGAGAGCGCTGATGCGCTCGATGAAAAGGGTGCCCTCCAGGTGGTCGATTTCGTGCTGCAGCACGATGGCCTGGAACCCATCGGCTTCAATCGCGAGTTCGTTGCCGTCCCGGTCGTAGCCCTTGACGAACACCGTCCGGGCGCGCAAGACGTCGGCCCGGAAATCCGGTACACTGAGGCAGCCCTCGTTTTCCGACAGGATTTCGCCTTCCTTTTCGACGATGCGCGGGTTGATGAGCACTTGCAGGGAACGCGGCTCCTCCTGCCGGGCGATATCGTAGATCAGGAAACTCTGGTCGATGCCCACCTGGATCGCGGCCAGTCCGATTCCCGGCGCCGCATACATGATCTCGGCCATGCGGCCGATCTGCTCCTGCAGCGCGCCGTTGATGTTTTTCACCGGCTGGGTGGGTTTGAGCAGAAACTTGTCGGGATAGGTCAAAATTTCAAGTGTTGGTGACATGGCGGTTACCTTGCGGCTTGGCAGCGGCCGCTGCCGGCCCGGTCGCTATAGGTTCAGCAGGCCGCGGGCCGTCTGGACGTCCTTCTGGATCTGGGCCGACAGATCGGCAATGCTGTTGAATTTCTTTTCATCCCGAATGCGTTCGATGAAATTCACCCGGATCTCCTGGTCGTAAAGGTTGTCGCTGAAATCCAGGAGGTGGACCTCCACCGTGAACAGATGGTCGTCGAAGGTCGGGCTGTAGCCGATGTTGGCAACCCCTTTGAATTTCTGGCCTATGCATTCGACCGTCACGGCGTAAACGCCGGTCTGCGGGCAGAGCTCGTCGTAGAGGTTGATATTGGCCGTCGGACAGCCGAGCAGCTTGCCGCCGCGGTCGCGACCGGTGGCCACGGTGCCGCGGATCTGGTAATAGCGCCCGAGCAGGTTGCGGGCCTTGGCGACCTTGCCGGCCATGACCAGCTTGCGGATGCGGGTGCTGCTGATGCGTCCCTGGAGCGTGCTGTTCATCTCGATCCAGTCCATCACGATGACCTCGAACCCCAGCGCCTGGCCGAGTTCCTGCAGCATGGCCAGGTTTCCCTTGCGGTCCTTGCCGAAGGTGTAATCCTTGCCGACCACGATGGCCCGCATGCCGATGCGCTTGATCAGCAGATCCTCGACAAACTGGCGGGCCGGAATGGCCGCGAACTCCAGGGTGAAAGGCACGCCGATCAGCACGTCGATACCCGTGCTGGAGATCAGCTCGACCTTCTGGCGGTAGAGCGTGATCAGTGGGGGATGTCCGTTGGGCTTCAGCACCCGGATGGGATGGGGTTCAAAGGTCATGGCGATCGAAGTGCCGCCGATGGCGTCGGCCTTTTCGATTACCGCGTGAAAAAGGGCCTGATGGCCGATATGAACGCCGTCGAAATTCCCGATCGTGATTACGGCGTTTTTAAAAGGTTTTTCAATCTTTTCAAGATCTTCTATGAGGTGCATAATCAGCCGGACCCAGATGGATTTAGTGCTTGACAAGAAAATTAAAAGATTTTATATAAAGCACCTCAAACGCCAAAGCAATCTTTCTTTTTGGCGGCCGCGAGCGTGCCGAAGTGGCGGAATTGGTAGACGCGCTAGGTTCAGGGTCTAGTCGACGTACGTCGGTGGGAGTTCGATTCTCCCCTTCGGCACCACAGTAAAATCAGGGGGTTTCGGAATTCGATTTTTTCCGGGACCCCTTTTTTTGCCTGGAGTGGATACCGCCGGTTTTCGTGCGGTCCGAACGCCTTGGGGGGATGCCGATAATTCCACCCACACGCGGAAAAGTATCCACCCTTTGAAAAATATCAACCTCCCCGATATCCATCTTGCTCCCAAGTACCCGCCCGCTGCCCTTGACGGACAAGTTTTGCCGGTGGTCGATTAATCCTCCCAGTCTGGATGTCTGATTTCAGGTTGACAAGTCGATCGACCTTTGGTTTGTTTAAATTCCTTCTGAAGTATATATTTAAAAGGTGGTTGAGCAACGATGCAGATGGCATCCAACATAAAACCCGTAGGTCTTCATGGGGAACGAACAAGCGCTGGGATCAAATCCAGGAAAGATCAAGCAACGAATTTTGGGAATCGGCTATCGGCGATTTTAAACCACACGACAACACTCCGACGGCACGAAAGGAGGTCACGCATGCAGCGACAAGATGGCGGCTGGAGCCCCTACCTGGCAGGGGCATTGAGTGGGTTGGTAGGTGTTTTGTCGGTCTGGGTCGCCGGGCAATTTTTGGGTGCGTCAACCTCTTTTGTGCGCACTGCCGGTATGATCGAGCAATTTTTCGGACCGGATCGGGTGTCCCAGATGGCCTATTTCGTTAAAACCGTGCCCAAAATCGACTGGCAGTGGATGTTCATGGTGGGCATTTTGCTCGGATCGGCCATCGCCGCAGTCACATCGGGCTCATTCAAACTACAGGCCGTTCCGGATATGTGGGCTGCACGCTTCGGCTCCGGCAGCACCGCCAAGCGCGCCGTCGTGGCCTTTGTGGGCGGGGTGGTGGCCATGTTCGGCGCCCGTTTGGCGGACGGGTGACCGAGCGGGCACGGGTTGAGCGGTTCGCTCCAACTGGCTGTAAGTGGTTTCATCGCATTGGTCTGTTTTTTTATCGGCGGCATGATCGTGGCGCGCATGGTGTACGGCGGGGGTGAACGATGAAAATGCTTGTATATGGACTGGTGACCGGCCTGCTGTTCGGCTTCTTGCTCCAAAAGGGCCGGGTGCTGCGTTACGATAAGCAACTCGGCGCCCTTCGGCTGCTGGACATGACCATTGTCAAGTTCATGCTCTCCAGTGTTATTGTCGGCATGCTGGGGGTTTATCTCCTTCATGACCTCGGGATGGCCAAGCTCTCCATCAAAGCCACCATTTTAGGTCCGGTCGTCATCGGCGGCCTTGTTTTCGGTATCGGGTGGGGCCTTTTGGGATATTGCCCGGGCACTTCCATGGGCGCCCTGGGTGAAGGCCGATGGGATGCCTTGTGGGGTATTTGCGGGATGATCGTGGGCGCGGGCTTGTTTGCCGAAGCCTATCCTGTGCTCAAGGAAACGGTTTACACCTGGGGGGACCTTGGGCGCATCACCGTGCCCCAGGTCCTCGGCATCAACCACTGGATCGTCATCCCCCTGTTCATCGCAGGGGCGTTGCTGCTTTTCCGGTGGCTGGAGAAAAAGGGGTTGTAGGCCTCCGGGTGAAGGGGCAAGGGCAAACCGGGGAATGGCAACACCGATGATGTATTTGGGTGGCGATAAAGCATCAGCGGAGCAAGCGGCATCCTTTTTTTATTTTTTACCTGACAAGTAGCAGACGTGCACACCGTGCAAACCCCAAGGGACCATGCCCTCGAAACGCATTGACGATATTTCACTGCCGCAGCGTTCGCAGCCGGAAATTTTGGCGGGTGAAGCCCCCTGCAGTTCCTCGCCCGCCCTTCCAGCACCAAACGCCCTTGCCGAACGTATCAAGGAACTCAATTGCCTTTACGGCATCTCGAATCTGCTGGAAAATCACGGCGTATCCCTTTCCTGGATCATGCAGCGCGCCGTCGAACTGATACCAGCGGCCTGGCAGTACCCTCAAAACGCCTGCGCGCGCATCAGGTTGGATGGCGAGGAGTACACCTCGCGAAATTTCAAAGCGACCCGCTGGCGTCAAAGCGCCACGATCATGCTAAACGACAACCCCATCGGAGGGGTGGACGTCTTCTATCTTCAAGCACCGCCTGAGAACGCCGCAGGGCCCTTTCTGGAAGAGGAAGAAAGGCTGCTCAGGGCCATCGGCGAACGGTTGAGCAAAGTACTCTGGCTCAAGCGCTCCGAAGAAGCGCTGAAGGAAAGCGAAGAACGCTACCGGGTGCTGACGGAGCAAGTCGCCGAAGGGGTCGCGCTGGTGCAGGACGCGCGCTTTTGTTACGTCAACCCGGAGTTCTGCCGCATGTTCGACGTCCCGCTGCCGGAGGCCCTGATCGGTGGACGGGTGAGCACCCCGGCGGCCGGCGCGGCGGATGAGATCGCCCGCCTGTATGCCGGGTCTGCGGAGGGAGACAGCCGGACCCGGGTCGAGAATGTGCACCGGTTGACCCGGAGCGGCGAAACATGCTGGATTCAGGTCAGCCACAGTTCCATCACCCTGAAGGGCCAGCCGGCACTGCTCTCCACATTCAAAGACATCACCGAAATCAAGGAGCAACAGGTGGCCGCGCAGGAAATGGCAGACCTGTTGGACCGTGAGAACCGGGTGCTGCGCTCTTCACTGAGCGAACGATACCGGCTCGGAGAAATCCTGGGCCGCTCGGAAGCCATGCAGACGGTTTACGAATTGATTCTGAAAGCGGCCGCGACGGATGCGAGTGTCGCAGTTTTTGGCGAATCCGGCACCGGCAAGGAACTCGTCGCGCGCGCCATTCACGACCACAGCCCCAGGAAGAACGAGCGCTTCATAGCGGTTAACTGCGGTGCAATCCAGGAATCCCTTTTCGAACGGGAATTTTTCGGCCACCGCAAAGGGGCCTTTTCCAGCGCCCACGCCGATTCCCCGGGCTACCTGGACCTGGCCGCGGGCGGGACCCTTTTTCTCGACGAGGTCAGCGACCTGACCGTCAGTATGCAGGCCAAGCTCTTGCGGGCGATTGAGGGCGGCGGTTATCGGCCTGTGGGGAGCACGGATGCCATCTTATCCGATTTTCGCATCATATCGGCCTCAAATGCCGCACTGGGCGACAAGGTCGAAAAAGGCGAAATGCGCGATGACTTTTTCTATCGTATCCAGGTGATACAGATCCAGCTGCCCCCATTGCGCAAACGCCGGCAGGATATCCCGCTGCTGGTGGAGCACTTTTTACGTAAGATGCGTACGCCCGCTGGCACCTTCAGGGTTGCCGGACCCATCATGGATGCCCTGATCGATTATGACTGGCCTGGCAACGTTCGTGAGTTGCGCAATGTGCTGCAGCGATACGCCACCCTTGGCCAACTTGAATTTCTTTCACACGCTCAGCAGGCCGCAACGACACCCGCCACAGCCACCCGCGATCTGCGCGAAGCCCTCCAGCAGCTGGAAAAGTCCCTGATTTTGCGGGCTCTTCGAGAGGCAGGCGGCAATCGCACCAAAGCCGCCGGACTGCTGGGCATATCCCGGCGCGCCCTTTTTCGAAAGACATCCAC
>JAWOJK010000086.1:0-3752 GCA_046481705.1 Desulfobacterales bacterium | reverse complement strand
AGCGCAGGAGGTTCTCCTCAAACCCGCGCACGTCCCCGATGCCGCCGAGGTAAAAGAGCTGATCTTCGGGCACATCTCCGCTGCCGCCATAGGGTTCGATGTGGCCCAGGCGGGTGGCGCCGGCCAAGGTCAGGCGTGTTAGCGGACTCCAGAAACCGCGGCCCTCCAGGCGATACTTGAGGAAATCGTCTTCGGGGTTTTCAACCCCTTTGGAGATATCCACCCCAAGGTTCGCGAAAAGGCCCTGGGTGGGGCGAATGAAGGAATCACGGGTGTCGTACTGCAACGAAGGGGTGGTGACGATAAGGGTGCGACGGCCCAGTTCGACGGCCGTGTCGGTGATTTCGCCGTCACCGGTGGCGATTTGTTCGCGGCGCTCGAGTCGGGTGCTCACCCCCCCGCGCCAGTTTTCATACCATTTGCGGTTAAAACCCAAAACGGCGCCATAGGCGCGGGTTTCAAAGTTTTTGTTGAACTCTTCGATGCGCTCGCTGAACAGGCTCAACGCGGCGGTCGTGCCGGTGCCCCAGAGGTTGGGATCCTGCAGTTCCAGTTCGGCGCGGTACCCGGTCTGATTGATCTGGCCGCCGAGGCTGATCCTGCGGTTCAAACCGAAGAGATTGCGGTCTCCCAGCCGGGTGTCGGCGAAAAAGCCGGTGTCGCTTTGGTAGCCGCCCTGCAGTTCAAAAAAATAGGGTTTTTTTTCTTCCAGGTCCGCAAAAAATTCGATCTGTTCCCATTTTTCACGAAGTCCCACAGTGGTGAACTGGACCGAGTTGAAGGCATCCAAGTTTCTCAGGTTGCGCTGGGCCGTGGTGGCCTGCTTCAGTGAGAACGGTGCGCCGGCTTGCAGTCCGGCCTCGCGGTCGAGAAGGCTCTGACGGGTACGCAGATTCCCCGCGTAAGAGATGTGGCCGTTGACGACTGCCGGCCCCTGGTCGATGGCATAGTGCAGCTTGAGATCGGTGGGGTCGCTCTCCGGGGTGGCGCTCCCGGAGACCGTCACGTGGGGAAACCCCTTCTCCGATATCAGCGCGGCCAGCGTATTCTCGTCACTTTTGAGCATGTACTGACGAAACGGCTCCCCCGGCTGCAATGCGATCGCGGCATGGGCCTGCGCGAGCGGCAGGGCCTCACTGCCGCTGATTTCGACCGCGCTCACCCGCTGCTGCGGCCCTTCGACAACCTCGAGCGTGATGGCCACCGAGCGACGGTCAGGGCTGAAGGTCAGCTGGGGTGAAACCGTGACGTCGCCAAACCCCCTGCGCCGGAAAAGCTCGGTTGCTGCGGAAATGTCGTTTTCCAGGGTTTCGGGCACAAACGGCTTTTTCAGCCGGGTGCCCATCTGCCGGCGAATCGCGTCGGCATCCAGCGCCCGGTTGCCGCTCACCGTGATAGCATCCACCACCGTGCGGGGTCCCTCCAGGATTTGGAACACCAGGTGTTCAACCGGTTGCCCCTCGCGGCTGTCGGTGGTCTGTTCGGTTTTAACACGCACATCGCCGTAACCGGCCTGGTGGTAGCGCCGGCGGATATTGCGGATGCTTTTGCGGACCCCCCGGTTGGCGTGGTTTCCCTCCTGGAAAAGGACCAGATCTTTTCTAAGGGTCCGATCCCGGAAGGCCTGGTTGCCGTCGAAGTCGACCCGGTAGCGGGGTCCCTCGGAAACGCTCAGGTGGACATCCACGACGCCGCTGGCGGCGTCGCGCGTGAGAAGCGGGGTAATCCGGCAGTCGGCAAAGCCTTGGGCGCGGTAGCGGTCGGTCAGGCGTTGGATGTCGGCGGTCAAGGTTTTTTCGATGAAACGCGCGGCACTGCCGATGAGCAAGTCGGCCCGCCACACACGCATGTGGCGCTTCAAGCGGCTTGCGGGAAAGGCGCGATTGCCCTCGAAGGAAAGGTCCCCCAAGCGGTGCCAGACCCCTTTGTGGACAATCAAGCGGATGCGGTAATGGCCGTCGGCCGGATCAAGGCGGGCTTCCGCCTCGACCCGGGGCGCGACAAACCCCTCCTCCCGGTAGAGCGCCTCGACCGCAGCCGCCTGGGCCGCCAGGCTGCCCTCCGGAAGCGGGCCGCCGGTGTGTATGCCCAGACGGTTGCGGATGTCACGTGCAAACAGGGGCGCGGCATTTTGAATTTGGATCGCCTTGATGCGGCGGAAAGGGGTCAGGCTGAAGGTGAGCACCGGCCCGGCTTCGGTGTCGGCGGTATCGGCGTGGATATCCTCGAAACGCTTGCTGGCCACCAGGGCTGCCAAAGCCGCGTCCAGCCTGGCGGTGCTCAGGCGGTCGCCGGCCTTCAACCGCACCAGGCTGCGGCCCAGGGCTTGCCAGTCTGTTTTATCGCCGGGGTGGTGACGGATGTCGAGCACCACCCCGGCGAGCACCGCCCCGAGCTCGTCCGGGACCTCGGCGGCTGCCGCCGGAAAAACCGCCAGGCAGAAGAGCGCCAGCATCGTCAGGGGTCCCGTGAGCCGCCGGCGGCCGGTGGGGCGCATCAGAAAGGGGGGGCGCCAATCATCAGCCGGTTTGCGGGGCATGGTAGGGGGCATCAGCGAAACTCCAGACGAAATGACAGGGCGCCCCCGAAGACGCCCAGGTTGTCCTGAAAGACCGTAAACAGGAAATGCTCCAGCAGCCGGTATTCGGCTTCGGCCCGCTGCACGACCTCACCTCCCCGGGATTGGGTGGCATACTTGACCATCAGGCGGCGCGAAAGTTCTTTGCCCACCGTCACCTTGATGGTGGTGTCGACATCCTCGCCGTTGTCGCCCTGACCGGAGGCCTCGACTTCCAGCAGGTCGATGCCGGTGGTTTTCTTGACCTCTTCCACCAGACTCCCGGCCACCAGTTGAGCCACCAGCTGTTCCGGAGACGCGCTGCTGCCGCCCTCGCCGGCGATCAACTCACGGGTGGTTTTGCCCACCAGCAGCAGCGAGAGGATGTCCTGGTCGGATTCCTGCGGGTCGGAGGTCAGGCTGAACTCCAGGTTGTCGGGAGGGCCGGAAAGCGCCAGACGAATGCGCCAGGAGCGCACCTGGGTTTCGCCTTCGATGTCGACCTGGGGTTCGATGCGGTAGGGGCTTATGAAATCCACGACCCCTCTCTCGACCGTGAAACTCCGATGGAAATACGTTATCGTGCCGGACGGCACCTGAATGCGGCCGTCGATTAGAGGCCGTTGCAGGGTGCCGCCGATCCTCAGGTCGGGGGTGATTTCCAGGGAGGCCAGGTTGTTGTCCACCAGAAAGGCGTTGCGGTGCCTCACGGCCACGTCCAGTGTCAGGTTCTCCAGAAAAGGGTAGGGGAAGGTGCGCGCCGCGGCTGGCGCCGGCGGCGGCCGGCGCTCCAGTCTGCGCAGCGGGCTGAGGTTGACATCCCGGTAGTAGAGGCCCTCGATCAGGGTCAGGGTTCCGCGCAGGCTGGAATTCTGCGGAGTCCCCGATAGCCGCAGGTCGCCGTTTAAGAGCACGTCAAGGGTGTCGGGCACTCCGAGCGGCAGGGCCGTGGCGGTCAGCCGGGCGTCCACCTGGCGGGGTGTGAAGGCATCCAGATCTATCCTTCCCGCCAGTTCGAAACTCCCGGTGTCCAGCATGCCCTTGAATTGATTGATCCGCAGGCTCTCGGGGGTCAGCAGCAGCTTGCCGTTGAGGTCGTGGAGGCGGGTGGTCAGCCCCCGCAGGTCGCAGCCGATATCGGCCAAAATGACCTCCAGGCGAAGCTCCGGCGCCGCCATGCTGCCGCCCATGCGGC
>JAWOJK010000029.1:0-18044 GCA_046481705.1 Desulfobacterales bacterium | reverse complement strand
TTTTCATCTTCCACGACAGCGGCACCTTGCAGCAGTTCATCGACAGCTGATGGGAGTTCGGCGGGCACGCGGACGCGGCGGCCAAGGCAAGCGACATGGGGGCGGCCGTCGGCGGCGAGACGGTGTTCGACAACATCACAATCTATCAGCTGACCGAAAGCGGGCTGGCCCTCCAGGCCACCGTCAAGGGCACCAAGTACTGGAAGGACGGCGCGCTCAACTGAAGCGGTCCGGCCCGTTTCGGCTGCAGCCGCCTGACCCCTCTGGGGTCGCCCAGCCACCGGGCGGCCCCTTTTTTTTAGCTTCCGCAACGGCAGCGCCTCCAAAATCCACCCGGTTGAAGCCCCCTCTTTTTTCCACGCCAAAACAGCACTAGTTTAAGTTTTACCCTTGTGACACCCTGGCCCTGCAAGCGCTCCGTGGGCAAAACCTGCCCCAGCCGGGCGGGGCCGGGGCTGAAAGGAATCCAGCATGATCGGAGAAATTAAAAAACTGGGACCGAATATTCTGGGCTTGCGCATCGAGGGGGCCATCAGCGATGCCGAAACGGAACGGGTCAGCGCTGCCCTGCAAAAGCTCACGGCCGAGACCGGCAGCGCCCGGCTGCTGCTGGTGGTGCAGCACTACCCGTCCTTCAACAGCGCCGAGGACCTGTATTTCGACCTGCGCTTCGCCGTACCCCTGGCCGATCGTATCGAGCGCCTGGCGGTGGTCGGCGACCGGGTCTGGAAAGACACCTGGATCAGCCTTTTCGGCCTCTTCAGCGGCATCCGGACGGCCTATTTCGACCGCTCGGAAATGGACCGGGCCTGGCAGTGGGTCAGCACCGCCTGAGGGGCAACCTGACGGGCGCAGGGCTTGGGCTGCCGGGCCGGTCGAGGGCGGGCAACCGCCGGCGGCCTTCGCCCCAGGACTGCATCGGCGACCCGCGGAGGCCTCACAGTCCCGGTGAGCATTTGTCCCCGGCGATGTCGCCGGCGAAGACTTCCATTCCCTTTTTCATGGCGCAAAAATCCCCACACATCGTGCAGGTCTTCTCCTCAGCCGGCTTGCGGCTCGCGCGCATCGCCCGGGCCACCTCGGGAAACAGCAGGTATTTTTCCAGGTCATCCCAGCGCATGTCGCGCCGGGCGAGCGCGGCCAGCCTGTCGGCCTGGCGGCGCTCGGGGTATTTGGCCAGATCTCCCACGGCAACCGCCAGCCGGGTGACCCGCACCCCTTCGCGGACGTCCGCCTCGGTGGGCAGGGCCAGGTGCTCGGCCGGGGTGATGTAGCAGATCAGATCGGCACCGTAGCGCGCCGAGTTGGCCGCACCGATGGCGGCCACGACATGATCGTAGCCCGCCCCGCGGTCCATGGGAATCGGGCCCAACACGTAGTAGGGGGCGTTGCCGCTCATGCGCTTTTCCAGCATGATGTTGCCTTCGATCTCATCCAGCGGCACGTGGCCCGGGCCTTCCACCATCATCTGGCAGCCCATCTCGCGCCCCAGCGCGGCCAGTTCGCAGTTGATGATCATCTCGGCCATCTGGGCCCGGTCGTGGCTGTCGTGGATCGCGCCGGCGCGGATGCCGTTGCCCAGGGAGAGAACCGCATCGTATTTTTTCATCAGCCCGCAGACCCGGTCGAACTGCTCGTAGAGCGGGTTTTCGCGCCGGTTCTGGTCCATCCAGGCCACCATGAAGGTGCCGCCCTTGGACACCAGCCCGCCGTAGCGGTAGCCCTGTTTGCGCAGACGCTCGATGGTGTAAAGGTTGATGCCGCAGTGGATGGCCATGAAACTCAGGCCGTCGGCCAGCTGCCGTTCGATCAGTTCGAACAGGAATTCGGGGTCGAGCTTGCCGGGGTCGCGGTATCTGCGCCCGGTTTCCTTGAAGGCCTGGTAGAGGGGCACGTTGCCCAGCGGCCGGCGGGTGGCGGCCAGCACGGCCCGGCGGATCTTGTCGAGGTTGCCGCCGGCGGAAAGCTCCATCAGGGTGTCGGCACCTTCGGCTTCGGCCGCCCGAGCCTTGCGCACCTCGTCGTCCAGGTCGCAAATGTCCGAAGACGTGCCGATGGAGGCGTTGACCTTGGTCCTCAACCCGCGGCCGATGCCGACCACGGCCTGATGGGGGCGCGCGGGGTTGTTGGGGATGACGATCTCGCCGCGGGCGACCCGCTCGCGGATCACCTCGGGGGCAAAGTTTTCATCCTGGGCCACCCGCACCATCTGGGGGGTGACAAGGCCTTCTCGGGCCAGTTCGATCTGGGTTTTCATACGGTTCTCCTTCCACGATCGGAAAATCGGGAACATACCGGCGGCGTGCCAGCGGGTCCCGGCCCGGCCTCGGTGCGCCCCACAAAAAAAGGGTCCTGTCAGGAGCAAAATCCCAACAGAACCCTTTGCCATCGTGTTCCATTTTGCCGGCGCGGTTCGTCTTCTGACTTTCGGATATCAGCGGGGTGTCGCACCTTCCCGGCCTCCTTGGGAAGAAGGCCAGTGGCGGCCGGCCCCGATGGGGGGCGGCGGCGACCGCATTTCCGATTACAGCGGCGGGTCCGTCACGGATTTGCACCGTGTTCCGTTAACCGCGCGGCGCGTGTGGTGAATTGTGCCGCCTGTCCTACCAACCCGGTGCGCGATGGTCAAGGACTTTTTGGCGGACGCCGCCGGCTGCCGTACGCCGCGCATCGAATCGCTTGACAGCCCGCGCCGGGGTTCCTTATAACCCGTTGCGTGCCGGCCCGTGCAACAAAACCCGTGCGGCCCCCGGCCGCACACCCAAATCGAAAGGGTTTCCCATGCCCGCGACCGCCCATCGCCTGAAGCGCTTCACGGAATCGGTCATCCGCGAAATGACCCGCATCGCCGACGCCGCGCATGCCATCAACCTTTCCCAGGGATTCCCCGATTTCGACCCGCCGGCCGAGCTGCTGGCGGCGGCGCGGCGCGCAATCGACGCGAACTGCCACCAGTACGCCGTCACCTGGGGGGCTCGCGACTTCCGCCGCGCCCTGGCCCGCAAGCAGCGGCACTGGATGGGGCTGGAGTTGGACCCCGAAACTCACATGGTGGTCACCTGCGGCAGCACCGAGGCCATGATGGTGGCCATCATGACGGCCTGCAACCCGGGGGAAAAGGTGATCGTCTTCTCGCCCTTCTATGAAAACTACGGCGCCGACACGATCCTCAGCGGGGCGGAGCCGATATACGTGCCGCTGCGCGCGCCCGACTTTTGCTTTGACCCGGACGAGCTGCGGCGCGCCTTTGCGCAGGGGGCCAAGGCCCTGGTGCTGTGCAACCCGTCCAACCCTTCAGGCAAGGTCTTCAGCCGCGCGGAGCTGCAGACGATCGCCGATCTGGCCGCGGAATTCGACGCCTTTGTGATCACCGACGAGGTCTACGAGCACATCGTCTATGCCCCCCAGCGGCACACTTATTTCGCGAGCCTGCCGGGCATGTTCCCGCGCACCCTTTCCTGCAGCTCGCTCTCCAAGACCTATTCCATCACCGGCTGGCGCCTGGGATACGTCATCGCCGCCCCGGAGGTGATTGCCGGGGCGCGCAAGGTCCATGACTTCCTGACGGTCGGCGCCGCCGCCCCGCTGCAGGCCGCGGCGGTCACGGCCCTGGGGTTCCCGCTGGCCTACTACGACGATCTGCTCGCACGCTATACCCGCAAACGCGATCTTTTTCTGGACTACCTGAACCGCGCCGGCCTGCGCTGCACGCCCCCCCAAGGGGCCTACTACGTGCTGGTGGACATCTCCGAATTCGGGTTCAAAGACGATACGGCCTTCTGCCGCTGGCTGGTCCGGGAAATCGGCGTCGCCGGTGTGCCGGGCTCCAGTTTTTTCCACGAGCCGGTCAAAAACCTCGTGCGGCTGCACTTCGCCAAACGCGACGAGACCCTGATGGCTGCCGGCGAGCGCCTGCTGAAACTGCGGCAAAAGATCTGATCCGGCCTGCGCCGCCCCTCCGCCAGCACCGCAGCGCGCCGCGCACCCCCGCCTGAAACCGACGGTCCCTAAAGTTTCCCCAAAAAGCGGTCGAACAGACGGTTTCATAAGTCCGTTTTGCACGCCAACTTTCGGTTGGCGCCCAGCCGGCCGAACGACGCGCACAACCCGAGGAATGCACACCAGAGCGAGGTAAACGGCATGCAAGAGTTCAAAACCTGTGGGGACAAAGGCGGCAAGTACCTGACGTTTTTACTCGGGGACGAAGAATACGGGATCGCGATCCTGAAAATCAAGGAAATCATCGGCATGATGCCGATCACCTATGTTCCCCAGACCCCGGAGTTTGTCAAGGGGGTGATCAACCTGCGGGGCAAGGTCATCCCCGTGATTGACCTGCGGCTGAAGTTCGGGCTGGAGTCCGTCGGGCACACCGACCGGACCTGTATCATCGTGGTGGAAATCCAGGGCCCGGCCGCCATGATCCAGATCGGCCTGGTGGTGGACACGGTCTCGGAGGTGCTCAATATCCGCGCGGACGACATCGAGGACGCACCGACCTTCGGCGCGCGCCTCAAAACCGATTACATCCTCGGCATGGGCAAGATCGAGAAGGGGGTCAAAATCCTGCTGGACATCGACAAGGTCCTGAACACGGATGAACTGAGCCTGCTGCAGGAAGCCGCCTGACCCGCCCCAACCGCCCGGCACCGCCTTGCACCAGCGTCCCGCCCCGGCTGAACAACAGCCGCTGCGGGACTTTTGTTTTGGCTGGAATCAAACGCTGCGGCACGCACCCTTTGCCCACCCCTCGAAGACGCGCCCCGGCGCATCATTTTGCTTGCTTTCGACCCGGTGCGGATTTAGGCTGGGACGCAGCGCTGAAAGCCGAGGGCGGCCTGTCGGCGGCCGACACGCCGCGCCTCCGGGATTTCCCCCAGCCCCCGCGGAGAAAAAACATGCTGACTTACCCGATCCCGATGGTCCCCGGACCGGTGCGGGTGCCGCCCGCCGTTTTGGCGGCCTACCAGATCTGTTACGGCTCTGCCGATCTGGAGGATGAGTTTTTCCGGCTTTACGCCGAAACCGAGGCCCGTCTGAAACCGCTCTTGGGAACCTGCCACCCGGTGGTCCTGCAGACCGGCGAGGGCATGCTGGCCCTCTGGAGCGCCCTGAAAAGCTGCCTGATTCCCGGCGACCGGGTCCTCGCCGTGGCCACCGGGGTCTTCGGCTACGGGATTGGCGACATGGCCCGCGCCCTGGGCTGCGAGGTCCGCACGCTGGGGCTGCCCTATGATCAAACCCTTGGGGACCTTACGGCGCTGGAGGAGGCGCTGACAACGTTCAAGCCCAAAATGATCACCGCGGTCCACTGCGAGACCCCGTCGGGAACCCTCAACCCCATCGCCGCGTTGGGCCGCCTCAAACACCACCTCGGAATCCCGCTGTTCTACGTGGACGCCGTGGCCAGTGCGGGCGGCGCGCCAGTCGAGGCCGATGCCTGGCAGATCGACCTTTGCCTGTGCGCGTCGCAGAAATGCCTTTCGGCGCCGGCCGACATGGCGTTTCTGGCAGTCAGCGCCCGGGCCTGGGATGAGGTCGAGGCGGTCGGCTACGCGGGCTACGACGCCCTCAAGCCCTTCCGCACGGCGCTTAAGGACCGCTACTTTCCGTACACCCCCAACTGGCAGGGAGTGGCGGCGCTGCACGCCGCCGCCGGCCTGCTGCTGGACGAGGGGCTGGAGGAGAGCTTCGCGCGCCACCAGCGGGTGGCGGCTTACTGCCGGCAGGAATTAGTGCGCCTGGGGTTGGAACTCTTTCCAGCGCCGTCGGCCGTGCCCTCTCCAACCGTGACCGCCGTCAAGCTGCCGGCGGGCATTTCCTGGCCCGCTTTCGATGCAGCCCTGCGCCGCCGCGGGCTGGTGGTGGCCGGCAGCTACGGGCCGCTGGCGGGAAAGGTTTTCCGGCTGGGCCACATGGGAAGCCAGGCAGATCTGGAGCTGGTGGAAAAAGCCGTTGCGGTCATCGCCAGGGTGATTTAGGCCGCGGCCGCCAGACGATAGGCCCCGAAAATTTGGCCCAACCATGACCGCCGGCCGCCCGATGCACCGGACGAAACGGGCGGAAATTCGACGGCCTGACGGCCCTGCAGGGTCAGATCTTGCAGGCCTTGACCGCCTCACAGATCTTGTGGAAGACGTCGGTCATCCGGAAAATGCCCACTATTTTACCTTCGCGGGTCACCAGCAGGGACTGGTGGCGAGCCATGATCAGCTGATGAATGGCTTCGTTGAGGGTCGCCTCTTCGTCCACGGTTTCCCCCTCCGCCGGGGTGTGCATGAGGTCTTTGACCTTGATTTCAGCCGCTTTTTTACAAATTTCCTCCATGGGCGCCTCCCAGAGGTGATACTTTTGGATCACGGACTTGATGTAGCTGGAAGTGAACCCGCTATATGAAGGTCTTTTTAAATCTTCGATTTGTTTGTTGCCCGGCTCCAACCCTCGGATCAGGTCGTCTTGGCCGATTTTCCCCACCGCGTGCCCCTCATCGTCCAGGACCAGAATCGCCCGATGCCGGTAGAGGCCGTCGAACTTTTTCTGGGCCTCCTCCAACGCCAGCACCGCCTCGTAGAAGGTCGCCGCTTGGTTGACGGTGGCATATTCGGAGAGCGGGATCATTATCTCTTTGACCTTGATCGTTTTCATGGAACCTTCCTTTCCGTGCATTCAACCGGTTGATAAAGTGGGGATGCCTGGCACGGAATGCCGTTTCGCCCGATGCCCTGCGGGTCTTCTCGGCCACCGGCTGCAGAAGATATGGTGAACAGCTACACCCCACCCCGACGTTTTGCTCACGATCTAAAATAAACCGCCAACACCCCAAAATCAACATTTCCCTGCATACGTGCGACATCCCGTTTGATGGGCCGCAGTATTTCTGTTATGCTTTTTTTTGTAAATTGCCGTGACGAAAATCCTGCAATGCCCCAGCCCAAGGAGGCCCCCGATGCTGCCCCTGAAGACCATCCTGTGCCCGACCGATTTCAGCGCCCCAAGCCATGCGGCCATCAAGACCGGCGTGGAGCTGGCGGCCCACTTCAACGCCGAGTTGATCCTGCTCAATGTCATCACCCCGGTGCCGGTGGTGGCCACTGCCTACGACCACGAGGTCTTCAACGTGCCCACCTACCAGCATGATCTCGAAACCCACGCCGAGGCGCAGCTGAAAGATATCGCCGCCCGACTGACGGCCGACGCGCCGGGGCTGCGCACCCGCACCCGAACCATCACGTTTGAGCCGGCTTACGGCATTGTCCAGGCGGCCGCGGAAGTCAGGGCCGACCTGATCGTCATCGCCACCCACGGCCAGTCCGGCTGGCGCCGATTCCTTTTCGGCTCGGTTACCGACAAAGTCGTCAAAATGGCGGCATGCCCGGTGCTGACCATCCGGGCCCCCGAAGCCGAAGGCGAACCGCCGCAAGCGTCCGCCGACGGCCAGAGCCTCTGAAGCCCAGGCCGTCATCGGCTCTGAGGGCGATCCGGCCGCAGCATCGCCCGAGCGTCCCGGGCGAGCTTGATGACCCCCAGGATGACGGTGAAAAACTCCAGGCGGCCCAGCAGCATCCCCACAATCTGGGTCCAGAGGATTGCCGGCGGGCTGCCGACGGCGGTCACCCCGACCGACAACCCGACGGTCCCCACGGTGCTGGCGAATTCAAACAGCCCGGCCGCCACCGGATATCCCCCGGAACACACCACCAGGCTGCCGGCCGCCCAGCCGCACAGATACAGAAAAACGAAAAGCCCGGTATGGCGCAGTTCGGCATCGGTGATGAACCGGCGCTGCGCCCCCTGCCAGAGGTAGGGCGCGCTGACCGCCTTTTCCGGCAGGATCTGGCGCCGGAACTCCCACACCAGCCCCCGCATCAGCAGGTAAACCCGGTGCAGCTTGATCCCGCCGGCGGTGGAACCGGTCCCGCCGCCGACCACCATAAAAAGCGTCAGCAGCAGCAGGCCGCCGGCTTTCCAATCGCCGTACCCGGTGGTGGAAAAACCGGTGGTGGAAAGCGCCGAAACCGTCTCGAAAACGGCGGTCCGCAGAGCGGGGGGCCAGGTCGGGTAGAGGTGCCCGGCCCCGGTCAGCAAAATCAGGGGTACACCCACCAGAACCAGGAGCAGCAAGAGGTGCAGCTCGCCGTTGCGCCGCACATAGGCGAAATTGCCCGTCAGCAGCATGTAGGCGGTTAGAAAGTTGGTGCCCCCCAGGAGCATCAGCACGATGGTGACCGCCTCCACGGCCGGACTGTTCCAGTAGCCGATGGATTCCGGACGGGTTGAAAACCCCCCGGTGGACACCGCGGTCAGGGCGTGGTTGACGGCATCGAACCAGCTCATGCCGGACAGGTGCAGGGCCAGCATGCCGCAGAGCGCATAGCCGCTGTAGAGCTTGAGGACCAGTTCGGCCGAGCGCCGGACATTGGGCGCCAGCCCGGAAGGGCGCCCTTCGGCGGCGCCGATCCCGGTGCCGGCCGGCCCGGCCAGGGCGCTCAACATGATGACGGCAAAACCGGCGCCGCCGGTGTACTGCAGGATACTGCGGAACAGCAGGATCAGGCGCGGCGCGGCAGCGACGTCCAGCACCGAGAGACCGGTGGTGGTCCAGCCGCTGGTGGCTTCAAAGAGGGCCTGGGTGAAAGTCAGGTCCAGCAGCATGAAAAACGGCAGGGCGCCCGCCACGACGGCCACCAGCCAAGCCATTACGATGATCGTGGCCCCCTCGGCATAGGTGAGTTCCTCCGGGGTCCGGGAGCGCAGCCCGCCGGCCAGCAGCCCCCCGACCGCCAGGACGACCCCCCCCGGCAGGGCGAAGCCCCTGGCCAGAGAGGCTTCCGCGGGAAAAAAGAACAGGCCGGTCAGCGGCGCCAGCAGGACCAGTCCGATCAGCCCGGTGATTCCGCCGGTGAGCCTGAGAATTCCGGCGTAGCGCTGGCGCAGGTAGGCCGGGTTGCGCATCCTCATTCACCGGCCAGGTGGTTGAGAATCGTTTTGAAATCCGCCTGCGCGCCGACCACGATCAACTTGTCACCAATGGCCAGACGGGTGGGCCCGCGGGGCACCAGCACGACGTCCCCGCGCAAAATGGCGGCCACCAAAAAATTCTCGGGCAGATCGATCTCATGAAGGGTTTTTCCGGCCGCGGGGCTTTTTTCGGAGAGCAGCACCTCGGTGAGGCTGATCTGGCCCTGCCCCAGAGTCATCAGATGGGTGATGGCGGCAAAGCGGGTCTGCTGGTTGAGGAGGCTGGCGATGATCCGGGTGGCCGAAAAGGCCACGGAAATCCCGAGATCCTCAAAAACCGCCTCGTTTTGGGGGTCGTTCACCAGGGCGATGGTGCGCGGCAGTTCGAACTGCAGACGCGCCACCTGGCAGGCGATCAGGTTGTCGTGGTCATGGGAGGTCATGGCAATCAGGACGTCGGCGCTGCGCGCGCCGGCCTGCTCCAGGGTATCGGGATCGCTGCCCTCCCCCAGCAGCACGGTGGCCTTGAGCTTCCGGGACATGATGCGACTGTCTTCGGGGTCCCGGTTGATAAGGGTCACCCCATGCCCCTGGGAGATGAATTCCCGGGCCAGAAAATAGGTGGTCTGGTCGCCGCCGATCAGGATGATGTTCATGGCCGCCTGGGGGCCGCTGCGTCGAGGGTTTCGCGGAAGGCGTCAAAGGCCAGCTGCGTGGGGCTGATGATTTCGATCCCGGCGCCTTTGAAGATGGCGCCGAAGGCCGGCTGGTGGACCCGCGCCAGCACGCAGGCGACGCCAAAGACGTGCCGCGCCACCTGGGCCACCATGAGGTTGAGGGTGTCCTCGCTGCAGGTGGCCATCAGGCAGTCGGCGCGCCCGATCTCGGCGCTTTCGAGCAGGGCGTATTCGGTGGCGTCCCCGGTGAGCCGGAAACCGCTGAATTCAGGGGAAAGGGCGCGAAAAGACGCCTCATGGCGGTCGATGACGACCACGTCGTGCCCGGCGACACTCAACCCATCGGCCAGCAGGGCCCCGAGACGCCCGCAGCCCACGATCACGACATACATGGCGGCCTGCCTTCCCACGCCGTCGGAGAGGCGGCGGCGCGTTTTAGCATGCAGCAATCAGCATTCGGGCTGAATGCCGATCCCGCAGTTGCCTTCTTACCAGCAAAACCGAACGGTTTCAAACAGGAACACAATCCGGCGGCGGCATCGACAGCGGTCGCCCACCGCGGCCGGCAGCCGCAGCCCGATGCCGCCCAGCGCAGGAACTGATTGGCTCAGCCCACGGAGACCCTTGACAGCATTTCCCCGACATGGATTTTTTGGGAACCGTCCATTTTAGAAAAATTCCCATCCCGCCCTGGCGAATGTTCGAAGCCCCGCCAGGCGCTTCGGTTTTTAGTTTGTTTCCAGCCGGTTGAAAAGGGTGAACGGGCCTCCCGTTTTTAGAGGAATTGCGAAACCCGGCGACCTCGGCCCAACGCCAGGCGGCCGCGGCCGCCATCGTGACCAAAGGCTGCCGGGGTTGCAGCGCCCCAAATTAAACCTTGAAATTCGATACTTGCAAGATCACAGGGGCACTCCGAGCGCTGCCGCAGCCGGTGCGGCGGGCCAACGCATTGCGCTGGTATGCATCTTGCGTTTTCGGAGGGAGACTGCGTTGCGATCGATGGCAGTCACAGACCCGTGAGAGGAGGTTGGCCATGGTAAAACAGGTTTCCTTTACCCAGTTTGAAAACGAAATGCTTCCGGACTTCCGTCTGAAACTCAGCACGGCTGAAACGGGTGAAGAGGTCAAAACCCACTTCAGCCAGGCCGCAAGCGATCTGCTCGCCGATATTTTTCCTGAAAAAACCGATCGGCCGGACGTGCCCGTCACCCTCGCGCCCACCGAGGAGCCCTTCTATTCCCTGAGCCCCGAGCTGGACAGCGATCCGGATTTCACCGCCGTCTGGAACACCTCGGATCTGCCCCGGGTTATCGCCCGGCTGGCCAAATCGGCCGCCAACCGCTGCCGACACCTGGAAAAACACCCGGAAAAAACCGAGGCCAAAATTCGGATGTAACCCCCGGCGGCGGGGCGACCAATTGTCTCTGAAAGGCATCCCGAGGATGCCGATCCACAGGGGAGCCGACATCATGCCAACCGAACACCCCCCCAGCGATTTTCCGGAGCTCGCCCCCGAGGCGCTGAGGGCGAGCGTCGACCCGGCCGAGCTGCCCTTCGAGAGCACCGCCGCGCTGACCCCGCTGGAGAGCGGCGTCATGGGACAGGCGCGCGGGATCGGCGCCATCCAGTTCGGGGTCGGTCTCAAGAACGGCGGCTATCACATCTTCGTCGCCGGCCCACCAAAGGCCGGCCTGACCTACATCGCCAAAACCCTGCTGGAAAACCGGGCCCGCCGCGAGCCGGACCCGCCGGACTGGTGCTACGTCCACAACTTCGAGGCCGCCGACAAACCCTGCAGCCTCAAGCTCAAGGCCGGCCGCGGCAAGGACCTCAAGCGCGACATGGAGGAGCTGATCGAAACCTTGCACAGCCGCATTCCCGAGGTTTTCGACAGCGACGACTACCGCGCACGGGAAAACGAGGTTTCCAAGGGCTTCGATCGCCAGCGCCGCAAACTGGAGGAGGAACTCAGCCGCACGGCCCGCGCCGAGGGCTTTCTGCTGCAGGTATCCCAGGTGGGGATGGTGATCGTTCCGGTCGACCAGGACGGCAAACCGCTGGACCAGAAGGCCGTCAGCCAGTTCAGCGACGATCAAAAACAGCGGCTGCAGGAGAAGAGCGAGGCCATTCAAGCCAAGATGAAAACCGCCTTCAAACTCATTCGCGCGCTGGAGGGGGACTACAAAAAGGAACATGCGCG
Source organism: Desulfobacterales bacterium (assembly GCA_046481705.1). Classification (GTDB taxonomy): domain Bacteria; phylum Desulfobacterota; class Desulfobacteria; order Desulfobacterales; family JAABRJ01; genus JAABRJ01. The sequence goes on along the minus strand of JAWOJK010000029.1, from coordinate 6,209 downwards.
CCTGGACAACGAGGTCGCCCTCTTCTGCGTCGAACACATCATGGAAAGCCTGCTGGAAAAATACCGCGACGAGCCGGACGTGATCGGCTACCTCAAGGCCGCCCAAAAGGACATCCTCGACAACATCGATGACTTCAAGAAAAAGCCGGATGAAAAAAGTCAGCAGAGCCCCTTCCGGATGTCATCCCGTGAAAACACGTTCCGCAAATACGAAATCAACGTGATTCTGGACAACTCCGAGACCACAGGGGCGCCGGTGGTGATCGAAAGCAACCCCACCTACCCCAACCTGTTCGGCACCATCGACAAGCAGGCGGTCCTGGGGGCTTTCTACACCGATTTCAGCATGATCAAACCGGGGGCCCTGCACCGCGCCAATGGCGGCTACCTGATCATGAAGGCGCGCGACCTGCTCAAGTGGTTTCTCTCTTACGAAGCCCTCAAGCGGGCCCTGAACAACCATGAAATCAAAATCGAGGACCCGAGCGAGCTCTACGGGCTTTTCGGCACCCGCAGCCTGCGGCCCGAAGCCATTCCCCTGAAGGTCAAAATCATCCTCACCGGCGACCCGCTGATCTATGAGCTGCTCTATACTTACGACGAGCGCTTCCAGAAATTCTTCAAGGTCAAGGCCCACCTGGACGACCGCATTGACCGCGCAACCGACCACGTTCAGCAGTTTGCCCAGATGATCGCCCGTTTCTGCCGCGAGGAGGGCTTCGGTCACGTGGCGCGCAGCGGGGTGGCCCGGCTGCTGGAGTACAGCATGGAACTGACCGAGGATCAGGACAAGCTGAGCCTGGAACTGGGCGACATCCGCGACCTGATCCGCGAAGCCGACTACTACGCCCGGCAGACGGGGGCCGAATTGATCGACCGGCAGCACGTCGAGACCGCCATCCGCAGCCGGATCCAGCGCGCCAACCTGGTGGAGGACCGGGTCATGGAGCTGGTCAAGAAAGACATCTGCTGGGTGGAAACCGAGGGCAGCAAGGTCGGACAAATCAACGGCCTCTCGATCCTGATGACCGGGGACCATCTGTTCGGCAAACCCAACCGCATCACGGCCACCGTCTCGGTGGGGCGCGAGGGGGTGGTCGCCATCGAACGCGAATCCAAGTTGAGCGGCAAGCTCCACACCAAGGGGGTCATGATCCTGAGCAATTTTCTCAAGGAGCACTTCGGTCGCAACAAGCCCATTTCGCTAACGGCCTCGCTGTGTTTCGAGCAGAGCTACGGTCCGGTGGAGGGTGACAGCGCCTCGAGCACCGAGCTCTATGCGATCCTCAGCGCCCTGGCCGACGTGCCCATCCGCCAGGGCATCGCCGTCACCGGGTCGGTCAGCCAGAAGGGCGAAATCCAGCCGGTGGGGGGGGTCACCCGCAAAATCGAGGCCTTTTTCGAGATCTGCCGCCACAAGGGCCTGACCGGAGGGCAAGGGGTCATCATCCCCCAAAAAAATGTCCGCCACCTGATGCTCCGCCAGGAGGTGGTCGATGCCGTGCGGGACGGCCAATTTCATGTCTGGCCGGTCTCGCAGGTCGAGGAGGGCATCGAGATCCTGACCGGGCTGCCTGCCGGCCGCCCCCTGGCCGATGACAGCTATCCCGAGGAGACCGTGTTCTTCAAGGTGGATCAACGGCTTCGCCGCATCGCCCAGATCGTCAAGGAATTCGGCAGCGGCCAAGGAGAAAAGAATGACCCGTACACAACTTGAAGCGCTGATTCGCCGGCTGCTGGCCGAGATTGCGCCGGAAGCCGACCTCGCGGGGCTCGACCCGGACAGGGCCTTGCGCGACCAGTTCACCTTTGACTCCGTGGACTGCCTGCGGTTTGCGCTGGCGCTCGAGAAGGCCCTTGAAATCCAAATCCCCGAAGCGGTCTACCCCCGTTTGAGCACCCTCAACGGCTGTCTCGGCTACCTGCAGGAGCGCCTGGCGGCCGCCTGACCCTCCCCGGCGCCGTTCCCGCAGGCACGCCCGCAGGAAAGATGTAAAGTAATTCCGGCCGGTTTCCGATCCTATTTTTGTCCAGACCGCGATTGCCAGGCTTGCCCAGGACCGGGTACCGCCCGCTGGGCAACATCCGATAGGCCGAGGAAACGACCCGACATGAGAGTAGAATGCCCCGCCTGCCGGCGGACGTACCGCTTTGCGGAAGAGCGCCTGCCCGCCAAAACACCTGTTTCGCTGAAATGCCCGGCCTGCCGGAAGGTTTTCCAGTTCACCCCCCCTCCCCGCACCCCCACGCCGATGCCCCTGGCCCAGATCTTCACCCCCTACGGCGAGGATCTCAAACGCGAGGTGGCCGAAAACCTCAAAAAGCTCTACCCGATGCCTCACATCATGCTCAAGGCGCGCGCGCTGGCGGCCAATCCGGACGCCGACCTGCGGCAGATCAGCGCCATTCTGCGCACCGATCCGGCCCTGGCCAGCCGGGTACTCAAAGTCGCCAATTCCGCCTATTACGGCCGCTCCGGGAAAGTGGCCTCACTCCTGGATGCCGCCGTTTTGCTGGGCGTCCGAATGCTGGTGCAGATCATCGCCCTGGTGAGCACCTCCAAGATGCTGGGCAGCGAGCTGCAGGGATTTGAACTGGACTCCGGCCGCCTCTGGCGGCACTCCCTGACCGTAGCGGTGACCTCGGCGACGATTGCCACCCGCACCGGTCTGCCCGTGCGCGACGAGGCCTTTATGGCCGGTCTGCTGCACGATGCCGGCAAAATCATCCTCAACCCGTATGTCATGGAGCGCAAATCCGCCTACGACGCCCTGCGCAAATACCACCCGAACGCCCCCCTGCTGGCCGAACAGGCGATTCTGGGCTTCGACCATGCGGAAACCGGCTTCGCGCTCTGCCAAAAATGGAATATCCCCGCCCCCCAGGCCGTCGCCATCCGCTTTCACCACCAACCGTCGCACTCGAATGCCAGCCCGCTGGCCTACATTCTACATGTGGCCGACGCCCTGGCCACCTGCGACGCCGAGGCGTCGGCCGGCGGCCTGGCACCACCGGTTGAGGCCGGCGCCCTGGCCTTTCTGAAGCTCGGGCCCGAAGACCTCGCGGGCATCGTCACCGATGCCGCAGACGCCATTGAAACGATCGAGGACGACACCTACTGAACCGCCCGCTTACGAAGTATCCAGACGTTGCCCCTCTCGGGGCCATCGCCGGGCGGCGCGCCGGGTCGCGGTCAGAGCTTCAGGCCGGCCCGCACGATACCGGGGTCGTCCGGAACCGCCTTGAAGCTGAACCCGAACGCCTCGCACAGCCGCCGCATGGTGCGGTTCTCGGCCAACACTTCCCCGTAGATCTCGCCGATGCCCCGGCTGCGGGCGTAGTCGATGATCCTGCGCATCAGCAACGGCCCAAGCCCCTTGCCGGTCATGTCGCCGCGCAGCAGAATGGCAAATTCCGCGGCCGCGTTGTCGGGATCCGCGGAAATGCGCACGCCGCCGCAGAGCGTCGGGCTTCCCTGCCCGCCCCCCTCGACCAGCACCAGCGCCATCTGACGGTCATAATCGATCTGGGACAGACGCGCGGCCAGATCGTGGGACAGGATCTTCATGGTGTGCAGAAAACGGAAACGGATCTCCTCCGGCGACAGCCGCTGGAACAGGTCCTGAACGGCCGGTTCGTCTTCAGGCCGGATGGGCCGCAGCAGCAACTCCTGGCCGTCAGGCAGGGTCAGCGCCTCTTCCAACTCCTTGGGATAGGGCCGAATGGCCAGCCGCTCCACGGCCGGACGCCCGGAGGGCCGCACCCGGATGCGGGCGTCCAGGACCATGACCCCGTGCGCGCCGGCCAGCAGCGGATTGATGTCAAGCTCCACCACCTCGGCCATATCGCAAGCCAGCTGGGACACCTTGACGAGGGTCAGTGCGATGGCATCGAGGTCGGCCGGCGGCATTCCCCGGTAGCCTTCCAGCAGGCGGATAATCCGGGTGCGGCCCATCATCTCGCGTGCCAGGTGCATGTTGAGCGGCGGCAGCGCCAAGGCCTTGTCGGCGATCACCTCCACGGCCGTTCCGCCGTGCCCGAAGAGCATCACCGGCCCGAACTGGGGGTCCTCGGTCATGCCGAGGATCAGTTCATGGGCCTGCTGGCGCGCTGCCATGGGCTGGACCGTAAAGCCCTGGATGCGGGCTTCCGGGCGGGCGTTGTGCACCAGCTGGAGCATGGCGACGGCGGCCGCGCGAACCGCTTCAGGGGTTTCCAGATCCAGGGCCACGCCGCCGACATCGGTTTTGTGGCTGATGTCGGGGGAGAGGATTTTAAGCGCCACGGGGCCATCAAACCCGACGGCCAGTTCCGCCGCCGCCTCGGGTGTCGCCGCCACGCGGGTGAGCGTCACCGGAATCCGGTAGGCGGCCAGCAGCGCCTTGGCCTCGGCCTCGCTCAGCCACTCCCGCCCCTCCGCCACGGCAGCCTTCAGAATAGCGCCGGCTGCTTGCGTGTCCGGTTTGAAATCCTCGGGCACGTTGGGCGGGGTTTCCATCAGCATGTCCTGGCCGCGACGGTAGCGCACCATCTGCATGAAGGCCCGCACGGCCTCCTCGGGGGTGCGGTAGGTGGGAATCCGGTTCTCGGTAAAGGCGTGCCGCGCCCCCTCGGCGGCGCCTTCACCCAGCCAGCTGGTCAACAGCCCGCGGCTGGCGGTCTTCGGCTCGTTTTGCGTGACGGTCGCAATCACCGCCTGGGCCGCCTCGATGCCGGAAGCCACGGCCGTGGGGCAGTTGAGTACCAGGATGGCATCCACCCCCGGATCGTCCAGAAGCGCCGCGAGCGCATCGGCATAACGGCTGCCGGGGGCATCCCCGATAATGTCCACCGGGTTGCCGTGCGACCAGGTCGGGGGCAATACGGCGTTCAGCCGTGACAGGGTCTCCCCGCAGAGGGCGGCCAGCCGCCCGCCGCGCTCGATCAGGGCATCGGTGGCCAGCACACCGACCCCGCCGCCGTTGGTCAAAATCGCCAGGCGGTCGCCTTTGAAGGGCCGGGTCATGGCCAGCGTGCCGACGACGTCAAAGAGCGCCTGCATGTCTTTGACCCGCAGCATTCCCGCACGGCGAAAGGCCGCATCGTAGACCGCATCGGACCCCGCCAGGGCGCCGGTATGGGAGGCGGCCGCATGCGCCCCTTCCTGGAAGCGGCCGGCCTTGACCACCACCACCGGCTTGACGCGCGCGGCCGCCCGGGCGGCGGACATAAACTTGCGGGTGTCGCGGATGGCCTCCACGTACAGCAGGATCGCGCGGGTGTGGCTATCGCTGGCCAGATAGTCCAGCATGTCCCCGAAATCGACGTCAGCCATGTCTCCCAGTGAAACAAAATGCGAAAATCCGATCCGGCGGGCCGTGGCCCAGTCCAGTACCGCGGTCAGCACGGCCCCGGATTGGGCGACGAAAGCCAGCCGCCCCGGCAGGGGCGCCACATGCCCGAAGCTGGCGTTGAGGCCGATGCCGGGCACCATGATCCCGAGACAGTTGGGGCCGACGACTCGCAATAGGTGGGGTCGCGCGGCCTCGAGCAGCGCCGCCTGCAGCGCCTGGCCGTGGGGGTTTTGACCCTCGGCAAATCCGGCGGTGATCACCACGGCGGCGCGGGTCCCTTTTTCGCCCAGTTTGCGGATGATCTCCGGGACCGTGTCCGGCGGCGTGGCCACCACCGCCAGGTCCGGGGCTTGCGGCAGGGCGGCGATGTCAGGGAAGGTGCGAACCCCCTGGATGGTATCGTATTTGGGGTTCACCGGGAAGATGCCCCCTTCGAAACCCGCGCTGAAGAGGTTGCGCGAGAGCACCGCACCGACCGAGGCCGGTTTCTGGCTGGCGCCGATCAGAGCGACGGCGGCAGGCTTGAACATGAATTCGAGATTGCGGGTCGTCATGGCGGTTTCCTTGATTTAGCCTGCGGCCGGCGGGTTGCCGCAAGGCGGCGACGGACCTGAGCCCACGAAAATTCTGCCCGGACGACATCGTAAGCGACGAGGTGCGGCGGCGGGTTCATGGGCGACGAAAATTTTTCAATGGGAGGCCACGCCATCGCTTCCCGCCTCTGAAATGGGTCCCCCTGAACGGGTTTTGGGCCTTTTCGAAGCAGAAGCCATGCCACCCGCCATAAAAGCTTTTGAGCGGTATTCTTTCAGATTTTCAAACGGATTCCAGGGGCACCCGGAAAAAGCGCTGGGACCCCTTTTCGGAAAATTGCGA
>JAWOJK010000388.1:0-9055 GCA_046481705.1 Desulfobacterales bacterium | reverse complement strand
TCCCCCTGCCGCAGGTCCCCGCCTTCCAGATTGGCACCCCGAAGATCGGCAGCCCGAAAATCGGCCTCCCTCAAACGGGCGCCGCGCAATTCCGAATTTCTCAGATTGGCTTTGGCAACAAACGCCTGGTACATGTCGGCATAGCGGAGATCGGCTTTCTTGAGAAAGGCGCCTCTGATGGCCCTGCGGATTTCCGATGCATCCAGCATGTCCCAGTAATTGGCCGGCAGCCTGGACACATGCTGCTCGCGCAGGTCGAAAAACAGATTGTAGCCGACCTGGTGAAAAATCCATGGGACCACAGCGCGTAAATCCATGTGCCGTGACAGGTGGCGCTCCGGGGTCCCCTTGAAGGCACCGATGGAAAGCGTGCACAGCGCCAGGGCGGCGAGCAGGGCGCAAACCGCACCAGCGCGCTTTCCCGGCGGCGGCAGGGATGGCCCTGCAGGTTGCACCCCGGCCCTGGAAAGTCGGCTGCAGGTCACCACCAGAAAAATTGACAGGGTCAGCAGCAGAACGTGGAAACCGGTGACCGTCGCGTCGCGGCGCAGCAGGTAGCGCAGCCAGAACCCGGCCAGCACGGCCGGTACGCTCAACCACGCCAGGGACTGCATTGCCAGTGTTTCCAGCCGCGCGGCCAGGGGGCTTTCTCCGGCCTGCGGGTGCGGCTGCGAGGAGAGAATCTGCAGCAGACGCTGCAGGTGGAAAAGAAACCAGGCCTGAAGGCCGATGAGCACCAGCGGCGCCGCCGTGTAGATGAGGTTGGTGGGACTGACCGTTCCAATGATCGGCAGGGACAGTAGGTTGGTTGCCAGGGACACGTCATCGGTCGCTGTGATCACCATCCAAGAGCAGGCACATGCGTAAAGGCAGACGAGCAGCGACGTGATGAAATGCCGGTTGGTTTTCTGTTTCCTGACGCTCTGCACCAGAAAGTTCATGACCTGGTGAAAATCCGCCTGGCAGCGGGCGGCCCATTCCGCGGTGGGCCGGTGCTGATGCTGCCAGTCGAGGGCCACTTGCAGGTCGGTTTCCTTGTAAAGACCGGCCTTCCCGGCGGCGTAGAGTTCCGCGCTCTCGGCCAGGCGCCTGTATATCCGGGTGGACTCGGCTTCTTCATCCACCCAGTCGGCCAGGGTTTTCCACTGCCGGATCAGGCTCTCATGGGAGATGTCCACCAAGGGGTCGCCCGCCGCAGCGCGTGCCGAGAGCACCAGGAAGTTTCGGTTATCGCTGTTGAAGCGCGCGATCAGCCTCATGATCGTCTCGGCGGACACCGCTTCACCGCAGATGGCCGCAATCCGGCTCAGATGGACGGGTCTGCGGATGCGGCGATTGGCGGCATCGGTCTCCGTGAGAGCCTGAAACATGCGTTTGGCGATCAGCAGACTTTCCGCATCCAGATTTTCGAGCGCTTCATCGGCATGCCGACGAAGCGCATGCTGAAGAGTGCCGGATGCCTCGTAATGGTCCAGGTCGATCGCTCCCGCGCCGCCGCCCTGGACCCAGGCGTTCCAGGTTCGCATGAGCGCATGCTGAAGCACCGGAAGATCGTCTCCGGTATCGAGGCTTTCGTTCAACAGCCGGTCCATGAGCCGCGGGGTGATGTCCGCCCCGGCAAGCCGGATGGGCCCCAGGATGGTCTCCCGACGCTGCTGCCGGGTGAGCCGGGGGACCAGGTACTGACTTTGGTTCATGGCTTCGGGCAGCCCCTGGAAGGCGTCGCATTCGCCCAGAAAATCTGACCGCATCGTCAGGACGATGTAAACAGGGGCCATCGTCTGCTCCGCAAGGTGTAGAAGAATGCCGACGAAGTCGGCGGCTTCCTCCCGCACCCGGGTCGTCCGGGCCTGCTGAAAGCGGAATAGCTCTTCGAACTGGTCCACCACCACGAGCAGGTTGCTGTCATCGCCGTCCGCCGTCGCCCGCAACCGGTCGGCCAGGTCATGCCCACCGCGGCTCTGCATGTTTTGCAACCATTCATCCACCGACCCGGGGTTTTCGCCCGATCCCGAAGCCGATGCCATGGCCGCGGCCAGATTATAGAGGGGCGCATCACCCGGCTTGAAGGTCGCGATCTTCCACAGATCCCGGTCTTGGACCAGAAAGCCGGCCTCCAGGTTGGGGATCAGCCCCGCCCGCACCAGAGAGGATTTGCCGCACCCGGAACTGCCGATCACCGCCACGAAACGGTTGGCGTAGAGTTGTTTTAAGAGGGCGTGGCTTTGCAGCTTGCGCCCGAAGTAATAGAGGCTGTCCCGGCTTTCAAAAGGCCGCAGACCGACAAACGGGTTTGACGCCCGACCCGTGCCGTTCATGGCGTGGCTCCGACGAAAAGAAGTTGGGACGTCAATTGGGGGTCGATATGCTCGGAGCGGCTGTTGTCCAGGACATTGATTTTGATCAGCGGGGGGAAGGCGGGCAGGTCTGGTTTCCCGCTGCTGTTGGGCGCCAGGAACAGCCAAATGTGCTCGAGGCGCAGCTTTTCTTCGGTTTCAAATTGTTCGGATATCGTCTTGAAGGCCTTTTTGATGCGCCCCACGAGCCAAGCCGGGCCGACCTGACCGCAGACCAGGACCAGGTTTTTGACCTTTTTTACGGATTGCTCGAATTTGATCAGGCTCACCACGGGGTCGGAGGATTCATGGTTAAAATCCACGTCCACACCTTTATCCAGAAGAAAATCAGCCAAGCGGAACGCATAGCGCTGATCCTTCTGATGGGTGTCGATGAGGAAGCTCAGGCGCCGGGTTTCATCCTTTACTTCCTCCCGCAAGCCGGCAATCCGCTCCCCCACCAGGTTCACGAACTCGCTCTGCAGGCACCTGACAAACTCGTACTGCCCCATGGCCCGCGGCCGGGTTTCGCAGCTTTCCAGAAAACGCCGCTGCGCATCATTTTCAATTGTGGCGATGTCCAGATCGCTCGGAACCCACACCAGCTGCGGGATCGACTGTTTGAAGGCGATCTCGTGCTGCTCCCGGGGAAAGGTGAGGTCTTTGCGGTCCTGCAGTTTTCTGCCCGGCCATTGGTTCAGCAGGTGAACGGCAAACCGGGACCGGGCCAAGGCCAGGGTCACGGCCTCTTCGTGTTCCGCGCTCACCATGGGGGGCGGGATGTCGCTTTGGATCCCGGCATCGTGGTATTCCACTTCGGCGATGACCCGATCCTTGAAATCCTGCAGCGCTTCGGGCACATCGGCCATGAAGATGGCGACCCGGTTGTCCCGGGAGGTGCTGTCCGCAGCCGGGGTCGGGCTCAATTTTTCAAAAATTTTTTCTAACGCATCGATGATCGGCCGCATCCGTTTCTCGTACCGATCGTCTCGTGGGGAGGTGAAATCACCGAGTTCATCGTCGGAGCGGGCATCGTGCATCGGAAAACCGCTGGTGCCCTGGAATTCCGTCGGCCAGTTCGGGTGGGGAATGTTGTTGAGCAGAATGTTGAAAATGCGCGAACTGTCACCAATCCTCAACCCGTCTGAATGCAGGCCGTGGTGCTGGTAAAACCGGCGGAGCTCCTTGCGGCAGTAGTCCGATTGGAGATAGTTGCGGGAGGTCAGAGCCAGAAAGATTGCGGATGTGTCGATGGCGTTTTGGATGGCGTCGTCGAAGAGGGTGCTGCCGTGCATCCGTTGCTTGTCGCGCCAGATGCGCAGATTTCCCATCCCCCTGCGCTTACGAAGCCAGTTGTCCAGTGCCTCTTCGAAAACATCGACCCACCCCGGACGATCGGCGATCCCATAATTGTCATTATGGGCATAGCTGATAAAAATATCGTGTTCGTATCCGGGTGACTGGGCCATTTTGCTCGCCGATCTGGACGCTGGTTTTAAATGAGAATACCGGCCTGGCCGTATCGCGCCAATCACTCAACCTGGGGGTTTTAACGGGTTTGACATGAAAAGCGCTTGAAAAACGGTGATTGGGTTCCCTGAGGTCGGACGCAAGGATAGATCTGTTGAGATAGAGGCCCCCTTTTTCGGAAACCGGCCGTCGGGTGCGGCAGCCGGCATGCCCATATAAACGTTTGGAAAACTTCCATTATGGAGAAAGTAGTGTCTTTTTCAAACGAGGCAATAGCCCCGCGGGGTCCTGAAGCGGATAACCCCTGCCGTACACTGCATCCCGGAGCCGCCGACAGGCCGGTATGCAGGCGGATCCATTCACGCCGCTGCACCGGCAGGGGTTTTCGGCCGACCGGTCCACGCGTTTGACAGATGCTATATCGTAATCACCATTAAACAATAGGCTGGTCATCCACCCGGCCCAAAACCCGACTTGAAATTTGCAGGAGGAATCCAAAATGAAGCGCCTGCCGATTCTTTTTTTCTTTGCCGCATTTTTGCTGGTGCTGCCGTGGGGAGCCTTTTCAGGATTCTCCTGGGCCCAGACCCGCCTCCATCCAGAGCGCGTGCCGTGGGAACATCTTCGGTATCGCTCCAAGAACATGGTGGTCACGTTAACCGCCGAAATGCGGTTGCAGGCGCTGCCCGCCCCCCAGGTGCAAGCCGTGCTCCTGAAAAGTCCCCGGGGTACGCCACTGACGGCCTCGGCCCCGGAAACCCTTCACCTCACCCTCGACATGATGATCGATTTCGCCTTCAGAAATCCGGTAAACATATCAAACAAGGTCTGGTTTAACCCGAATGATGCCGCCGCCCTGGGAAGGTTCCGGCTCAGGCGGGGAGAAGACGATTTTGAAAAAACCTATCGGTTTACCGAGCAAGGTGTGTTTCGCCGCAATCGAGAGCCCCAGACCAAGGAAGAGGCCAAGCGCGATCCGGACAAATGGCCCTATGTCGTCGACACTTTCTATCCCCATGACCCTGATCGGCTGGGATGTCCCGCTGTAACCGATGGATTGGCGTTGATCTACATCGTATCAGCCGCCGAGAGCCTGCAGGGCAGCCAGCCGCTTTCGCTGTGTGTTTTCGGAAAAAGGCAGCTTCATCGCGTGCAGCTTAAACCGCACGGGGTGCAAATCCTGAAGGTGGACTTCATCGAGAAAAAACAGCAGGCCGAAACCCGGTTGAAAGGGGATCTCAAGGCGCTTAAAATTGCGCTCGAGGCAGCGCCAATGGCGTCGGAACTGGATGAAATGGAAAACTTTTCATTTCTCGGGCTTCACAAAAACATCGTGATCTTCATCGACCCGGCGTCCAACCTGCCGCTCCAGGTCACCGGAGAAATTTCGACGGTTGGCAAAGCCACATTGAAACTGCTCGAAGTGCAGCTGAGGGAGTGAGTCGGTTCGGTTGGATTTGGTTGTAACGTTTTACCGGTTCATCAACCTTTTCATTCCCATTGACACCTCGTCTTCGCTCACATCGTTCCAGTATTGATAGGCCTCCGCCACTGCAAATCGGCCGCCTTTACGGATATTGGCGCAGAATACGGCCTCTGCCAGGTCGGCGATATCCGCCACCGCCCGGTCATGGGCCGTGGGGACCGCCACGATAAGGGTCTCCGCTCCGGCCTTTCGCAAGGCTTCGATAGCGGTTCTCATGGTAAACCCGGAGGCCAGTCCGTCATCCACCAAGATCACCGGCCGGCCCCTCACCTCGGGAAACAGGCGGTCTCCCCGAAACCTCTCCGACCGACCCATCACCTTGGACCGGGTCTTCAGGATTCCCTCCTGGATCTGATCTTCCGACAGTGACAACTGCGCAATCAAGGCTCTGTTCAATTTGAATGTCCCGTCAAACGCCACCGCTCCGTAGCCGACTTCCGTATTCCAGGGCAGGGTGATTTTACTGACCACCGCCACATCAAAGGACAGCCCCAGGCGATCCGCCACCGCCAGTCCCACTGGAACCCCGCCTGCGGGAATGCCCAGAACAAGACCGTTTTCCAGCGGATAGGGGGCCAGCATGTCGCCGAGTACGATCCCGGCATGTGCCCGATCTTTGAAAACCGCAACCCTGTTCCTCAAATCCGACCGCTCGTGAATGCCGTCAATATCCATTTGGATTCTCCTTCGATGATTTTTAAATTTGATTATGCACTTCCCTCCAGTCAAATTTATTTGACGTTGACACGCAAATCCCGGAATTCTATTGCTGGCCGATGGGTGTGCCTGTGCGAACGACACGCTCCGTGGGGCGTCGCGTGCTGCGACGCCTTGCGCGACAACGGAGGATGAACCCTTGAAAACGATGCGAACCCTACCGATGGCCGCCAGCGTCCGGCTGCTGCTGGTCGTTGGGCTGCTGCTTTGTTCGGTTGTCAACTGTACGCGCAGGGTGCCGCCACCCGATGCAGCCTCCCTTCCGGTTGAACGGGCCTTGGACTTCGATCGGTTGTTCCAGCGCTCTGGCGATGGCTGGACCGGTGGCGACGGCACTTTGTCCGTGAAGCTGCCCGATGGCCGCAGCGTCTGGCTTTTCGGGGACACCCTGCTCGGCACCGTGTCCCCTGACCGCACCCGCCCGGCCGACGCCCCCTTCATCCGCAACTGCCTGGTCGTTCAAAACGGGGCTGCGTTGGAAACCCGCTTTCAATCCCACAGCGGCACCCCCGGCGCCTTTTTTACACCTCCATCCGACCAAGAGTGGTTCTGGCCGGGCGACGCCACAGTGGAAGACAGTCATTTGCGCATCTTTCTCCACCGCTTCGAGCAGCAAGCGCCCCGGTTGTGGGCTTGGCGCTGGACCGGCACCCACCTGGCCACCCTGGCCCTGCCGACGCTGACCTGGATCGACACCCGCCCCGCACCGTCCGACAACGACGTGATCTATGGCACCTGCATCCTCGAGACCGAGCTGTACACCTATGTTTACGGCACCCAGGACAGGGTTTTCCCCAAGCAGGCCCACTTGGCACGGACGCCTGCCGGCCGGCTGCAAGGCCCCTGGCACTACTTTGACGGCCGGGAGTGGACCGACCGGTCACAAGGGTCGGCCGCCATCCTCGGGGGCGTCTCGACCCAGTACAGCGTCATCCAGGCCCGCGACAGGTTTTATCTTTTCACCATGGATGGCCGCACGCCGTTTTCCAATCAAATCGTCGTCTACCGATCCGGCCGGCCCACAGGCCCCTGGCAGGGCCCGCAGGTCGTTTACCGCGCCCCAGACACCGGCCCGCGGGTTGCGGCCTACAACCCCTTTGTCCATGTCCAATTCACGGAAACCGGGCGTGTGCTCGTCTCCTACAACCTGAATCACATCAGTGACCCCGCTGCGCTCTACCGCAACGCGGACATCTACCGACCGCGTTTCATCCGGGTTGATCTGGCCGAGGTGGACCGGCGCTTCAATCGAATGCGGCCGTAGCTGCCACTGGTGGCTTTTTTTCGGTGTGCTCCTCGGCGCAGGACTTTGGACCATGCGCGGGCCCGTGGTGGCTGGCCGATGGTCGACCCCACGACCATGGACCTGAAGATCGCTGTCCGGCCAAGCAGATGGCCCTGGCTTTCCAGAAAGAGGGGTGTTCGAAGGGGGAGAACGCAACAACACGATTGCCTCGCTGTCGGGTCATCTGCTCTGACATGGGATGAAGGACCCGGGAGGTGGTGGCGGAGTTGATACTGTGCTGGAATCGCCTGCACTGCCGGCCGCCGCTGCCGCGCGATGACCAAACCTCAGCTACCAGGAACTTGAGAATCGTTTCGGTATTCATTACCGTACAGTTTTCATTTGAATCATAACCATCTGATACGACTCCAATAAAAACCCTGGACATATCCCACGGCTTTTTCTATGCCATCCTTCCAAAATTATATCATATAATATTGGGGTCTTATGAGCGATGGATGCCCTGACGCGCATCGACGCGCTGAACACGAACAAGTCGCGGGGCGCAAAAACAGCAAGCTACCGCCCGCCATTCACGTGAGGCATCCCTCCGAAGGAAAGGGCGGCGATGATTGCCCTTCTGGCCAATTCGTATGCCGAGTCCGGCGTTGACGCATCCGCGATCGTCCCCCTGGCGCTGTCCAAAAAAGACATCTCGCCGTCCGCATTGCGGTCCACGAGGACCAGGGCCGGACTCTCCCTCCCTTCGTCATGGACAACGACCTCCAGGGAAAATCCATGCGCCTTGCCCTCTCTGACGGTCACTCTGGTCCGACCCAGCGATGTCCGCAGGTCGGCCTCGTAAGCGCAGACCCCGTCAGGGCAGACCGGCAGGCCCTTGTCGTCCAGATTGCGCACCTGCGTGAACGGCCTGATGATGCCGAAGAGGGTTTGGGCACTGTTGAAGATGAGGACAGGGTCCCCGGGCCGGCAGAGATTGAAGAGCACCTCCATGTCCGGGTTGTCCAGGGCGACGCACCCGTCGGTCCAGTCCCTCTCCGTGAACTCCCCGAATTGCCTGTACACCCCCCCGCCGTGGATGGCGATGGCGCAGCCCAGCCCCGTGTCGCAGGGCGCCTGACGGGATCTGCGCGCGGCGTTGAGAATCCTCCTGTAACCCGCCACGGACACGATGCCCGAGGCCAGGCCCCGCTGGGCATCGGCCAGGTTCGGGAAGGAAAGGCCCAGGGTGCGGTAAAAACGGGTCCGGCGCTTCTTGTACGTGATGAAATAGAGGCCCTCGGGAGTCGCGAGATCGTTGATCCTGCGTTTGTCCGAAACGGGGTCGATGCCGAAGGTGGCGGGGAACCGGGCCGCCTGCCGGCCGTCGACGAAAACGGTCAGTTTCTTTGCGGCCTTGTCGATGACCAGGACTCTTTCTGACGGGAATGACGGGCCCGCAGCCAGTGCACTGGTCACGGAAAAAGTCAGCAGCAACATCAATAGCAATTGACTTCTAAAATCGGGAGGGAGTAACATACGGTCCTAAATAGCGAAGCCCCCGACCCTTATGACCGGGACCAAACCGGACAGTAACTTGTTGTGGTAAACAAATTTAATACCGAAAAATTGTGGTTGTGCATCCAAAATACCACTATATGTTGTTGAAAAATTCCCAGTTACTTAGAAGAGTTTGGTTCTTTGAATATCAATTAAGTTTTGTTGGATGGTATAATGGTTTTCGGTCCATCGTATTTACCCTCCGATCAACTCGCTTACCAGGGCGACGTTACCGGCGCTGGCAGGAAAAAGCCCGGCTGC
>JAWOJK010000351.1:0-4167 GCA_046481705.1 Desulfobacterales bacterium | reverse complement strand
TGACCCCGCCGCGGGACGGGTGGTGGTGATTGAAATCACCCCGCGCACCTCGCGTTCATCGCCCCTGGCCTCCAAGGCCGCCGGCCAGCAGGCTCGACACCCGGGCGATGGGGAAACCGGTGGCCTTGGAGGCCAGGGCCGATGAACGCGAGGTGCGCGGGTTGATTTCAATCACCACCACCCGTCCCGTGGCGGGGTCATGGGCGAACTGGATGTTGGTGCCGCCGATCACCTCGATGGCCGCGACGATGGCGTAGGCCTGCTCCTGGAGGCGCTTCTGAAGCGCCGGGTCGATGGTCAGCATCGGGGCCGTGCAGAAACTGTCGCCGGTGTGGACGCCCATGGCATCGACGTTTTCAATGAAGCAGACCGTAATGATCTGGTTCTTGGCGTCGCGCACGACTTCCAGCTCGAGCTCCTCCCAGCCCAGGACCGATTCCTCCACCAGCACCTGGTGGACCAGGCTGGCCGCCAGGCCGCGGTTGGCGATGGTCCGCAGTTCCTCGATATTATAGACCAGACCGCCGCCGGTGCCGCCCATGGTGTAGGCCGGTCGCAGGACCACCGGGTAGCCCAGCTCATCGGCGACCTTTTCGGCGTCCTCGACGCTGGTGACGGTTTTGCTGCGCGGCATTTCGATCCCCAGCCGGTCCATGGTCTCCTTGAAGGCCAAACGGTCTTCGCCGCGTTTGATGGCGTCCACGTTGACCCCGATGACCTCGATGCCGTATTCCTGCAGCACGCCCAGGCGGTGCAGCTCGGAGGCCAGGTTCAGCCCCGACTGGCCGCCCAGGTTGGGCAGCAGCGCATCCGGCCGCTCGTGGGCGATGATCTCGGTCAGCACCTTGGCGTTCAGCGGTTCGATATAGGTGATATCCGCTGTTTCCGGATCGGTCATGATGGTGGCGGGGTTGGAGTTGACCAGCACGACCTGGTAGCCGAGGGCCCTGAGGGCCTTGCAGGCCTGGGTTCCGGAGTAGTCGAACTCGCAGGCCTGGCCGATGATGATCGGGCCTGAGCCGATAATCAGGATTTTTCGAATGTCTTCTCTTCTGGGCATTTGGGCTCCTTTCGCCGGGTTGCACACTGCGGAAGCTGGGGGGTGGAGATGGAAAAGATCACCGAGTGACTTACCGTTACTTTACATTGTTGTAAAGAAAGATTAACAGGAGGGGCGAAACCGGCTGGGGATTTTGTTTGCGGCGGCGGCATCTGCGCCCGCCGCGGTCGATCGGGCTATGTCAAGATCGCCATTTTCAGGCGTGCGCCAACGGTCAAAACCAACGCCGCCCTCGGGCGCAGTGCGAAAAAAAGGATGTCAGGATGGGTGGACTTTGCGGGGTGGTCTCGACAGCGGATTGTGTTACGGACATTTTCTACGGGACGGATTATCATTTCCACCTCGGCACCCGCCGCGGCGGCATGGCCGTCAGGGGCTCCGACGGGATTAAACGGTCGATTCACAGCATCGAGAACGATTATTTCCGCTCCAAGTTCGAACCCGATCTGGCCAAGTTCGCGGGCCGCATGGGCATCGGCGTGATCAGCGACAACGACCCCCAGCCGCTGGTGATCGGCTCTCACCTGGGCAACTTTGCTCTCGTCACCGTCGCACGGATCACCAATATGGCCGAACTGGAGCGTAAGGCCTTCAAACGGCGCCTGCACTTCACCGAGACTGCCGGCGGCAAGACCAACCCGACGGAAATGGTGGCCATGCTGATCTGCGCCGAGGACTCCTTCGCAGCCGGCATCCGGCACGCCCAGGAGGCGATCCAGGGCTCCTGCTCACTGCTGCTGCTGACTGACCACGGCGTCTACGCCGCCCGCGACCGCCTGGGGCGCACCCCCGTGGTGATCGGCCACAAGGCAGGGGCCTATGCGGCCGCCTCCGAATCGTGCGCGTTCCCCAACCTCGGCTATGACATCGAACGCTTCCTGGGGCCCGGTGAAACGGTCCTGCTGACTCCCGACGGGGTGGCGCAGGTCAACCCGCCGGGCAGCGAGATGCAGGTCTGCGCCTTTCTCTGGGTCTATTACGGCTACCCGGCCTCCGACTACGAGGGCATCAACGTGGAATACGTCCGCAACCGCTGCGGGCGGGCCCTGGCGCAAAACGACAGCGTCGAAATCGATTCCGTCGCCGGCATACCCGATTCCGGCATCGGGCATGCCATCGGCTACGCCAACGAGAAAAAAGTCCCCTACGTGCGGCCTTTCGTCAAGTACACCCCCACCTGGCCGCGCAGCTTCATGCCCCAGAACCAGTCGCTGCGCGACCTGGTGGCGCGCATGAAGCTGATCCCGATCCGCAGGCTGATCGAGGGGCAGCGGATCCTTTTCTGCGAGGACTCGATCGTGCGGGGCACCCAGCTCAAGGGCAATGTCCAGGTGCTCTTCGACCTGGGGGCCGCCGAAGTCCACATGCGCACGGCATCGCCGACGCTGGTGTTTCCCTGCGACTTCCTGAATTTTTCCACCTCGCGCTCCACCCTGGACCTGGCCGGCCGCAAAATGATTCACGAACTGGAAAACGGCGCGGGCCGGCACCTTGAGGACTACGCTGCCGCCGGCAGCCGGCGCAACCTGGCCATGGTGGAGCGCATCCGGCGCAAGCTGCGGTTGACCTCGCTCAAGTTCCAGCGCCTGGACGATATGGTGGCCGCCATCGGGCTGCCGAAGTCACAGCTGTGCACCCACTGCTGGGACGGATCGAGCCACTTCTGAGGGCCGCCCGCAGCGTGTTTTCCGGCCTGAAAACAAATCCACCGCTCCCCGACCCGACCCATCAGATTCCACCCCGGACTGCCCCTTTGCCGGATCTTGCCCGCACATAAGTGGTTTCTGAAGAAATAGGGGAAAGGCACATTTTTAGGTGGATTTCCCATCTCAAATGAGAATCGACCCTATGGTAATTATTACTCTGTGAGGTAGAATAAAATTCGAGACTTTCTTTTGGAGTTGTCACGCTTTTGGATTCCGACAAGACCCGGATGCCTTTTTGGGCTGGGATGATTTGCCTTTGGCCGTAAACCCAAAACCAGGAGGTGTGCCATGACAAAAAAAGGTCAGGTCTACAAATGCGACAAATGCGGAAACATCGTTGCCATTCTTCAGGGCGGCGAGGGCGATCTGGTGTGCTGCGAGGAGAAAATGCGGGAAGTCACGCCCGACGAGGCCAAACGCAGAATCTACGATTTGAGCCGGCCCGGTTCGCCCTGACCCCAGCACCCCCACCCGGCGGACCCGTCAAGCGGGTGGGGGAGGGTGCCGATTTCGCGCGTCGGCTCCCGGCGAGCACTGCGATCACCCGGTACCCTGTGAATCACTCCTCGGCGGGTGGTTGACGTGATGGCGGCCCGGGCCCCAGCCCGTTTGGATGACGCCCAAAAAAATTCGAGCGCATCGCGAGTCCGGTATTATCTTCAAGGGTAAACGGCAAGGCTTGATGTCGATCGGGGGCGCGTTTTGCCGCACCGCTGCCAAGACGACTGCAGCGCCGCGTCTTCCGCCTTTACCCCAAGGAGGTGACAGGATGAACATCCCGCTTCAGATTACTTCCCGCAACTTTGATCTGACCGATGCCATCGAAACCGCCATTCGAGAGCGCGCCGAAAGGCTCGAGCGCATGTGCGACCGCATCATCCGCTGTGATGTGGTGGTCGAAATCCCGCATCAGCGGCAGCAAAAAGGGGTGCTCTACAACGTGCGGATCGCAATCTCGGTTCCCGGCAGTGAGATCGTGGTCAAAAAAGAGCCCCACGAAGATCTGTACGCCGCCATCAACCGGGCCTTTGAAAGCGCCGATCGCCAGATCAAAAAATTTATCAGCCGGCAGCGAAAGGACGTGAAGTACCACGAAGAGAGACCGTTCGCGGTGATCAGCCGAATTTTTCCGGAGGAGGGCTACGGGTTTCTGGCCGCAGCCGACGGGCGGGAAATTTATTTTCACCAAAACAGTGTCGTGGGCAGCAGTTTCGCGCAACTTGCGGCCGGTGAACGGGTGCGGTTCGTGGAATCGGTGGGGGAGAAGGGGCCCCAGGCCAGCACCGTCAAACCGGCCTGAAGCCTTCCCGCGGTACCCTGCGGGCAGAGGCGGCTGCAGCGCGCTGGGTTTTGCGGCGGCGAGCCAACCGGCGGCCGCCCGCCGGCGCCTAAAACGGTTGG
>JAWOJK010000289.1:0-2588 GCA_046481705.1 Desulfobacterales bacterium | reverse complement strand
TGCACCGGGGCGGCAGCGGTGAATCGGTGCGCATCACGCCGGTCGAGCGCGCGACCGCCGTCCGCGCGGCGAAGGTCGTCGGGCTGAATGTCGCCGGCGTCGACATCCTGCGGTCGAAGCACGGCCCTGCGGTGATGGAGGTCAATTCGACCGGCGCCGTCTCTACCTCGGGGTGCTTGACGACCATCCGGCGCCACTCTACCTCCAGGAGTCGGCGGTGCTCAGGCAGCGGGCGCACCAGCTCAAGCAGGCGTTCCGGGCGGTGCTGCCGGATGTATCCTTCTACTACGCCGTCAAGAGCAACAACCAGCCGGATATCTCGCGGATCCTGCTGGCATCCGAATTCGGCCTGGATGTCTCCAGCGGGCTGGAGCTGGAAATGGCGTTAACCCTGGGGGCCTGCGACATCGTGTTCAGCGGGCCGGGGAAAACCGCAGCGGAGCTTCGGCTGGCGGCCGCCCACGCCGATCGGGTGGTGATCCTGATGGACAGCTTCGGCGAGCTGCAGCGGCTGGAGGCCATTGCGGCCGGAATGAACCGCCGGGTGCGCTGCGGGGTGCGCCTGATGGTGAACGCCGAGGGCCTCTGGCGCAAATTCGGAATTCCCCCCGAAACCCTGCCGGCCTTTTGGCAGGAGGCCCGCCGCTGCGCGCACATCCACCTCCAGGGGGTGCAGTTTCACTCCAGCTGGAACCTTTCGCCGGACAACCAGATCGCCTTCATCCGTTTGCTGGGCAGACTGCTCGCCGACCTGCCCCCGGCGGCGCGCGCAGAAATAGAGTTTATCGACATCGGCGGCGGCTACTGGCCCCCTCAGGGCGAATGGCTGCAGCCGTCGGCAACCCAACAGGGACAGCTGCTGGCGGCCCTCGGACAGCCGCCCGGCCCGCTCGAAATCCACCACCGCCTGCCGGGGACCCCCATCGCGGTCTTTGCCGACCAGATCGCCGCCGCGATCCACCAGCACCTTTTCAGCGTCCTGGCCTGCCGGATCTGCCTGGAACCGGGCCGCTGGGTCTGCAACGATGCGGTCCACCTGCTGATGTCGGTGGTCGACAAAAAAGCACCCGACCTGGTGATCACCGATGCCGGCACCAACGCCGTCGGCTGGGAGCGCTTCGAAAGCGACTATTTTCCGGTCCTGAACTTGAGCCGCCCCGCGCTGGCGGAAAAGCCCTGTCACATCCTGGGCGCCCTCTGCACCCCCCACGACGTCTGGGGCTACCTGTACTTCGGCGCCGACATCCAGCCGGGCGACATCCTTATGATTCCCACCCAGGGCGCCTACACCTACAGCCTGCGGCAGAATTTCATCAAGCCGCTGCCGACGGTGCTCACGATCTGACGCGCCCCCCTTTCCAGCACCCGTTTTTGCACTGTGATAGAGCGGCTTGCCCTGCGTCCCTGGCGGCGCTAAAAAACTGTTGTAAAAAAACCACATCGTATTTAGATTTGCAAAGATAGGGCTTCCGTTCAAAGACCATCGGGAAAGTCCGCTGCGCACTTCGTTTTCCGGAGCGCAGGGGGAAGCGCATCACCAGTTGCAGGTACACGGCCCCATGAACCCTCCGGCACAACCCATCCTGAGAACCCGTTTCAACCGAGCCGCCCCGGTTGGCCTTGTGCTCCTGGGGTGTCTGGCAATGGCAATCGGCTGCACGGCCCCGCAGCACCCTCCGCAAGGCTTACAAGCCCCCGCGGGGCGGGTGTTTCAGGGGGCCTGGTTCGAAATTACCTACCCGGCGGGTTTCACGCCGGCCCCCTCGCTTGTCAGCAGCACGGCCGAGGGATACGACAGCGCAGCTTTCATCTCGCCGGATGGCAGCGTGTCCTTTTACGTTTACGCGCCCCAGTGGGGCGGTGAGCCCACCGACATCGCCCTGGATCCCCTGCGCGAAACCCTTGTCTCGGACAACAGGGCGGTTCAGGACAACCGGGAAATCCACTGGCTGACGATCTGCGCCAAAGATGGCGGCTACTGCCGCGCCTACCAGGACACGCGCGCCCAACAGGGATCGGTGCGAACGGTCCTGGGAATCAAATACCGCGACGAGGAAGCGCGGCGGCGCTATCTTCAGGATTACCTCAGATTTCGCAACTCCCTCGAGCAGTTCGCGGACTGATCGCCGCCCGCCGGGCTTTACCGGCCAGGCCGAACGTTTCCCGGACACCCAGCAGACAAAGGAGGCCGCCAATGAAAGCAACCGCCGTTCGTTTAGTGCAGCAGGCCCTGGTCGCAGAGGGTTACACCCTTGGTGAGGTTGACGGCCGGCTCGGCCCGCAGACATACGGCGCCGTGACCGCGGCGCTGACAAAACGCAGCGCAGAGCTGCCGGTGGGCTGGAAAGACTGGACAAACCACCGCCGCTGCGTCGCCTTGCTGCAGTTGCTCTGCAAGCAGCAGGAGATCGCGGTCGGCCGGATCGACGGGCTGTGGGGACCCCAGACCGAATACGCCTGCGATAAACTTCCTAAGCCTGCACAGATTCCACCCAACACTTTTCGTTTTTGATCGCGCATGAAACGTTTCTCAAAAGGAGGTGTATAGGCACCCTTGGAATACGTTGATTCCGTTTTCGATTCTGTTC
>JAWOJK010000172.1:0-4541 GCA_046481705.1 Desulfobacterales bacterium | reverse complement strand
TTCGGCGACGTACCCTTCTACTATCAGGGCCAGGTGATAGTCTCCGAGCTGAGAGGCTCATCCTCGGAAGGTCTCGGAGGCAGCAAGACACTCCGTGGCCTCCTGAGAAACAGGGTTGTGGGCGACGGCTTCCTCTACGGCAACGCGGAGCTGCGCTCCTGACCATCCCGGTCTCCCTTGTGGGCACCTTTGCGGCCCTGTTGACGCTGGGGTTAACCGCCAACACGATCACCCTTTTCGCCCTGATCCTGGCCATCGGCGTAGTGGTCGACGACGCCATCGTGGTGGTCGAAAACGCCCAGCGGGTGATGCAGGAGGAAGGGCTCGGGGCCAAGGACGCGGCCATCCGGGCCATGGGGCAGGTGACCGGCCCGATCATCTCCACCACCCTGGTGCTGCTGGCCGTTTTCGTCCCGGTGGGTTTCACGCCCGGCATTACCGGGCAGCTTTACAAACAGTTTGCCGTGACGCTCGCCACGGCGGTGCTGCTCTCCAGCCTCAACGCCCTGACCCTCAGCCCGGCCCTGTGCGCCGCGCTGCTGCGGCCGCCGCAGGCCGTTCGGCGGGGGCCGCTGGCCTGGTTCAGCCGGACCCTGCTTGCATCGCGCAGCGGCTATGTGGCTGCGGCCGCTTGGTTGATGCGGCGTTCGCTGGTGGTGCTGGGGGTGTTTGGGCTGGTTTTTGGCGCGGCCTACTTTCTTTTTATCAGCCGGCCCACCAGTTTTCTGCCCAACGAAGACCAGGGCGCCTTTTTCGTGGATATCCAACTGCCCGAGGCCGCAGCCCTGGCGCGCACCAACGCCGTTTTGGCGCAGGTCTCCGCGACGATCCAGAACATTCCCGGAGTGGCGGATGTCATCGCCGTCAGCGGATTCAGCATCATCAGCGGCGCCAGCGAAAACGTCGGCCTGGCCGTCGTCGTGCTCGAGCCTTGGAGTGCGCGCAAAACACCCGAGGTTCAGCTCGCGGGGTTGATGGGCAGGGTGCGCGCCGAGCTGGCGGCCATGCCGACGGCGAATATTTTCGCCTTCAGCCCCCCCGCCATCCAAGGGCTGGGCAGCACCGGAGGGTTCGATTTCAGGCTGCAGGCCTTGGGTGACCAGAGCCCCCAGGAACTCGCGGCCGTCACCCGCGCCCTGGTGGTGGCCGCCAACCAGGATCAGAGCCTGCAGGCGGTTTTCAGCACCTTCTCGGCCGACGTGCCCCAACTGATGCTCAACCTCGACCGCACCAAGAGCGAAACCATGAACGTGCCGGTCAGCAGCGTCTTTTCGACCTTGCAGTCCCAGCTGGGATCGCGCTATGTAAACGATTTCAACCTTTACAGCCGGGTCTTTCAGGTCAAGGTCCAAGCCGACGCACCCTATCGCGACGCCTTGGAGGACATCGGCCGCCTTTACGTCCGCAGCCAAGACGGCAAGATGGTGCCGCTGAGCAGCCTGGCCACCCTGTCCACCGTTCTGGCGCCCCAGATCATCAGCCGTTACAACCAGTTTGCCAGCGCCCAGATCAACGGCGAAGCCGGCCCGGGTTTTAGTTCGGGAGATGCCATGGCCGCCATGTCCCGGGTGGCCGCGGCGACCCTGCCCGAGGACTACGCCTACGAGTGGTCCGGTCTGTCGTTCCAGGAGCAGAAGGCCGGCGGGAAGGCTCCGATTCTACTGGCCTTGGCCCTGCTTTTCGGCTACCTCTTCCTGGTGGCGCAGTACGAGAGCTGGACCATTCCGCTGTCGGTGATCATTTCGATTTCGGTGGCGGTCTTGGGAGCCTTGGCGGGACTTTGGATCACCGGGCTCGCCCTGAGCATCTATGCCCAGATCGGCCTGGTGCTGCTGGTCGGGCTGGCCAGCAAAAACGCGATCCTGATCGTGGAGTTCGCCAAAACCCGCCGGGAGGAGGGTCTGAGCGTTTTCGACGCGGCCGTTGACGGGGCGCGTCTGCGTTTCCGGGCGGTCCTGATGACCGCCTTATCTTTTATTTTCGGGGTGTTCCCGATGGTTGTGGCAACCGGCGCGGGGGCCAACAGCCGTCGGGCGATCGGCACCACGGTCTTCAGCGGCATGCTGGCCGCCACCTTGATCGGGATCTTTCTAATTCCGGCCCTCTACGCCATCTTCCAGTCCAGCCGCGAGCGGGTTTATGCCCGTCGTCAGCGGCGGCGCGCCTTGAGGCAATCGGAAACCGCGCCGCCGCTGAACCCGTAAAGAGAGAGGAATATGAAAAAACCCATCCCGCAGTCATTCCCCGTCCAACCGCCGGCTGCCGGCTGCCGGCCCCGTTTTGCTGGCGGGTGGCTGGCGGTCTTGGCCGCCGCGGCCTGTCTCAGTGCATGCGCGGCCGTGGGGCCGGACTACACGCGGCCGCAGGACGACCCGCCAACGGCCTGGCACACGGACCTGCAGGACGGCCTGAGCGAGGCCTCCGCAGACCCGTTGACGCTCTCGCGCTGGTGGGCGACCCTCAACGACCCGGATCTCTCAAGCCTCGTCGCGCGGGCCGCCCTGGGCAACCGCGACCTCGCCGAGGCCCGGGCCCGGGTACGGGAAGCGCGTGCGCGCCGGGGAATCAGCGCGGCGGCGCTTTTTCCCGTGCTGGATGCCTCGGGCGCGGCCTCCCGCAGGCGCAGCAGCGAAAACAGCGGCTCCGGGGATACCGGCAACTTCTACACGGCCGGCTTTGACGCCGGCTGGGAGGTGGACGTTTTCGGCGGCGTGCGGCGGTCGCTGGAGGCCGCCGAGATGGACCTGCAGGCCAGCCAAGAGGAGTTCCACGACGTGATGGTCAGCCTGCTGGCCGAAGTGGCCCTCAACTATGTGGAGGCGCGGACCTTCCAGGCCCGGCTGGGTGTGGCCGAGGCCAATGTCATCGCCCAGGAGGAAACCTTCGGGCTGACCCGCTCGCGCTTTGAGGCCGGTCTCAGCAACGAACTGGCCGTTCAGCAATCCCTTTTCAACCTCGAGAGCACCCGGTCCCAGATCCCGAGATTGCGGACCGGTCTGGAGGCCGCCAAAAACCGGCTGGCGGTGTTGCTGGGCGAGCAGCCCGGTGCGACTCACGCGGAGCTCGCCGAACGCCGGCCGATTCCGTTGACCCCGCTGCAGATCGCGGTCGGCGTGCCGGCCGATGCGCTGCGCCGTCGGCCTGACGTGCGTCGCGCCGAGCGCAGCCTGGCGGCCCAAACGGCCCGCATCGGGGTGGCGACCGCCGATCTTTACCCGAGATTCAGGCTGGCGGGCGGCATCGGGCTTGAATCGCTTGCCGGTGGGGATTTTCTGGAGTACGGCAGCCGCAGCTGGAACCTGGGGCCCAGTTTCAGCTGGAATGTGTTCGACGCCGGTGCGATCCGCCGCAACATCGACGTGCAGTCCGCTCTCCAGGAGCAGGCCCTGATCCGCTACGAATCCGCCCTGCTGATCGCCCTGGAGGAGGTTGAAAACGCCCTCGTGGCCTATGCCGAAGAACAATTCCGGCGCGAATCGCTGAAACTGGCGACAGACGCGGCGGGCAAGGCGGTGCAACTGGCCCAGGACCAGTACAAGGCGGGGCTGGTGGATTTCAGCGAAGTCCTGGTCGCCCAGCGCTCGTTGCTGACCTTGGAGGACGAGCTGGCGATCAGCGAGGGTGTCGTGATCGGCAACCTCGTGCGTCTCTACAAGGCCCTTGGCGGGGGCTGGCGCCCGATGGGCGGCCAAGACGGCGGGGAGGACGGTTGGAAGCCGAGCGCCTCTTAGGGCTGCGTTCTTTGGATTGTTGGGCGGGTGCCCGGCCCCTGGCGGCGGTTGTCGGCTGGCCATACGCGGCTTTCGGCCGCGGTGGGAATTTTTTGCATTGAGCCCCCCGAAAGTGGGACACAGCACCCGTCTGCTGCTGCTGTTATCGCTGCTCTCGGCTTTTCCGCCGCTGGCCACCGATATGTACCTGCCGGCCATTCCCCTGCTGGTGCAGCGCTGGCACCAGCCGCTGGCGGTCGTCAACCTGACCTTGATCGGGTTTTTCGTCGGCTACTGCGGTTTTCTCCTGATCTACGGGCCGCTCTCGGATCGCTTCGGCCGCCGTCGGCCGCTGCTGGTCGGTATCGCGATTTTCATCCTGGCCAGCTTGCTGTGCGCCCTTTCGGACAACGTCGTCAGCCTGATCGTTTTCCGGGTTCTGCAGGCCGCCGGGGCGGCATCGGCATCCGTGCTGGCCCTGGCCATCAGCAAGGACGTTTATGGCGGGCACGAGCGGGAACGCATCCTGGCCTGGATCGGGGTCATTATGGCGCTGGCGCCCATGCTGGGCCCCGTTTTTGGCGGCTGGATCATGACCTGGTTTTCCTGGCGCTGGGTGTTTGTGACCCAGGCGAGCGTGGCGCTGGTGGCCTGGGTCGGCGTTCTGTGGATGCCCGAAACGCTCCAGACCCCGACATCCACCGGTGCCCGGCAAAGCGCCGCGAGCTACCTGGAACTCCTGGGCAACCGGCGCTACATCGGATTTGCGCTGATGATGGCCATCGTTGTGCTGCCTCATTTCGTCTTTATTGCGGTTTCATCTGACATCTA
>JAWOJK010000060.1:0-7235 GCA_046481705.1 Desulfobacterales bacterium | reverse complement strand
GTGATGCGGTCAGGGTAACGAGGATCGTGCGGGTGGCGTTGCCGGGTCGGAAGAGGCCCTTGACGGCTTGCCGCAGGGAGAGGGCGCGCAGGGGAATTCTGCGCAGCAAAAGCAGGGCCAGAGCGCTGAGCGCGGCGGAAATCAGGATCAGGGCCAGCAGCCCAAGCAGAAAATAGCCGCCGGCCTCGGCGCTGCCCAACCGCAGGGAGACGGCCGCCATGAAAAAGGCCAGCACCAGCCCGGACCCCGCGTAATAGGGCAGGCCGCGCGGGGCGCTGAACGGCTCTTTGCGCAACAGCAGGCCGGGTTTGAACCCCTTCAGACGGTAGAGCGGCAGAAACGAGAAAATGCCCACCACCAGGACCCCGAATACCGCGCCCTCGGCCACCGCCCGCCACGGCACGCCCGGCGTCAGGCCCTCGGGCAGCAGGTCCGCGAAAAGCACGGGCATCAGCGGCTGCAGACCCAGGCCAAGGCCGATGCCGGCGCCGGTGCCGGCCACGCCGAGCACGGTCACCATGGCCAGGAAGTGGCGGGTGATAAAACCGCCGGTGGCCCCCAGGGTTTTGATGATGGCGATGGTGGCGATGTTTTCGCGGATCAGGGCGCTCAGGCTGCTGTAGATCCCGAAGCCTGCCAGCATCAGGGTGAAGATCCCGATCAGGTTGAGAAAAAAGATCAGGTTGTCAAAAAAGCGTTTGACCCGTGACGGCGCGGAGCGGAAGGTGTCCACCCGCTCCTGGTCGGCCAGGGCCCGGTTGCGCAGCGTGTCCGCGACCTTTTCGGCGTCTGCGGCCGGCCCGAGTTTTATCAGCAGACGGTGCGAAACCCGGCTGCCCTTCTGGACCAGGTCGAGGGCCGGCAGGTCTTCCAGGGCAACGAAAATCCTGGGGCCCAGAGAAAAGAAATCCACCGGGCGGTCGGGCTCGGAGAGCACCACATCGCCGATCGTGAGGGTGGCCTCGCCGACCTGCAGCCGATCACCGATTTTCAGCTGCAGGCGGTCCAGCAGGGTCTGCGCGACAATCACGGCGCCCGGCCTGAGGGCGTCTTCAAAGGCACGCCCGGACTGCAGCCCGATCCGGCCGTAGAAGGGGTAGCCCGGGCCGGCCACCTTGAGCTCGGCCAGCAGCGAGGCGTCGCCGCCTGCGGTGCGCACCACCGAGTAGAACTCGTAGACTTCCGCCACGGCGGCCCCGTCCGCGCGTGTCATGGCGGCCACCGCGGCGGCCAGCGGCTCCGAGATCGGAAAGCGGGACTTGATGATCACGTCGGCGCTGTGCAGCTTGCGCAGATCCTGCAGCAGGGCGCGTTGGATGTTTTCAAAAAAACCGCCGAGGGCCACCAGGCTCACCAGCGAAAGGGCCGCGCAGAGCACGAAGACCGTCGCCTGCCGGCGCGATCGGACCAGCTGACGCCAGACAAAGCGCTTATTGAGCATCGGCCGGCCCCTGGTCGGGTGTTGCGCGGATGCGTCCGTCCTGGAGAGTGATGCAGCGGTCGGCCGCCCGGGCAATGGCCGCGCTGTGGGTCGCCAGCACCAGGGTGGTGCGCTGCTCCTGCTGAAGGGTCTGCAGAAGCTCGAGGATCGTGCGGCTGTTTTGGGAGTCGAGGTTGCCGGTGGGCTCGTCGGCAAACACGATCTGGGGCTGGTTGATCAATGCCCGGCAGAGGGCCACCCGCTGTTTCTCCCCTCCCGACAGCTGGTGCGGCAGACTGTCCATGCGCTCGGCCAGGCCGACCCGCCGCAGCAGGGCGCGGGCCCGCTCGTCTGCCTGGCGGTCGCCCTTGAGCTCGGCCGGAAACATCACGTTTTCCAGCGCGCTGAGGGACGGCACCAGGTGAAAGGCCTGGAAAACGAAACCCATATGGCGGTTGCGCAGGGGCGCCAGGTCGTCCTCGCGCAGGTCGGTGATGTCGGTATCGCCGATGCGGATGCGGCCCGTGGTGGGTCGGTCGATCCCCGAGAGCAGGCTCAGCAGGGTGGACTTGCCGCTGCCGCTGGCACCCGCGATCACGAGGAATTCCCCGTCGCGGACCACAAGCGAAACATCGTCCAGCACGCGGATTTCACGGCTGTCGATGCGGTAGGTCTTGGTGAGGTTGCAGGCTTCAAGTACTGTCATCGAAACATCTCCAGGGTATGGCGGCGGCCGTGCGGGCCCGAAAGCGTCCCAGGAAAATAACGACGGCTGAGATGCTTTGCAAGCCGTCCGCGGACCAAAGCGCCCTGCCGGCGGCGTGGGGACAACGGTCGGAAGTGCTCGCTTTCCGAAATTGACAGGCGCCGTTGGTGCTGCTGGCAGCATGTCGACTATTGCCCGGAAATATCGATCCACACATAGCGATACCCGTCGAGAATCAGATCTGCTCCCGTCGGCAAGATTTGTTGGCTCAACAGTTCAAGGTTGCCTTGGTTCATCCCCGCGGCCGACAGCCTGGCGGCCTTCACGACTTGCGGGGATTCCGAAAAATTGTTGATCACCAGCAGCCGCTGCGCGCCATCGCTCCGCAGATAGGCAAACAGATGGGGATTTTGGGCGTCGAAGAGTTCCATGCCGCCATTGCGCATCGCCGGCGCCTGTTTGCGCAGCTTGAAAAATCTGGCCATCTCGTGAAAAAACCGCCACTCCAGGGTATCGGCATCGGTCAGATCGTCGGCGGCCGCCCACCGTTTTTTGGAGCGGTGCACCCAACGGCTGTCATTGACCTTGGCCGGATCGGACAGAAACGTGTAGTCGTTTAGCATTCCGTATTCGTCGCCCGCGTATAGCAGCGGAATCCCGCCGATGCTGACCATGATGCTGCGCAGCATGTTGATCCGGCGCACGGCCAGCTCGATCAGGGCGTTGTCCTGGGCTTCCAGGGCCGCTTCAAGCCCCGCAAGGGACGAGAGGGTGCCGGATATGCGCAGATCACCGTTGTTCGGATTGAACTGAAACGGCACCCCCCGGGCAAAGGACCCCGCGAACCGGCCGGTGTAAAAGTCGTTCAGGAATTTTCTATGCCTGTGGGGGTCGATGCCCACCTGCCAGGCATCGTTGTCGTCGAAGGTCCATCCGATATCATCGTGACAGCGCAGGTAGTTGACCCAGGCGCAGCCGGCAGGTAGGCGTTGGCGATTGTGCAGGGAATGGAGCAACAGTTTTGTCTCGCGGGTGGCCAGCGCCTCCCAGAGCAGGGACATCAGCAGCGGGTTGTAGGAAAGCTGGCACTCTTCCGGGTCGACGTACTTGATCACCTCGTCCGGGTGGACGATGGCCTCGGACTTGAAAACCATGCTGGGTGCAACAATCCGGGTCATGGCGTTGAAGGCCCGGATGATGGTATGAGCCTCGGCCTGGTTCTCGCAATTGGTACCCATTCGTTTCCAGATAAAGGCCACGGCGTCCAGACGCAGGACCTCGACTCCCTGGTTGGCCAGAAAAAGCATCTCCTCGGCCATGGCCCGCAGCACGGCAGGATTGGCGTAGTTCAAATCCCATTGATAGCTGTTGAAGGTGGTCCATACCCAACGCTTTATCTCGTGGTTCCAGGTGAAGCTGCCCTTGCGAACGGTGGGAAAGATATCCCGCAAATGCTCCTGAAAACGGTCGACGAGGGTGCGGTCCGTGAATGTCAGATAGTAATCCAGGTACGCGGGATCGCCGGCCTTGGCATAGCGGGCCCACACATGCTCGTCGGAGGTGTGGTTGAACACGAAATCGAGCACCAGGCTGATGCCGCGTTCGCGCAGCGCCGTGGCCAGTCGCGAAAGCTCTTCCATCGTGCCGAGATCCGGGTTTACGGCCCGATAGTCGCTGACCGCGTAGCCACCGTCATTCTCCCCGTGGGGCACCGCAAACAGGGGCATCAGATGCAGATAGGTCACCCCGAGCTTTTCGAAGTACGGAATGTGATTTTCCAGTCCCGCCAGGTTGTTGCTGAACAGATCGACGTACAATACGATTCCCACCACGTTTTCGGAAGTGTACCAGAGCGGGTCGGCTTCACGCAGCGCGTCGCGCCGGCGCAGCGCTTGCGGACGATCCAGCCAGTGCCTGGCGAGAAGGTCGAGCACCTGCTCCAGAGTATCGAAGAAATCATACTGCCATCCGTAAAGATCGTGCAGGCCGATAAACAGACGCTCCCACTCCCGGCCGAGGCGCTCTTTCAGCTGGATCCACTGCGCCGGGTTTTCGGCCAGTCTTTTTTCATGATTCTTCTCAATGCGTGGCAGCAACCGCTCAAGGGAACTGCGGGCTGCCTCCTGCCGCCATTCAAGGCGCGCCATCGAACCGCCTCCTTTCCATCAGTCGGTGAATGGCTCACGGTGTGGTAGAGTGCGGCGCGCTGCGGCGCGCGGCATCATACCCCGAAAAACCCAAAGACCCGACGGAGTCGTTTCTTGACGCCGTCGGGTGGCCGCGAAGAATTGTAATGGTTCAAAGTTTTCAACCTGAGCAACAGGCTCTGGCGCGGGGAGTTCCAGCTTGAAGGAGACCGGACCGTCGACCCCAAAGACAATGCCACCCGCGTGGTTCTTTTGGCATTCTTCGGAGATAACATAACAGCGCCTCAACAGGCCTTCAACTGGATTTCCAAATCCAGTGGGGCGCGGCCGGACGCTTGAGGCGCCTGCGGGGGTGCCACCCCGAGGGACGGGTGGGGGCGTCAGTCGTTGAAACGGCGGCGAACCGCCTCGCGCTCCTGGGGCGAGAGCTGCTCCCAGTTGTCCATCTGCCGGCGCAGCTGCTGGCGTTCGGAATCCGGGATGTCCTGCCACTGCTGAAAGCGCTTCTGGTAAAGTCTGCGCGATTCCGGCGGCATCTGCTCGAGCTCCTGCTGGCGGCGCCGCAGTTTCTGCTGCTCTTCGGGGGGAAGGGCGCGCCACTTGCGGTACTGCTGCTGGAGGTGCTGCCGCTGCTGGTCGGAGATGGCCGGGCCGTCGCCGCGGCTCCTTTGCGCCAAATAGGGGCTTAAATCCGCTTCTGACGTCCAGTGCTGCAGGATCGGCCGCGGCGTTTCCGGTTGCAGCGCTCCGGCGGCGGGGGCCGCCAAAAGCAGCGGCAGCAGGCAAACAGCCAGCGCGGCCGACAACCGGCGGCACCATTTTTTGGAGAGCTTACGCATAACGGGGATCATGGCCCAATTCGGTCTCCACTGCCGGGATTTCGGGTTTGAGGCGCAGACGGCCGTAGTCGCGGCTGTCCACGATGCGCACCAGGCGCTGAATGTCTTCCAGTTCCTCGAGCATTTCCAGGTTGTTGAGAATCTCGATATCCTCGTAGAGGGCCGGTTCCTCCAGCGCCGGCGTGGCGGCGGTGCGCACCGGCCGCTGCGGCTGCACCACCGGCAGGGCCGTCCAGACCAGCACCGCGACGGCGGCGCTTGCGGCGGCCAGGGCGGGCAGACGCCAGAACGCCCGCGTCGGCAGAAGCCGGCGCCACGTGTCGTGCCGGTCGCGGTCGGCGGCCAGGGCGCGCCGGATGGAGCGCGTCAGCTCGGCCTGTTCGGCGGCCGACCGGCCGGGCTGGGTGAGCGCCGCTCTGGCGGTCGCCAGCAGCTCGATCAACCGCTCTTTTTCACGGCGGCAGGCGCTGCAGCCGGCCAGGTGGTCGTCCAGGGCTGGGCGCTCTGCGGGCCCCAGTTCGTCGTGAACCGCAGCCCACAGGAGTTCCTGATACTGGTTGCAGGTTTTCATGGCCTTTTTCTCCTCCGTGCCGTCGGATGTCATCGTTCGGCGTAGGCCGCCAGGGCCGTGCGCAAGGCGCGGGTGGCGCGAAACAGGTGGCTCTTGACGGTCCCCTCGGCCGCCCCCATGATGTGGGCGATATCGCGGATGCTCATCTCCTCCTGGACCTTGAGCTGGAATACCAGCCGCTGCTTGGGCGGCAGGGTTTTGAGGGCGGCCCGCAGGTCCTGCCGCATCTCCCGGTCGCTCAGGGACTGCAGGGGGTTATGGGCGGCGTTGTCGGCGGTGCTCGCCACCGGATCGTCGGGGGGGACGTCCCCCTCCCGGCGGGGTCCCGCGAAGTTCATCAGCCACCGCCAGCGCTGCCGCCGCTTGCGTCCGTCGAGACAGGTGTTGACGACGATGCGGTAAAACCAGGTGTAGAAGCGCGACTCGCCTTTGAATCCGGAGAGGCTGCGAAACGCCTTGAGAAAGGCCTCCTGGGAGAGGTCGCGGGCCTCCTCGGGGTCCCCGTCGCACATGCCGAAGGCGATGCGGTAGACTTTCTCCTGGTAGCGGCGGACCAGTTCGTCGCTCGCCCGGGGATCGTTGCGGCGCGCCCGTGCTACCAGGGCCTCATCCGTCCAGGACTCCACGGTGCCGCTGTCTTCGCAGGCGTCTGCGCGCAGGGGCTGCGCAGCCATCAATTTGTCGAGCACCATCCCCACCGTAACGTCCCTTCCCCACATCGGCCCGGCCCGCATGCTGATCTGGTCCGGGCCGATGATGTCTCGTATATCACGGGGGCCCGGCGCCCGGCAAGCAGCGCCCGGCCCCCGCGGCGGGGGGATCAGCGGCGGCCCCAGACCGAACCGCCGAACGAAAATCCCGGCTGCCAGATCGGGGCCGTGAACCGGTAACCGTCAGCACAACGGGCACCGCCGGAAAAATGCGGACGGTAGGCCGAACCTTGGTAGCGGCCATAGTTGTGCCGGGAAATCCCCCAAGGCCGGTGGTCCCTGGGGCCGTAGTGCCTGGACTGGTAAATGTGCCGGCCGGCCCGGTCCTGCATGCGATCGAGACGTCCTGCCTCATGGCGGTTGAGGCGGCCGTCGGACAGGGCCCGGCGCCGGTAATCCTGAATTCGGTATTGCTCGCGGGTCAGCCGGCTGTACTCGTGGGGGCTGATATTGCCGCTGCGAACACCGCTGTAGATCTGCCGTTGCTGGTAGGAGTGTTGACCCCGGGTGGGACCGCCGGCCCACGCCAGAGTGCCCAGCAGAAAAACCAAACCGATGGTCAGAAAACCGATTTTGATGGCGTTGGGTCTCATATCGTCCCTCCTTTTTGTTGCGGTTTTGTCCCTTTAGACGCAGGTCGGACCAAAAGGTTTACCTGCAGGCGCAAAAAAAAAAGAGGTAGGCGAACCGACCGCTCTGGCAGCGGGGTGTGCGAGGTGCTATGAGATTGGAAGAATCGCCCAAACCGGATGGCCGCCCCGGCCCGCCTTCAGAGCCGATGGGAGCGGCTGATGGGCTGCCCGGGTCGTGGCGCCTGTCCGGCAGCGGGTTTTCAGCGGGCG
>JAWOJK010000336.1:0-4052 GCA_046481705.1 Desulfobacterales bacterium | reverse complement strand
TTCGGCGCACTGGGGATCCTCAGCGCCATCCAGTTCACCCGCCGAATCCGCGCGCCGGGCGAGCGTTTTCGTGCGCTGCTGCCGCTGGGCGGAGGGCTGGCGCTGCTGGCGGTGTTGGGAACGGCCCAAAATTCCGATCTCCTCGCGCACCTGTTCGGTTTTGCCGCCGGCATGACACTGGGCGGCGCTTTCGCACTGCTGACGGAAGCCGCCCCCGGCAGGCGCTGCCAGTTTTACGCCCTGGCGGCCGCCGCTGTCTGCATCGGATTTTCTTCCTGGGCCTGCGGGCTGGGCGGTTTTGCCTGCGGCCGTTAATCCCGGGCGGCCGTCCATTTGACCGTGCTTTACACCCGTTGGGAGGAAATGGGGTTGACACCGTCCGCTGGAAATCCTATCTAAGTTGACAGATCATTTTACATATCGTCTGCCGGGAGCCTGGTGAAACCGGGCTGAGAGGGACTCTTGAGCGCGAGGGTGGGTCCGACCGTTGAACCTGATCCGGGTAATGCCGGTGTAGGAAACTCGATGCGGGATTCAAGCCGTTCCTGCCCTGGCAGAACGGCTTGCTTGTTTTCATTCCCCTTCATAGTCAGGAGGATGCCATGAAACCCCGCGTGTTGGCCCTGCTGTGGACCACCGCCCTGCTGCTGACCGGCGGCTTCTCCCAGGCCGCGGCCCAGACGACCCAGATCACCGTCATGACCCATGACAGTTTCAGCGCCAGCCGGGAAACTGTCGCCGCTTTTGAGCAGGCCCATCAGGTCACGCTGCGGTTCCTCAAGGCGGGCGATGCCGGCGCGGCCCTCAACCAGGCGATCCTGTCACAGGCAAACCCGATGGCGGACCTGTTTTTCGGCGTGGACAACACCTATCTCAGCCGGGCCCTCAAGGCGGGTATTTTCCAGCCCTATGCCTCGCCCCTGCTGGCCGCCATCCCGGACCATCTCAAACTGGACCCGCAAAACCGCCTGCTGCCCGTGGACTTCGGCGATGTCTGCCTGAACTACGACAAGAAATGGTTTGAAATCCGGCAGCTGACGGCCCCCGCAACCCTGGAAGACCTGGTCAAGCCGGCTTTCAAGGGGCTTGCCGTGGTGCAGAACCCGGCTACCTCCTCGCCCGGCCTGGCCTTTTTGCTGACTACGGTGGGCCATTTCGGCGAGGACGGCTACCTCGGTTTCTGGCAACGGCTGCGGGACAACGACGTGCTGGTCACAGACGGTTGGAAGGATGCCTACTGGGGGCAGTTCAGCGGCGCCTCCAAGGGCAGCCGCCCGATCGTGGTCAGCTACGCCAGCAGCCCGCCGGCCGAGGTTTATTTTGCCGAAAAACCCCTGGACGAGGCGCCCACCGCAGCGGTCACCACCCCCGGGACCTGCTTTCGCCAGATTGAATTCGTGGGGATCCTGAAGGGCACCCCGCGGCTGGCGCTGGCCCGCCAGCTGGTGGATTTCTTCCTGGACCGGACCTTCCAGGAAGATATTCCGCTCCAGATGTTCGTTTTTCCCGCCAACCAGGATGCGGTCCTGCCCGAAGTGTTTCGCCGGCACACCCGCATGGCCGAGCAGCCGGTGGCCCTGCCCCCCGCAGAGATCGCCGCCCACCGCGAGCGTTGGATCCAGGCGTGGACCGAAACCGTGCTGCGCTAGCCCGGGGTTACGACCATCTTCTGCAAGGGCGGCGGCGGCGGCGCCAGGTTCAACTCCAAATCGGGATTTCCCATGGCATCACCCCTGAGGCGCCGACTGCTGCTTGTCCTGCCGCCGCTGCTCTTTCTCGGCCTGTTCTATTTTTACCCACTGCTGCGGATTTTGATCGTCAGTTTTTTTCCGAGCGAGCTGTGGGCGCCCCTTGAGCCGAAAAGACTCTTCACATCGGGATACTACCTCGGCCGGCTGTGGTTCACCTTCTGGCAGGCGGCGGTTTCGACCCTGCTCACCCTGGCCATCGCCCTGCCGGGCGCCTGCCTTTTTGCGCGCTATGATTTCCGGGGCCGCGCAGCGCTGCAAACCCTTGCGACAATCCCCTTTGTGCTGCCGACGGTCGTGGTCGCCAGCGCCTTTCAGGCCCTGCTGGGCCCCCACGGGCTGCTGAACACGGGACTGATGGCGATCTGGGATCTGCCGACGCCGCCGATCCGACTGCACCAGTCCGTCGGGATGATCCTGGCCGCCCACGTGTTTTACAACTATGCCGTGGTGCTGCGCATCGTGGGCGGGTTCTGGGCCCAGTTGGCACCGGAGATGAACGAAGCCGCACGCATGCTGGGGGCTTCGGGCTGGCAGGCCTTCCGCCGGGTCAGCCTGCCCCTGCTACAGCCGGCCATCCTGGCGGCGGCCCTGCTGGTATTCATTTTCTGCTTCTCCAGCTTCGGCGTCGTCCTTATTTTGGGCGGTCCGCGGCTGGCCACGATCGAGGTCGAAATCTACCGCCAGGCGGTCCATCTGTTCAATCTGCCGCTGGCCGCGGCGCTTTCCCTGGTTCAGATTTTTTTTACCTTTGGGCTGATGTGGGCCTACACCGCGCTGCAGCGTCGCAGCACGCTGGCGCTCATGCCGACGGCCCCCTCAATTGGCCGGCAAGCGGTGCAAACGGGGGGTGACCGGCTTTTTCTGTGCATCGGCCTGCTGCCCGCAGTGCTCTTCCTGACCGCACCCCTGGCCGCCCTGCTGATACAGTCCTTCACCACGGACAGCGGCCTCGGCCTGGCCTTTTACCGTGCGATTTTTGAAAACCGCTCGCAGTCCATGTTTTTCGTTCCACCGTTCCAGGCGATGGGCTACTCCGTGGGCTTTGCACTGACCGCGCTGCTGCTGGCGGTCGTCCTGGGGTTGCCGGCGGCCCTCTTTCTGGCCGGCCCCCCATCCCGCCTTACAACCCTGCTGGACCCGATTTTCATGCTGCCGCTGTCCACCTCCGCCGTCACCCTGGGTTTCGGGTTTATCATCGCGCTCGACAGGCCCCCACTCAACCTGCGCAATTCACTGCTGCTGGTCCCTGTGGCCCACTGTCTGGTGGCCTTTCCGTTTGTCCTGCGCAGCCTGCTGCCGGCCCTGCGGAGCATTCCCGACAGCCTGCGGGAAGCGGCGAGCCTTTTGGGCGCCTCCCCCTGGCGCGTCTGGCGCTGCGTGGATTTGCCGATTATCGGCCGGGCGCTGATAGTGGGGGTGGTCTTTGCCTTTACCATCAGCATGGGCGAATTCGGCGCCACGGCCCTTGTCGCCCGCCCCCAGACCCCCACCATGCCGCTGGCCATCTTTCGGTTCCTGGGCCAGCCGGGGGCCCTCAACTACGGGCAGGCCATGGCCATGAGCAGCCTGCTGATGCTGGTCACGGCCGCCGGGTTCGTTTTTCTCGAGAAGATCCGCCCGGGGACCTCCGGAGGGTTCTGAGATGGCACTCCTGAACCTCGCGCGGGTCTCAAAAACCTTCGACCGCCAGCCGTTCATCCGGGAGGTGAGTCTGGCACTGGCCGAAGGCGACATCCTCTGCCTGCTGGGCCCCTCGGGCTGCGGCAAAACCACCCTGCTGCGGCTCATCGCCGGCCTGGAACGCCCCGACAGCGGCATCATCACCTTTGACGGCCGGGACCTGGCGCCGGTGCCGCCCCATCGCCGCCAGTTCGGCATGATGTTCCAGGAGTATGCCCTTTTCCCCCATAAAAACGTTTTCGAGAATGTGGCGTTCGGGTTGGAACTCCAGCGTCTGACACGCTCGGAGCTGCAGCGGCGGGTCGCCGAGACGCTGGACCGGGTGGGCCTCGAAGGGTTTGCCGCCCGCCGGATTTCAGACCTTTCCGGCGGCGAGCGCCAGCGGGTGGCACTGGCCCGCAGCCTCGCCCCCCAGCCGCGGCTGCTGTTGCTGGACGAGCCCATGGGGGCCCTTGACCGCGCCTTGCGCGAGCGCCTGATGGCGGATCTCCAGCTGATTCTGAAACAGGTGGGCGTAACCAGCATCATGGTGACCCATGATCAGGCCGAGGCCTTTGCCGTGGCCGATACCGTCGCCGTCATCGACGACGGGCAGATCGCCCAGATCGCCCCGCCGGAAAC
>JAWOJK010000333.1:0-12821 GCA_046481705.1 Desulfobacterales bacterium | reverse complement strand
ACCAACATGCTTATCCATCGCTACCTGTTCACCGAACTGGTGCCGCCGTTTGCCATCAATCTGGCATTTTTCACGTTTATTTTTCTGACCAGCCGAATCCTCGATATCACCAACCTGGTGATCAACCATGGCGTCGGGCTGCTGCCGGTGCTCCGGGTCATCGTCTACACCATCCCCTACTTCATGGTCTTCGTCATTCCGATGGCGGTGATGATGGCGGTTTTGCTGACCTTTCTGCGGTTGTCCAGCGACAATGAGATCGTGGCGTTGAAGGCCGGCGGGGTGAATGTCACCGCGCTGCTGCCGCCGGTGGCGGTCTTCTGCCTGTTGGGGGGGCTTCTGACCGCGTTCATGTCCCTCTACGGCCAGCCCTGGGGACGGTCGTCCGCCAAGCAGCTGGTGGTTCGAATCGCCGCCAGCAACATCGACATCGGCCTCAAGGAACGGCAGTTCAACGACACCTTTGACGGCATCGTGCTTTACGTCAGCCAGGTCGACACCCAGACCCGGACCCTGCGGGACGTGTTTATCGAGAACCAGCAAGACGACAAGCTGGCCAGTACCGTGGTGGCCCCCCGCGGTCAACTGCTGCGGTCGGCCGACGGCCTGAACTGGCGGCTGCGGCTTTTTGACGGCACCATTCACCAGGTGGACCTCCAGGAGTTCAGGGCCAACGCCATCCGCTTCGACACCTACGATCTGACCCTGAGCCTGGAGGAGATGGTGCGGCCGGAAAGCAGCCCGTCCAAACATCGGCGCGAAATGAATCTGACCGAACTGGGGCGCTATATCCGCGAACACCGGGACGCCAGGGACGCCGGCTACTACAACGCCCTGATGCGCTACCACAAGATGTTTTCGATTCCCTTCGCCTGCCTCGTGCTGGGTTTTCTGGCGATGCCATTGGGGATGCAGGCCAAGCGGGCCAGCAAATCTTATGGACTGGGGCTCGGTCTGGTCTTTTTCCTGCTCTATTATCTGCTGCTCTCGGCGGGCTCCGTCTTTGGTGAAAGCGGGCAGTTGCCTCCCATCGCCGCCGTCTGGATGCCCAATGTTGTGATGGCGGCCGTGGGGGTCTTTCTTTTTGTCCGCATGGCCCAGGAGCGCCCCCTGCGATTTGACCTAACCGCCGATTTGTTCGAGCGCTGGGCGGCCGCCTGGCGCCGCCGCAAGCGCCCTGGCGGCCACTAGTCCCGGAGGTTCCGCCCGACTCATGCTGATCATCAACGCCTACCTGACCCGTGAAATATACAGGTTCTTCTGCCTGCTGCTGGCGGTGGTGCTCGGCGTCTACCTGATGGTCGATTTTTTTCAGAAACTCGATAATTTTTTTGAAGCCGGTTTGCCGATCAGCCGAGCGCTGGTGTATTTCGCGCTCAAAATGCCCTTCATCGTCGCCCAGGTGCTGCCGGTCTGCATCCTGCTGGCGGTGATGATCGTCTTTGGGCTGATGAACAAGAACAACGAGATCACCGCCCTGCGCAGCAGCGGGGTCAGCGTCTACCTGCTGCTGCGGCCGGTGTTGGCCATCGGGGTGCTGGCGAGCGTGATCCTCTTCTTTTTTTCGGAAGTGGCGGTGCCGGTCAGCATGAACCTGGCCAACAAGATCTGGCTGGAGGAAGTCGAAAAAAAAGGCGCCGCGGCGACCCAGCAAAAGAACATCTGGGTCAAGGGCAACCGCGAGATCATCCATGTC
The DNA here is from genome assembly GCA_046481705.1 of Desulfobacterales bacterium. Classification (GTDB taxonomy): domain Bacteria; phylum Desulfobacterota; class Desulfobacteria; order Desulfobacterales; family JAABRJ01; genus JAABRJ01. The sequence continues at coordinate 11,125 of JAWOJK010000333.1, read as the reverse complement.
AGCTACTTCGACCGGGTCAAAAAAACCGTCTTCGGTCTGACGGCCCACACGTTCGACCGCGATTTTCGCCTCGTCCGGCGAATCGACGCCCGCCAGGCCACCTTCCAGGACGGCCACTGGCAGCTCTCACAGGTATTGGAACAGCGGCTGGATGAGGCCACCGGCGGCTTCCAGGCCGAATTCGCCCCCGAGAAGACCGTCCGGCTGGATCTCCTGCCCGCGGATCTCAGCATGGTGGCCAAGAAAGCCGAGGAAATGAGCTTTGCGGAGCTTCTGGCCTACATTCAGGAGATCCGCGCCGATGGCTACGACCCCAGCGATTACCGTGTGGACCTGCACGCAAAACTGGCCTTTCCGTTCACCTGCCTGATCCTGTTGATCGCCGGGACCGGAATTGCCCTCAGAAGTCAGCGACGGGAAGGGCTGGCAGCGGGTGTGGCCTACGGTATCGCCATGGCCTTTCTTTACTGGATGGTATACAGCCTGTTCATTGCGCTGGGATACGCGGGCGTGATCCCGCCCCTGATCGCCGCCTGGGCGACCAACCTGGTGTTTCTCTGTTTTGGCGCGATTACCCTGCTCAATGCCCAGTAGTCCGGCAGGCGCGTACCCGATACCCTTGGGGGGGTGAGATGCCGATGTTCTACAATTTTGTGCTGCATCTGGCCTTGGCGGCGGCTGCCCCGGTTCTGCTGCCGCTGATCCTGCTGATCCCGCGGCGGCGGCGGACCGTCTTGCAGCGCCTGGGGTTGGCCGATCGTCCGCCCCGGATGCCAGTGCGGGCCGATGCACACCAACGGCCGGTGTGGGTGCACGCGCTCTCCGTGGGCGAAGTCATTTCCGCTGTGCCCCTGGTTCGCCAGCTGGCCCGCGAGCTCAAGGGGCGCAAGATTGTGTTTTCGGTATCCACCCTGACCGGTTTCCAGATCGCTCAGCAGCAGCTTCCGGCGGCGGTGTCGGCCCTTTTCTTCTTCCCCTATGATCTGCCCTTCAGCATTCGCCGCACCGTGGACCGGGTGCGGCCCGGGATTGTGGTCATTGTCGAATCGGACCTCTGGCCGAACTTCCTGACCTATCTCACCGACCACGGGGTGCCGGTCGTCCTGGTGAACGCGCGGCTGTCGGAAAAATCTTTACGGGGCTACGGCCGATTTCCGCTTTTCACCCGGCGCGTCCTGGGCCGCCTGGCAGCGGTCTGCACCCAGAGCCGCCGGGATGCGGCGCGTTTTCGCGCGCTCGGGGTTCCCTGGCAGCGGCTGGCGGTCACCGGAAATCTCAAATTCGACCAGCCGGCTCCCGCCCTGAGCGCCGAGCAGGCGGCGGGCTGGCGGCGGCGCCTGTTTCTGCCGCAGGGGATCCCGACCATCGTAGCCGGCAGCACCCATCCGGGCGAGGAAGAACTGCTGCTGGCGGCTTTTTCAAAGCTGAAGGCTGACCTGCCGGAAGCCCGCCTGATCGTGGCCCCCCGAAAGCCCGAGCGGGCTGCGGAAGTTGTCCGGCTGTTTCAAACCGCGGGCCTGCGGGCGCATGCCCTCGGGGATGTCGCCGGGCAAAACCACTCGGCCCCCTGGGCGGTGGCGGTCGTCGATACCCTCGGCCTTCTCCGGACGCTATACGCCCTGGCGGATATCAGTGTCATCGGGGGCAGTTTCATCCCTCTCGGGGGCCACAACCCGCTGGAGCCGGCAGCTTGCGCCAAACCGGTCATCTTCGGTCGCGACATGAGCAACTTCAGCGAGGTCTCGCGGCTGCTGCTGGCAGCCGGCGGGGCCGCCCAGGTGTTGGACGCTCCCGGACTCTACCGTCAGGCGGCCGATCTGCTGAAAGATCCGCTGCGTGCCCGTGAAATGGGGCAGCAGGCGGCTGCCGTCTTCAATGCCAACAAGGGCGCCGTCAAGCGGACGGTCGCGGTGCTCAAACGCCATTGGAACACGTCCTCCGGTTGTGGCCGCATGAGGCGGGTGGCAGGGCGATGAGCGGCCTGCGCAGCCGGATCGAGGGGCTCATGCAGGGCGACGGGTCGAGTGCCTGCGACCCCCTCGCAGGCGCTCTCAAACCGGTGGCAGCGGTCTATGGCGCGGTCGGGCGGCTGCGGGCGGCCCTGTATCGGCGGGGGATTTTGCGGCCCCGAAAATTGCCCTGCCCGGTGATCGCGGTTGGCAACCTGACCGTGGGCGGAACCGGCAAGACCCCCATGGCCATCCATGTCGCCGGGCTGTTGCAGCAGATGGGCTATCGGGTGGCGGTGATCAGCCGGGGCTACCGGGGGCGTGCGGAAAAAGCCGGCGGGGTGGTCAGTGACGGGGCGGACGTGCTGATGACCGCCGCCGAGGCCGGCGATGAGCCGTATCTTATGGCGGTGCAGCTGCCCGGGGTGCCCGTCATCGTGGGCCGCAACCGCTATCAGGCCGGGTGTCGCGCCCTGGCCGCCTTTGGGGTGGACATCCTGGTGCTTGACGACGCCTACCAGCACCTGCAGTTGGCGCGTGATCTGAACCTGCTGCTGCTGGATCAGGCCGCCCCCTTCGGCAACGGGCAGGTGGTGCCCCGGGGGCTTTTGCGGGAGCCGCTTGCGGCCCTGGCGCGGGCCGACGCCGTCATCTTTACGCGCGCCGGCCCGGCCGGGGCGCCCGCCCCGTCGCAACCGCCCCTGCCGGGCCTGCGGGCCGGCGCAGCGCTTTTTCGCTGCGATCATCGGGTGTATCTCAGCGGGATCGTAGCGGCAGGTCGGTGCGAGCTGGCGGCTGCGCACTGTCCTGCGGCGGCCGGCCCGCAGGGGTTGCCGACGGTGGCTTTTTCCGGCATCGCCCGCAACGACGATTTTCTCCGAACTCTCGCCGGGCTTGGGGTGAATATCACGGCATCCCTGGCCTACCCCGATCACCACCCATACAGCGCAAAGGATTTCGACCAGATCCGGCGGGTTGCCCGGGAAACCGGGGCGAGGCAGCTGGCCACGACCCACAAGGACTTCGTCCGCATCCAGACCCGTTGCGACTGGCCGCTGCCCCTGGCGGTCGTCGGCGTCAAGATCGACTTCGGAGATCAGGCCGAGGCTTTTTACGCTTTTATCCGCCGACAGGCAGCCGATTTTTTTTTAGCCGGGGCCGTTAGCCGGGTCGGGTGACGGGCTGCCGGCCGCCAGGATGCGGGTCACCGTTGCCACGTCATCGGGGCGATCGACCCCGATGCTCTGGTGACGGGTGAGGACCACCTGAATCGGTATCCCGTTTTCCAGCAGCCGCAACTGTTCGAGTTTTTCCGTGGTTTCCAGCGGGCTGGGGCCCAGTGCCACGAACTGCCGCAGGGTCTCCAGCCGAAAGGCGTACAGGCCGATGTGGCCGTAGCAGGGCCGGCTGGGGTGGCCGTCGCGCTCAAAGGGGATCGGGGCCCGGGAAAAGTAGAGGGCCTGGTGCCGGATTCCGAAGACCACCTTGACCCGGTCGGGATTGTCCGCCTCCTGGCGGGCCAGCTCGCGGGCAAGGGTGGTCACCCGGGTGGCGGCGGCTTCAAAAGGCGTGAGCAGCGCCGTCAGCACCGACGGCTCCAGGGCCGGCTCGTCCCCCTGGATATTGACCACCACGGCGTTGTCGGGCACCGCCAACTGCTCGGCGGCCTCCAGCACGCGGTCGGTGCCGCTGGGGTGGTCGCAGCGGGTCATCACCACCGGCACCTGCCATTTCTCGGCCGCCGCCGCGATGCGCGGGTCATCGGTGGCCAGAACCACCCGGGAAAGCGCCGGGCACTGGCGGGCGCGCTGGTAGACATGCCAGAACATGGGTTTGCCGAGAATCGGCACCAAGGGTTTGCCCGGAAAACGGGAAGAGGCGTAACGCGCCGGAATTATGCCGAAGCAGGCCGGAAGGGACGTCATAATGCGTGGCTCCGCGTCCTGTCAGGATGGGTAAGATCGTTGTGGTGATCGTGGGCCTTTGAGGGCGACAGCAGCTCGGAAATCAGGCGGCAGGCCCGATCCGTGCCGCCCTGGCGCGCCCGGACATAGGCCGCAGCGCGCTCCCGGATCTGGCGCCGCGCGATGGGCTCTCGCAGGTGCGCCGCCAGGGCATCGGCCGCTGCCCGCCAGTCGCGAACCTCCCGCACTAGGCCATCGGCCAGGATACCCCGGCCGACCCAGGCAAAATTGGTCCAGTGGGGCCCGATCACCGGACGGACGCCGCCGTTTAAGGCCTCCAGAAAATTCTGGCCGCCCAAGGGGGCCAGGCTGCCGCCCACAAAAGCGGCCCGGCACAGCCGGTAGGCGGCGGCCAGTTCGCCGAAGGTGTCCCACAGGATGATGCTGCCGGGGGCCACCGGCGCCTGGATTTCAGAGCGCGTCAACCAGGGGAGACCCGAGCGCCGCAGGGCCTTTTGCCAGGCGGCCTGCCGGTGGGCATGCCGCGGAAAAAGGCCGACCACGGCCTCGGGTGCCGCCTGATGCAGGCGCATGATGATCCGCAAAACCTGGTGCTCCTCGGCCCGGCGGATGGAGCCCAGCACCACCAAGGGCGCGTTTTTGGCGAGGAGGGTTGAACCGGCGGTCGCCGGGGCCGGCGTATCATTGCCGACCTGTATTTGATCGAACTTGAGATTGGACGTCACCGCGATGCCGTCGGGGCCGAAAAGGGCGGCGAACCGTGCGGCATCCGCCGGGGATATGGCCAGCACGCGCTGCGGCCGCAGCGCGCGCCAAATCGTTGGCCAGATGCGGTAGCGTCTGAAACTGCGGGGCGTCATGCGGCCGTTGACGATCAGGCTGCGGCAGCCGCTGCGTTTCAGCTGCGCCAGAAGCGCCGGCCAGATTTCGGATTCCAGGAGGACCATGACCCGCGGCCTTACGCTGCCCACCGCTTGTCGCATGATCGGCGGTCGGTCGAAGGGGAAATAAGTGAGATGCAGAAACGGTATGCCGGGGAGGGCGGGGTGGCGGCCGGCCGTCTGCTGAAGGACCTCGAGGCCCTGTTGGGTATTGGTGGTTACCAGGGCGCGCACCGGGGCAGGGGGACGCAAACGGCTGATGAGCTGCCACGCCAGCCGGGCCTCACCCACCGAGGCCGCCTGAATCCATAGATCCGCACGCGGAAGGGGCTGCTGCAGGCAGCGGCGTGAAAACCCCGCGGCCAAGCGCTGATTGTGGCGCATCAGCGGCAGCGCCGCCCGCCAGGACCAGTCGTAGGCGCAAAAGGCGATTTTTTCGATGATACCCGTCATGGCAGAAAGGAAAAAACTCTCGGGTCCGGGACATGGCCTTTCATGTGGGTGCCTTTTTACCCGGTTATTTTGAATTTCACAAATTAAATAACGCCTATGAGCGTTCCTGGCACCTGAAACCTGCAGGCGTTTGGAAATTGACAATTTCTCGTTAACCATACTAAAAATCACAATTCGGCCAAGTTTGCCGATGGGAGTCATCAACGGCGGCGATGAATCTTAGGCAAACCCCAGCCTGCGCTGCGCTGCAGCGTGGGGGCTGGGGGCTGCGGGGTGCAACCGGTTTTGCAAAGGCCTCTGGTCGATTGATTGACGGGTGATGAAGTGACCAAACTGCAAGGACTCGGAGATCACCTGATTCGTGGCTTTTTCCGTATCATCGGGCTGATTCCGATGAAGCCGGCGGCAGCCCTGGGAGATGCGCTGGGGGCGGTGTGGTACGGGTTGGACCGTCGCTACCGCAGCATCGCCAGAGCCAATCTGAAACTCGCCTTCGGGGATCGAAAAACACCCCGGGAAATCGACGTGCTGGCGCGGCGCAGCTTTCAGAACCTGGGCAGACTGCTGTTCGAGGTGGGGTGGCTGCAAAGCCTGAAACCCGGAGAGGTTTCGAAGCATTTTCTTCTGGAGGGATTTACCCCCAACCGGGTCGCCCAGCTGCGCCGAGGGGTTCTGGTATTGACCGGCCATTTCGGCAACTGGGAGATTTTGCCGGCGGTTGCGGCAATGATCGGCTTCCGGGTCAGCATTGTCTATCGACCGCTTGATTTCGCGCCGCTCGACCGGTTTTTTTCGTTTTCGCGGGCGCGCTTCGGAGCCGATCTGATTCCCAAGAAAAACGCGCTGTACAGGATCGTCAAGGCGCTCAGGGGGAATAGGACTGTCGGTATCCTGCTGGATCAAAATGCAAAACGCGATCAGGGTGTTTTTGTCGATTTCTTCGGCAAACCGGTTTCCACCAACAAGGGACTGGCGCAACTGGCGCTGAAAACCAAAACGCCGGTTTATTCGATGTTCCTCATTCGTCAGGAGCGAGGGTTCAAGGTGATTCTCGGAGATGAAATCCCCCTGGCCATCACCGGAGACCCGGCGCGGGACGTTGCCCTAAACACCCGCCGCTACAATCAGGTGCTGGAGGACATTATCCGCCGCTATCCGGATCAGTGGTTCTGGGTTCATCGGCGATGGAAAAAACAGCCAAAGCCAGGGCAGCCGGTTTGGACCGATTTATAACCCCCGCGCCTGCCGGCCCGTGGCCCGATCGACCACCGCTGCATACGGGGCTTCAGCTTGGCGGACGTTTTGGACAGCGTGGGCCTGCTGATGGGGTCACCGCCATGAAAGTGCTGATCGTCAAAACCAGCGCCCTGGGCGATGTGGTCCATGCCCTGCCGGTTTTGGCCTATCTGAAGAGCGCCGGGCCGGATATCCAGATCGACTGGCTGGTGGAAGAAGCCATTGCGCCGCTGCTTGCCGACCACCCCCTGCTGAACAGCGTGATCGTGCTGCGCACCAAGGCCTGGCGGCGGGCCGGGTTTTTTCCCGCCATTTCAGGCGCCTGGCAGACCCTCGGGTGCCTGCGGCGTCAAACCTACGACCGCGTGCTTGATCTTCAAGGCAACAGCAAAAGCGGTTTCTTTACCCGTTTCTGCGGTGCCCCCAAGCGTTTTGGATTCGACCGCAGCGGGGTGCGGGAGTGGCCTAATCTGCTGGCGACGACGCATCGGATTGGCCTCTGTGCTGGTGATCAGCATGTCAGTCGACGGGCGTTGGCGATCGCCCGGGCGGCGGCCCCCGGCGGCAGCGATGAAAGATGGGCCGGCCCATTGCACGTCAATGCGGCTGCTGCGGGAAGGGTCGCAAACCACCTGAAAGGATTGGGGGTGGAGCCTCACGGAGAGCGCCCTCTGATCGTTTTGCATTACGGCACCACGTGGCCGACCAAGCGCTGGCGGCTCTCCTTCTGGCAGGAGCTTGCCGTGCGGCTGATCCGCGCGTTGAATGCAAAACTGCTGCTGACCTGGGGAACTGAAGCGGAAAAAGAGGCGGCAGCGGCCATCGCCGCCGCCACCGCTCGGCAGGCCCTGATGTGGCCCAAACGGCCTTTGCCCGATCTGGTGGCCTTGCTGGGAAGCGTTGACTTGGTGGTTGGATGTGACACCGGGCCTGTTCACATTGCCGCCGCCGCCGGAACGCCCACGGTATCCATCTACCGGGCAACCGACGCCCTGCGAAACGGACCGCGTGGCCCGAGACATCGGTGCCTGCAAGCGCCGCTGGGGTGTTCGCCGTGCCTCCGCAAACAGTGCGAGCGCGATCAGCGCTGTTCGGGTTCGGTTTCGGTCGACAGCGTTTTCAGTGCCGTCAAGGCCAATTTGGATATCTAAATCCCCCGGCCCGCACCCGATTATTTCATTCCCGAAAAGGACCGGCCCAGTTGCTTTCACACCGCAGGTCACTTGCTGCCCTTTTCAGGGCGGCCTTTGGCCTGGAGCGTCAGGACACATTCAGGGGAGTTGCGGTGTCAGATAAGCCCAAAAGTGATCGGGGGGTTTTGCCTGGTGAGACGGCAGGTTTTTTTGCGACCGTGCAACCGGTTCGGATGGGGGATATATGGATTAACCGCCCCTACCTTGATATCCTGAACGCCAACGGCTTGAATCGGTTTGAGGCATTTTGGCGTTTTTCGGAAGGGGAGCTGATCAAGCAGATCAAAACCCGTTCCGTTAGGCGCTTTTCGCTGAATTCAACCGGCGGCCAACGCCATTTTTATCTCAAGCGCCACCTCAGGGAATGGTCAGGGTGGCCCTTGAGTGGATGCCCCTGTTTTTCAAGCATATCGCGTTCACAGGGACTTGTCGAGTTCGACCATTGCGCGCTTTTTCGTCGCAGTGGTCTGGCTACGGCTCACCCCGTGGCCGCTGGGGAGCGCCGCGCGCACGGCTTCTGGGTCGAGTCCTTCTTCGTCACGGAGGATTTTACGCCGTTTGTCTCGCTTGAAGAATTGATCCGGGAACGTCCGAGTCTTTTTGAAGGCCCCGACGGGAGGCGCGTCAAAAATGCGTGGTTGGGTCACATTGCCCGAACGGCCAGGCGGATGCACGCATGCGGCTTCCATCATCTCGATTTCAATGCCACCCATATTCTGATCCACTGCCCGGAACCCTCCGCTGAAAAGCCCCAAATAGGTTTTTTTGACTTGCAGCGCGTCAGCAAAACCCGCTTGTTTCGATGGCGCTGGATTATAAAAGGTCTTGCCCGATTGATTCAAACACTGCCGCCGCATTTGTTTTCCGAAGCCGATCGCCAACATCTTTTCCTGTCCTACAAGGGTCGCAGCCGGCTGGATTTCTGGAGCCGGATTCAGTGGTGGTGGCTAAAACGCAAAAGCGAACGGATCAAAAGGCATACACAAAAAATCGATAAAATAAAGCAGTGGCAGCGGGCGCAGTTGGGGAAGATCAAAAAATGACAGTTCCGTAAGACAATTTCCGGGTTGCACCGCATCTCGAAGTCGCTGCGGCGCACCATAAGGTACGCCTCACTTGGGGTATTTATTTGGAATGCCGCACACTCCTAAGAGAACTGCGGCTTTCCCGCCAACGGGGAGAAAATCAAAATTATACTGTTTCCTCAGCGTTCTTCGGGTCTTGAGCGCAGCGGGCGATGAATGGATACCATGGTTTTTTTTATCTTTCTGTGATTTAAAAGAAAAATCATCGTGGGCCTTTCCAATTAAATTTAGAGTACGAAAATTTGTATGAGTCAAAAACTTAAAATTAATTTCTGCAGTTTTAGAAAACAATCGAAATGGGCTGACATATACCGTGGTGAGGTGCCTGATGTCGACGAAATTCATGATAAATTTTTTGATGGGATCGATGTGTGGATAATCCAATCCTATTTGATATTTAAGGCTGCTAAACTCCCTTTTGAAATAGTTTTTTCCGACGAAATAAAGGCGGATGCCATTAATGTTTTACATCGTGATGAAATTCACCTAAAGCGAAATTTGCACAAGGGTTTTATCGTTGGAATTCGGGCGGATCGTCCGCCGCTTTATATGGCCGATTTAATCGTTTGTCAGAATCGATTTTTCGCTCGAAAACTAAATGCTCTCTATCTGCCACATTGGCCCCAGCCAGGTCTTATTCCCCGAAATTCAAAACGGGAAGATACACTCGAAAATATAGCCTTTTTTGGACGCTTTGTAAATTTTGATGCAAGAATTTCGGGTCTGGATCTTAAAACGGTTTTGAACCAAAGGGGTCTTCAACTTGTCCAGGACGAAAAGAAATGGCATGATTATCGGGAGGTTGACGCGGCTATTGGCTTGAGGCGAATTCCTGAAATAGAAATTTCAACGAAACCAGCCAGTAAATTAACCAATGCCTGGCTGGCCGGGGTTCCTGCATTGTTGGGGGATGAGCCCGCCTACGCTGAGCTTCGAGAAAATGAGTACGACTATTTGGTCGTCGCATCACCCAAAGACATCTTGAACGCATTGGAGCAGTTACAGCAAAAAGGAGAATACAAGAAATTTAGGGAACAAGCCCAGCGACGGGCCCAAGAATTTACACGAGAGAAAATTCTGTGGATATGGTTAGCAGTTTTTGAGAAAATTATCATACCAGCCTATTTTAACGCACTGCCTTTGGCCAGAACCCGAAAGATCCAGATGCTTTTAAGGGGTGCCCGTCAGCATGCAGAAACAAAAATATGGAAGAACCGCTGGCGCCAACAACAGAACCAGATGGATCGGCTTCAATAAATTTTCGGAAGCCCACCCGTCTTCATCCCTATGTGGTCTGCCGGAGTCATGGTCAAACCCCCTGTGGTCAAGAAGTAACCCTGAACGTTTTAACGAAAATTATGAGAATTGCCGTAATACGAAAGGAGTGTTCTCTTCGACAGGGCGGGGCCGAAAGATATTGTGCCAATCTGTGTCGAGAATTGGCCGCCAGAGGCCATCACGTCTACGTACTGGCCCAGCAAATGGACAAAGACCTCCATCCAGATCTCGACCATGTCCCTATTCGGGTCAGCTCCTTTAGTTCGTCGGCAAAAAATATTTCGTTTCACCGCAACAGCCAGCGAGCATTAAGGCAACTTCATGTCGACAGGGTTTACGCACTCTCCCGCAGCTATCCTGCCGATGCTCTGCGCGTCTCCGACCCCCTGCATTCGACCTGGATGAAATTGCGTTATCGGTCGAAATGGCGGTTGTTTATTGAACGCCTCAACCCCCGCCATCGCACCATCCTGAGTTTGGAAAAGAAGATCTTTAATCCGGCCAATACCAAGGTGATCATTACCAATTCGAAGTTGACCAAACGTCAGGTGCATCAGCTCTTTGGTTTTCCCCAGGAGCGGATTCATGTGGTATACAATGGCGTTGACTTGAAAAAATTTTCACCCCTGGGAGAGGTGGTGCAGATCTCCAAAAAAGTCCGATTGCTGTTCGTCGGGATGGAATTCAGGCGCAAGGGACTGCAGGAGCTTCTAAAAGGGCTCAGCCTGATAAAGCACGGATTGTTGGAGTACTCTTTAGACATCGTCGGAAAAGGCGATGAAAAGTGCTTTCGGCGGATGGCCGAAAATTTTGGCATTGCGGGAACCGTTAGGTTTCACGGCCCAAGCCCGATGGTCGAAGAATTTTACCGCGCCGCCGATTTGCTGGTCTTTCCCACCCGCTATGACCCTTTTGCCAACGTCTGCCTGGAGGCGCTGGCTTGCGGCCTGCCCGTTGCAACGACGACCACCAATGGCGCAGCGGAAATTATTCAGGACGGTGAAACCGGTTTTATTTTATTCCAGTCACTCCTCGTTGGTACCGGCGCCGTCATTCTTGCGTTTCTCACCGCGCTGGTCGCCGTGCTGGCGGAGCTGCTTGCCGGCAATCGGCGATTGCTGGAGG
>JAWOJK010000262.1:0-8486 GCA_046481705.1 Desulfobacterales bacterium | reverse complement strand
GGCCCGGAAAGTCAGGGGCAGTTTCAGGCTCCGGCATGCGGCCAGGGTTTCCAAAACCTCTGTTTCGTTTTCGACCCGGACGATGAGTTCGGGAACCAGGCGATAGACGCTGGCGTCGGTGCCGTAGGCGTAGGTGCGGAGCGGGTCGGAAATCAGCCGGTCGGCAGACATGACGGCGGACAGACGACGGGCAAGTTCGCGGTGCGGGAAATTTTTCATGGCGGCCTCCCCGCGGAAAGGGTCAGGGGTGAGCTCCGGCAGCGTGCCGGGGGATGGCTTCGAGGTGGAGAACATCAACGGGCTTGACCAGGAAGCGGACACCCCCCCCTGGTGCCGCAGCTTTCCTTCCAGTTCCAGGGGGTCGGGACCGGTCCTGGCAATGATCTCCCGGCCATACCAGATGGATCAGGTTGGCGGTCTGCGGGTCGTCCTCGACGATCAGCGCCTTCGTGACGGCATCCCGTCGGTTTCGGATGGGTTGCGCCGGGGACGGATTCCGACGATCCGGTGATATTTTCGCCGATATTACCATAGAATGTTCGGGAAATGCTTGGAAAATCATGTTCTAAGGATACCCGCCCCTCGGTTTTCCGGCGGGGTGAGAAAAGCGCAACCCGCGCCGCGCATCAGGTTTGAATGCAAGGACTCAACGCCATTTCATGCCCTTCGGTTTCCCCCTGCACTTGCCGGCCTTGATGGCCGCGCTCGTGACGCGCAAAAAAGGATTGACAATAAAAGGAATTGCATGCTAAAGCTCACGAGTGAGCGCTCGCTCAGAAGATCGCGGCTACCGTTGCAGGGTCAGTCCTATAGAAGGGGAATTTCTCTAAAAAAGAGAATAGAATGAGTTCAAAACTCCCCTCGTTGATTTCTTGGCCGAAGCTGGTAAAGCGGTCCTTTTTTATTTGTGGCGGGTAACAGGCACTCAAACAACATGGAGGTGGGGAATGACAATGGAGGCTATTTATCGCGAAGTGATGGCAATCAATACCATCCAGGACATGCAAAAACGGGAAACGGCGGCAAAGTCATTTTTCGAAAAACTCAACCACACCACGCTGCCCGAGAAGTTCAACTGGGCGGTGGAAATCTTTGAAGGGCTGCATGTCAAGGAAAGGGGCGATCAGCTGGCGTTGATCTGGACGGATCTGGATACCGACGCGGAACGTCAGTTCACCTACAAGGAAATGGCCGCCAACGGAAATAAATTCCTAAATTTTATCAGGAAAAAAGGCGTTGAAAAAGGCGACAACCTGTACATGTTGACTCCGATCGTGCCCGAGACCTGGTTCGCTACTTTGGCAGGTTTAAAGGGCGGACTCGTATCGGTGCCGACCGCCACCAGCATGACCGAAAGAGAAATTCAATTCAGGTTTGAATCCTACCAACCCGATGTGATCATTGCCTTTGAGGGCTTGACGCAGCTCGTGGACGATGCGTTGCAAAAAGCGCAATGCACCCCCAAGGCAAAGATCGTGCTGGGGGAGAAAGCCGGGTGGGTTTCCTATTCCGCGCTGGATGGGGAATCAGCCCAAGCGGCACCTGCGGATGTGGGCCGGGACGATGTCCTCTTCTGCTTTTTTACGTCCGGAACCACCGGGCTTCCCAAAAGGGTGGGGCACAGCGCTGTCTCATACCCCGTCGGCCATCTGTCAACCGCCGTGATGCAGGGGCTCGAGCCGGGAAACGTTCATCATAACCTGAGCGCCCCCGGCTGGGCGAAATGGGCATGGAGCAGTTTTTTCGCGCCCCTCAACGTGGGTGCCACCGCCACCGGTTTCGCGTTTACGGCGTTGAATATCAAAAAATACATCGCCGCGGTTGCCAAATACAAGGTGAATTCATTCTGTGCACCGCCCACCGCCTGGCGGGCATTCGTGGGGCTGGATCTGAGCCAGTACGATTTGAGTGCGATGAAGTATTCGCTGAGTGCCGGCGAGCCGTTGAACGCCGAAGTGATCGAACAATGGCGCAAAGCGACGGGAACCGAAATCAGAGATTTTTACGGCCAGACCGAATCCACCGCGATGATCGGCAACCCGCCCTGGATGGAAGGCAAAATGCGCTTCGGCTCCTTCGGCTATCCCGCCTTCATGTACGATGTGATCCTGACCGATGATGAGGGCCAAGAGATCACCGAGCCCGATCAACCCGGGCATATCGTCATTCGCTTGAGTAACTGGCGCGCGCTGGGGCTTTTCCAGGAATATATCGGCGACACCGAAAAGACCCAGAACGTATTCAAAAACAACCTTTACTTCTCCGGCGACAAGGCCGCTTTTGACAAAGACGGATACTGGTGGTTCGTCGGCAGGTCTGACGATGTCATCAAATCTTCCGACTTTCGCGTCGGGCCCTTTGAGGTCGAAAGCGCGTTGATCGAGCACCCCGCCGTGATGGAAGCCGCTGTCGTGGGAAGCCCCGATCCCAAGCGCTATCAGCTGGTCAAGGCCTTCGTTATTTTGACCGAGGGCAACAAACCCTCCAGAGAGCTTGCCCTGGAACTGTTCCAACACACCATCAAGGTCTTGGCCAAGTTTAAAATCCCGCGAATCATTGAATTTGTGGAGGCGTTGCCCAAAACGATCAGTGGTAAAATCAGGCGAATCGAGCTCAGGGAAAACGAAGAAAAAAAGAAGGTCGGCGAAAGTGCTGTATCCCACGAATTTTTCTATCATGAATTTCCGGAACTATCGTCCAAAAAAGAGAAATAGCATTCAGTCCAGTCCACCCGGAAATGGCGAAAATTGTCTTTTGGGCAGCCGCCGTTTCCGGGTGGATGCTTCCCGGCAGCCGCGACCCGCACCGATGGGGTGATGCTCACCGCATGGACCTGGCGGCGTTTCGGGATGACCGATTTCTCCGCAACCACGAATCCCGTCGGCCCCATGGGGTGGACGGGATCCGTTGCTTTCTGAAACCGCCGGCATGGGCGCCAATCGCGGCAACCAGGCCATTTCCTGCTGTTTGACCGATAGGGGTGGGTGTCGTATCGACAAGCCCCGCTCCGAGAATCCCGTCCGATCAGCCTTGCCACTTTGAAGCTGCTGCCGTGGGCCTAACCCCTTTGGGCTGCAACTCCCATTTTAACCGCGTTATAGAGTCAAAGCTGCGGACAGAGGCGCCGGCGCTTCGGCTGAGTGTGGCTCCGCCCACCCATCCGGGGCAGCCGGCGCTCCCGCACTGAGAGGGGTTCTGTTGATCTGCTCCAGGAAGCCGAGCGGTTGACAAAGCGTTGTTTTGAACCCAGGTTTTGGAAACTGGCGGTGATATTGGCTGCCGCAGGCGAATCCCGAAAACCGATATAAACTATTGCAAATATGGGTTGATGCGCAATGAATAAGGTTTTGCACCGGGACTGCTGTGGCCTTGGGTAACCGCAAGCATAAAAACGCGGGAAAAAAGTTCGGAAGGAGGAAATACAATGAAATCTTCAGCTATCAAAACCGAAATTCAACATGCCGTTAACGGCGTCAAGGTGAATGAACTGTTTGGGACCATCGACGCTGTCAAGAAGGCCCCGGTGTTGGCGAAATTCAGATTCAGGGCCGGCAATCAGTGGGTCGACGGCGGACATAACCGCACCACGGTCAAAAACTTCTATGGCACTCAGCAGGATCATGAACGCAAGGAACCTTTTGTGCTGGATGCCGACGAGCCGCCCCTGCTGCTGGGAAGGGACCTGGGGCCCAACCCGGTCGAATATGCCCTCACCGCCCTGGCCGCATGCGTGACCACATCCATTGTGTACCATGCGGCCGCCAAGGGCATCACCATTCGCGCGATGGAATCCCGGCTGGAAGGCGATATCGATCTGCAGGGGTTTCTGGGGATACGGGACGATATCCCCCGGGGGTTTCAGGAGATTCGGATGGTTGTCACCATCGATGCCGATGCGTCGCCTGAAAAACTCGAAGAGATCGTTCAGCTGGGACCCACCTACTCACCCGTTTACGACACCATCACCCGGGCCGTTCCGGTTTCGGTGAAACTCGAAAAGTAAATCCGGGCCCAGGCCTTTCGGTCAGTCGGTGATGCGCCGGCTGGAAGGCCTGGAACCTGACAGCGGATCAGAGGCCGCCGCCGGCTTCCAATGGCCCCCTCGGTGGCAGGCCCGTTCGTGGTTCATCGCAAAGGCTGCGATCTTCGCCAGCCGGCCGCGAAGACAAATCACACGCCTTCGCAAACCCCTTACCCCGCCCCTGAACGGCAGATTCCCTCACCCCGCTCTCCGCCAAGTTTCAACGGGCATACCGCCGGATACGGGTGGCGCGGCCTTTTAAAATACCACGCCAAAAAAACCCCGCTACCTTCTTGACCCTATGTAAATTTTCGGAAAATTTCCCTACCCTGAAGCCATCTTGCAGCGATCGGCTGAGCACGGCGCAAGTCGGCGTGCCGGCCGGGTGTTTTAAGGGGCGTCAGCCGACATCCGGCCTGCAGACCAGCAGGGAGGGTGCAGGCGAGGCTGGCCCCGGGTACTTTGCAACCGAATATATTGGCAACTGCCGGCTGCGGGTATGATCCACAACCTGCTGCGGATTTAAAGGAGTGAAGGCATGCAAGGCCAGGAACGACATCCCCAATTGATAGCAGCCGCAGTTGCGGCAACCGGTGCCCTTTTTCTTGCGGCCGGCGTCATGGAGTGGTCTTTTCTTCAGGCGCAACCGCCCGGCGCCTATCTCCTGACTGGCGTATCCGTCGCTTTCATCCTGAGCGGCGGCTATTTCTTTTTCATGGCACACCGCGGGCATTTAGACCCCCAGGGGGAAACGATCGTTGAAGTTCGCATGCGCGCCATCGAGAACATGCGGAGCACCGAACTGATCAGTCGGATCGCCCAGGACGATCCCGATCCTGAAGTCCGGCAGAAGGCGCTGCAACGCCTGACGGAAATCACCGCATAGCCGCAAATGACCGGGCCGGCGGTCTGCGCCAGATCTGACATGAAGGGGGGTGAGGAGATGAAATTCAGCGATTTTTTCTTACCTAAAATTGCGCGTTCAGACCCCAACGTAAGAATCACCGCCGTTGAGGGCGAGGAAAATGTCGAGCTGCTGAAAAAGGTCGTCGAAAACGATTCCGATCCGCGGGTGATCGAAGCGGCCCAAAAACGGATTGCAGCGCTCAGTGAATCTGTTGCTTAAATTATCAAAAGTTCCAGACCCGCCCGCTTGCCGGCAGGGCGTCTGCCGTGCCGGCAAGCGGGCACTGTTGGTTTTGCGAACGACACACCATCCCCGAACAGTGTGGATGCGATTTGATCCTTGCCAGCCTGATCCGCCAACAGCCGCCATTGCGAAGAAATTCAAAGCCCTCCTTACGATTTAAGGTTTACAGTGCACATTTAAGATTGGCAATCTCCCCCGTTTACCCGACACAGAACAAAGGTCTGGGGTGGGGGAATACCCTTAGAGGGTGCCGTTAAATCATGTAGAACGCACCCGCGCCGGACATCCCGGAAGGCGGCCGACCTTCTGTTTTTCTTTTCCCGCAGCACGTCGATCCCTTATACCAATTCGATTAAAAACGACGTCCAGACGGCTCCGTTGCCCACATCTCGCAGTGGCATAAACCCGCCGATGGTGATCAGGGGTGCCGCGTGGTGTTGAAAAGGGGGGCCGATAGGTTGACAGACGGTCGTCAGCGCGATAGGGAAATATGGTCATATTCTCAAAAACAGGGTTTCTGCCCAGGCCCATCAGGGATGAACGGCGTCGGTGCGCATCACGGCATGGCAGCTAAACGGAATGGCATTTGCGCTTGCCAATTGAAACGGCAGGCATCGCCGTCACGGCGGGGGCTTCAAGGCCGCTGGCCGCCCATCAATCGCTACAGGTTGTGACTATCGTCGTCATTTCGGTCAATCCGGGAGATCCACCGCACACGACGAAATCAGGGGTTCAATGTGATGCAGCGACACGACCGTGAACAGCTCTCGGATCGGATCATTCGAAAAGCCGTATCCCTGGGCGCATCCCTGGCCGGTACGGCCGCCATCCGGTCCATCCGCTGCACCCCTTCGCATCGGAGCGCCGGCGGCCTTAAATGGCCGGAGGAGGCCAGATCCGCGGTCATACTGGCGCTGCACCACCCGCGCGAGGACCCCTCCCTGGACTGGTGGGACCACCGATCGGGAAAAACGCCGGGCAACCGGAAGTTGACACGGGTTGTGGGGGCGTTGTGCGATTGGCTGCAGGGCGAAATGGCGGTCACCGCTTTCGCGGTGCCCTACTGGGTCGAAGACGGTGGGATTTTTTTGAAGGAGGCCGGGGTGTCGGCAGGGCTGGGCGTTATCGGTCGCAACAACCTGCTGATCACGCCCCGCTTTGGCCCCCGGGTTCGTCTGCGCGCCCTGCTGGTGGATGTCGACCTGCGGGACGGCGGCGGGCTGGAATTCGACCCCTGTGCCGGCTGCCCCGAACCGTGCCAGCAGGCCTGCCCCCAGCAGGCGTTCAGCAGCGGCAGCTACGAACGGTCGCGCTGCCGCCGGCAGCTGGAAAAGGACCAGCGCAATCCTTACCGCATCCTGGACATCGGCAGCATGACCTATTCGATCGAGTGCATCAAATACTGCCGGGCCTGTGAGCTGGCGTGTCCGGTGGCGGGTTGACTTAAGGGGCCTCGTCCCGGAATAATCCGCCGGCGGGCGGGGCTTTTCTGGTCTGGGCGCGCCCCTAAAGGCCGGGTTTTCTCCTTCTGCCGCTGACCAGTCGGTGCCGAAGCGGGCGGTGTGCGGCCGGTGGATTGAGGCAGTCGCTGCTCTGCGGGCAGCCCCCATAAATGAAAACCCCGCCCTGGGTGGAATTGCGTGAATAGGGGGAGGCGCGGTGCAGATCGACGCCCCACTGCAGACGATCCCCCCGTTGAAACCGCAGCCGGCCGCCCATGATGTAGTGCAATCCCCTGGACCAGTCTTCCGCGTGCTCGAATTCGTAGCCGCCGCACGCCATGACCCCCATCTCCCGGCAATGGGGGAGAATGACGAGCTGTTTGTCGCCGGGCCGGATCTTGCGGAAGAGGTCGTCTTCGAGAAGAAAGTCGACAAACGCCTTGCCCATGGCAGGTTCCGCGTTGATCAGCAGCAGGGTGTCGATCGCGTGGTCCGGTAGAAGCCGCAGGATTTCGCTTTCCGCTTTCAGAATCACGAGGTTTTGCGGCGTGTCCTGCTGAACGGCCAGCTTTCCGTCGCGCCATGCCGCGGCCACCTTCTGGTAGAAGGAACCTTCTTGGGCCGCGGTCTCCCAGGCGTATTGGTCGGTGGCGATGACCCCGATGTCGGGATTTTTGAGGGCGATTTGCCAGGCCACCTCGCAGCTGCCGCAGCCGATCTCCAGAATGACATGGGCTTTGCCCAAGACCCCCGCCAGCCGGGCGATCTCAGCGGGCGGGTTGCCCTGCCCGACAAGGTAGTGGTTGAGGAGCTCGAAACTCCCCTCGGTTGCTGTCGGCAGCTTGCGGGCCAAGCCTTCAAGCTGCAGGCTGTGCGACCCCCCGTCGTTGAGACCCGGCAGTGCCGGTGCCGGCGCCAATGGGATCGCAAATGAAACTGTTGCCTTGGGGGCCGGTTCTTGGCGGGGGGCGGGGTTCGACCGGGGATCGTAATCGGGCCGGGAGGACCGGATCTTCAGTCTGGCGTGCCAGCGCGCCGCCAGGGCCTTGAGCTTCCTTTCGAGAAAAGAGAACTTGGGCATGGTCACCACAGCCGGGCACACGGTTGGCATGGGCCCGATCAAAAGGAATGGCGAATTGGGAGTGGGGGCCGGCACCATCGGTCTGCGGTGTCCGGAAAGAAACTGAAAGGGTGAGAGAGTCTAGAGGAAAACCAAGGCCGTGTCAAATGCTATTTATCGGCCACCTCGCCAATTATGGTGCTTTTTTCCCGGGGTCCGCAGTCCTCGGCTCCCCCCCTGCGCTCTGGCCCTCTGGCATCGCCACTGGCGCTTCCGGAGGGGGCCCGGCTCCGAGGGCGCGGCGAAAGGAGCGTGTGCCGCCGGCGGGTGACAGGTACCAGGCAATCTGAAGCTGGGAGAACCTGCGCTTCGCCCACCACAGGGCGTCGCGCGGCAAGTGCGGGCGGACGGCCGCCGCGGCCTTCGAGTTCAGCCTGGCCGACAACCTGATCGCGCTGCAGGCAGAGCTGGCCAGCCGGACCTACCGGCCGGGCGCCGGCAGAATCGGTCCGGCCCTTTTTCCTCCAGCCGGCGGGTGATGCCGGGCGGTCTCACAAACAGGCGGCGGCTCAAGTCTGCTCACCGGAAAAGGGGCCCTGGGCAGAAAGGCCTTTTCAAAGCTTGTCGTCGTCCATATATTCCCTAAAAGCGGTTGCTGGGTGAAAGCCGTGGCGGGCGGCCACAGCCCCGGCACAAAGCAAACCGCACCTTTCACCCGTTCCGACGATTTCGCCCCCGACAGTGAACCCAACTCCAACCAGAACGCCGGCTGCGGCGGACCCTGCCTGCCGCTGGGACCGGGGGGCTGGGGCC
>JAWOJK010000256.1:0-6138 GCA_046481705.1 Desulfobacterales bacterium | reverse complement strand
AGCGCAGCGCTCGGCGCATCCGGCGGGAACGGTTCCTGTTTCTGTTGGTCGCCCTGCTGGCGCTGCTGCTGCTCTCCCCGCTTCTGGATGGCCGCGTTCACCTTCATCAGCTCATGAACCTGTTCTATACATGGGTGCTGATGGCGGTGGTTTACGCGGTCAGCCAATCCAGGCGGCAGCTGGTGTCGGCCGCATTGGTGGCCCTGCCCATGCTGGTGGCCATGTGGGCGGCTCCGGTGGTCAAATTTGCGTACCTGGAAAACTGGGGGCTGGCTTTTGGAAGCGCCTTTCTGGCCTTTGTCCTGGTCATGATCATTGGCCACATCGCCCGCTGTCAGCGGATCGAGCGCGACCTGCTCTTCGGTGCCATCGTGGTCTATCTGTTGATGGGCCTGATGTGGGCGCTGACCTTTGAACTCTTGGAACGTCTGGCTCCCGGCGCGTTTAAATTTCCGGAAAGCCCCATCGGCGAGGACCGCTACCGCTTCATTTATTTCAGCTATGTCACCCTGGCCACCCTTGGCTACGGGGACATGACCGCCGCGACGCCCTTGGCCGGTGCATTGACCATTCTGGAGGCGATCATCGGCCAGATGTACCTGGTGGTGGGGGTGGGCTGGCTGGTGGGTATTTATATTTCCCAGAAGATGGCGGCGCGTGAAAGCCGGCGGCCGGCGGGGGACACCTCGCCTCCGTTGGCCGCCCCAGCCGTTTCATCAAAGACCAAGGAGGCCCCGAAATGACGCCGCTGCCTGCCATTGCCGGCTGGAACCTGGTGGCCGTGGTGATGTTGATGCTCTGTGTCTGGCCCTTCAGCCTGGTCCGCCGGGATGCCAGCATCGTGGACATTTTCTGGGGGCTGGGGTTTGTGCTGGTGGCCTGGCTGACCTTTTTGCACGCCGACGGCTACCTGGGGCGCCGGCTGCTGGTGGCGCTGCTCACCACGGTCTGGGGCTTTCGCCTGGCGCTGCACATCGCCTGGCGCAGCCGGGGCGAAGGCGAGGACCGGCGCTACCGCAAGTTGCGCGCGGCCCACGCTAAAAACTTCTGGTGGGTGAGCCTGTTCACCGTTTTCGGTCTTCAGGCGCTGCTGCTGTGGCTGGTCTCGCTGGTCATCCAGGCGCCCCAGGCTGCGGCCGGGCCGGAGCGCCTGACCTGGCTGGACGGCGTGGGCGTTCTCGTGTGGGCGTTCGGGGCGGGCTTCGAGGCCTTGGCCGACTGGCAGCTCGCCGCCTTCAAGGCCGACCCCGCCAACCGCGGGGCGGTGATGCGCCGCGGCTTGTGGGCCTGGTCGCGCCACCCCAATTACTTCGGCGAGATGCTGGTCTGGTGGGGGCTTTACCTGGTGGCGCTCACCAGCCTGCGCAACGCCTGGACCATCATCAGCCCGCTGACCATGACCTTTCTGCTGTTGAAGGTATCCGGCGTGGCCCTGATGGAGAAGGACATTGTCGACACCCGGCCCGGCTACCCGGAATATGTGCGGGCCACCAATGCCTTCTGGCCGTGGTTCCCCAAGCGGGACGGGTGAGGGGCGCCTGCAGCCCGCAGCGTGGTCGGCTGCCGCCGGGCGGCGGGCACCTGCCGGCCGCTGACAACCACCGCCGGACCGGGCCAAAATCGATTCCGGCGGCGGCTTGGGATTTTATATGGCAACCGTAGCTGCACTGGTCATCTTTTTTTTCCTGCTGGTGGTCGTTTTCCCGCTGGTCTGCCTGGCCGTCTCGGGATCAGCCTGGGCGGCGCAGCGGCTGGCGCAAAACGGCCCGGCGGGCGCGGGATTGGACCGCCGCCGGCTGGCGCAACGGACCGACCGGCTGAAGCAGGCGGCATTCATCGTGTCGGTCGTCGTGCTCTTTTTCTGCGTCACGCCTGTTGCGGTGCTGGTGTTTGTCGCGGGGGCCTTTTGAAACCGCCTTCGCGCGGCGGAGTTTGGATGGAAAACCCCAACAGCGAAAGCTTCACCTGGTGCCCCAAATGCGGTCGCGAGGCTCTGGCCGCGGCTGCGGCCACCGCTTTCCGCTGCCGTGCCTGCGGGTTTGGCTTCTACCTCAACACCGCGGCCGCCGCCACCGCCCTGATCACCGCGGGCGACCGGCTGGTGGTGGCCGAGCGCAAACACGACCCGGCGGCCGGCAGATGGGATCTGCCCGGCGGCTTCCTGGAGCCGGGGGAGAGTGTCGAGGCCGGGCTGCGGCGCGAAATCCGCGAGGAGCTGAACCTGACGATTGTCTCGGCGGCCTACTTCTGCTCGGCCCCCAACCGCTACGAATTCGGTGGTGTGGTGTATGCCACCGTCGATCTGGCCTACCGCTGCACGGTGGCGGATATCGACCGGATCAGGGCCGCTGACGATGTTGCAGCCTGTCGGTTGGTGCCGTTTGCGGAGATCGCCATCGAAAATTTCGGTTTTTGTTCCACCCGCGGGATCGTCGAAAAGTTTCTGCAGGGGTTGGCCTGAAGGCCTCAAAACAGGTGGGCTTGTCGCCAAACCAGCGGCCCCCGGCAAGTTGGGTGATGGCATGACGGCTCAAATCGAAAAGGCAAACCATGACGGCGTGTGATCCCAAATTCAGCATTTCCCTCAGAGTTCGCAGCGACGACCTGAACTTCGCGCAGCATGTGGCGCATCAGAATTACTTCACTTATTTTCAGGAGGCCCGGATCGCCTACCTGCAGCGGCTCGGCTTTTCGGAGGTGGACATCTGCGGCTGCGCCATGCTGATCGCCGAGGCCAGCTGCCGCTACCGCAAGGAACTTTTTTTCGGCGACCGGCTGTCGATCGCCTGTCGGGTGGTGCAGGTGAAACCCAAGGCGTTTGTGATGGCCTACACCATTGGCCGGGACGCAGCGCTGTGCGCCGAAGGCGCGACCACCAACCTGGTGGTCGACCCGCAGCAAAAAAAGGTGGTCACGCTGCCCCACGGTTTCGTCTCGGCCGTTCTGGCAT
Organism: Desulfobacterales bacterium; assembly: GCA_046481705.1. Lineage (GTDB taxonomy): Bacteria > Desulfobacterota > Desulfobacteria > Desulfobacterales > JAABRJ01 > JAABRJ01. The sequence goes on along the minus strand of JAWOJK010000256.1, from coordinate 3,188 downwards.
TTGAGGGCGGATCCCTGGCGGCGCCCGCCAACCCATGAGGGCCTCGGCAATAAACGATTCCGCTTTTTCAGACGACATCGCTGGCGCGCGACAGGGGCGCGTGAACCTTTTTGGCGTTACCTGCGGGGAACTGGCCGACCAGCTGGCCCAGCGCTACGGGCGAGGGGCCTATCATGCTGCCGCCATCTACCGCGGGGCGTTCCAGAAAGGCCGCACCCGAATTGGTGCGGCCCCCGAGTTTGCCCGCTCGCCGGAGCTGGCGCGGTGCATTGCGGCCGACCTGCGGCTGCCCGCCTGCCAAATTGTCGCCACCCGGGAAATTGACGGCGTGCTGAAATTCGCCACGGCGCTGGGCGACGGCCAGATCATCGAGTCGGTCGTCATCCCGGCGGCGGGCCGCACCACGCTGTGCGTTTCCTGTCAGGTGGGTTGCCGCATGGGGTGCCGTTTCTGCGCCACCGGCGCGATGGGCTTCGGCCGCAACCTCCACCCCGCTGAAATCGTTTGGCAGGTTTGGGCGGCGCGCTTTGCGCTGGCGGCGCGGGTCGACAACGTCGTCTTTATGGGCATGGGCGAGCCGCTGGACAACTTTGCGCACGTGGCCCAGGCGCTGCGGGTGATGGGTGATCAGCGCGGGCTGGACATCGCCCCGCGCCGCATCACGATCTCCAGCGCGGGGCATGCCGACGGCATCCGTCGCCTGGCGCGCCTGGGGTTGGCCAACCTGCGCCTGGCCGTTTCCCTGAACGCAGCCGACGACCGCCTGCGCAGCCGGCTGATGCCCATCAACCGCAGGTATCCGCTGGCGCGGTTAAAGGCTGCGCTGCAGGCTTTTCCCACCGGGCGTGGCGGGGTGGTGCTGATCGAGTACGTGCTGCTGGCCGGGGTCAACGATGCCCGCCAAGATGCCGCCAAGCTGGCGGACTACCTGGCAGGGCTTGCCGTGCGGGTCAACGTGATCGCCTACAACGGCGACGGCCGGTCGGGGTTTGCGGCCCCGCCGTCGGCGCATGTCGAGCGCTTCTGCCGCTGGCTTGCAGATGAGGGTGTCTTCTTTTGCCGGCGGCAGCCCCGCGGTCGCGACATCCTGGCGGCTTGCGGGCAGCTGGGGGCGTCGCTGACAACGCGCTGATCGGGGGGCCGCTGCGCAGTTCCTACGGGGTCTTGGCAGGCACCCCCTCCAGTCTGCGCTGAAGCGCCAGCCACTCGGCCAGCTCGCGGATCCGGCCGTTGAGGTGGTAGCGGCCGTCGGCAAACACACCGTAATCCCCGCCGCCGGCCATGGCCGAGGCAAAGCGAATGTTGTTGGCGTGGAACAGCCAGATGTCGGTCCATTTTCGCTCCACGGCCTCGTCAAAGGGGTTGTCCTTGGCGGCGAAGCCGCGGTTCCAGATCTCGGTCATGATCTCGGTGGCCGTCAGGATGCTCAGGTTGGTTGTCCGGATGGTGTTTTCAAAGCGCTCGCGGTGCCCGGCGACCCAGGCGCTGCTGTGGCAGGCGAGGCAGGCGGCCTGCATGGTGGCCGCTCGCTTGGCCTGCTCTTCGGTTGAAATCAGGTAGTCAGCGGCCAGTCCGCCGCCGAAATCGGTGGGCAGCGGCTGGCCGTCGCGGTTGCGGATCTTGCTGGTGTCGGGGTCCCGCGGGTGGGGGTGGGCGTAGATCAGTCCGAAGATGCGCCAGGAGAGGCGGTCGCTCATCTGGTGCGTGCGCTGGGCGATCAGCTCCCCGTCGGTGTTGACCAGCAGGCTGATGTGGCAGGTCGCGCAGGTGGGCGCGGTGAAATCCCGGCCCACGGTCCAGGGCACCGCTTTGAAATCCCAATCGGTCTGCATGCTGTCGTAAATGTTGCCGTGTTTGCTGGCCGAGTAGACCTTGAAGGCGGGAACGTCCGGCCCCACGTGGCACTCCTTGCAGGTGTGCGGCTTGCGGGCCATGGCGATCGAAAAAGTGTGGCGCGTGTGGCAGGCCGAGCAGGCCCCGCGGCTGCCGTCCAGGTTGATGCGCCCCACGCCCTGGTTGGGCCAGCCGTCGATCCTGGGGAATGTCATCTCACCCAAGTCGGTATCGCGGGTCTCGCTGCCGCTGACCTTGAGTTGGGTGCCGTGGCAGTAAAAACAGGCCTCGGCGCGGGTGGCCGCATCCGCCGGGGCATCGGCGAGGGTCGCGTCGCGGCGTTCGAGCTGGCCGATGATGGTTTGCTGGTGCTGGGTGTAGAGGGGGTTGTCGGCCAGATTCCCGTAGGCATGGGCCATGATGTTGCGGTCGTACTGCTCGGCCTCCTGGCTGTGGCAGGTGGCGCAGTCCGGCGGGCTGACCACCACGTGGACCTCGTGGCCATTGTGGTAGAAGGTGTCGGCATGCGCCTCGGGCCGCAGGGTGTGGCACTCGGCGCAGCCCACGGCGGTTGCCAGCAGGTTCTGCGGGACCGCGGTGCTGGAGACCTTGCGCGCCAGGCCCGCCACCGCCATAGCCGCAGCCGGCGTGGTGCGGGCATGACGGCTGGCCTGCCACCCGCTGACGATGCCGGGGTGCAGCGCGGCGTGGCAGTCCAGGCATTCCTGGGTGGCGTCGCTGACGGGGGCTGTGGCCGAAATGGCGGCCGAGGGCAGCAGCAGGCACAGGACGGCGGCGGTCATGGAGAGCGTCTTTCGCATGGGTTCCTCCATCAAGGGGTCGGTTTTGCACAAATTTCGGACAGCCCCCTCACGGCACGGGGGCGTCTGCAGCGACGAGGCGGCTGACCTTGGCGGCGTAGGCCCGTATGTCGCACTTGCGTTCCAGGCCGGCGGCGGTCATCGAGCGGACTTTGCCGAAGACCGCCCGTTCCGGCCAGGCGCGATCGTGCAGCCCGAAGATCCAGGCCACCCCGGCAAAGGAGTTGGGGTCCCGGCCGTCCAGAAAATACCGGTTGTTGAGTCCTATCAGGGTTTCGAAGGCCGCTGCGGGGCTTGGCGACCACTCCAGGACCTTCTTGCCCCAGTACATGCGCATATAGTTGTGCATGTAGCCCGAGACGCGCATCTCGCGCATCGCGGCGTTCCAGTACGGGTCGTGAGTCTGCCCCTGGGCGAGCGCCGCCTCGTCGTAGACGTGCTCGCGGGGGTCCCCAGTATGCTCGCGCATGCTTTTTCTTGCCCAATCCGGCAGCGTGGCGAAGCGGTCGTAGCCGGGCGTGAAGGCGACGAAGT
>JAWOJK010000213.1:0-5442 GCA_046481705.1 Desulfobacterales bacterium | reverse complement strand
CCCGGCGGCGACTATGACACCCTGATCGCCAGCATCCGGACGAAGCTGTTCACCCTCGACGACGACACCACGGTCTACACCGGTCACGGGCCGGCCACGACCATCGGCCAGGAGAAGCGCAACAACCCGTTCGTGCGCCTGCGCTAGCCGCGCCATCCTGCCCGACACTTCCGATTCGCTTGTTGCCAGTGAGGCCGGCGCCATGCAACCCCCGTTTTTGGCCATTTTTTCCAGGTTGGGCGGTTGGGGGCGCCGGCTGCTGCGGCCGTTTCGAATCCTGCCCGCCACCCGGGCGTTTATCCGCGAGGCGCGCGCCGCACCCGGCTACGGTCTGCTGGATTTCCTGCATGGCTACGTCTATGCCCGCTGGGTCTACCTGTATATCGGCATCGGCACCGGCGAGCACCGGGCGGTGCGGCTTTTCGGGTTCCTGGTGCCCCTGCTGAAACGGCTGCTGCGCTTCAGGCCCCCTGAAGATCCCGCCAACCCGGCCGGCGGCGCCATCACCTTCGCCGACACCTACCACGGCAAGGTGGTCCCGCTGGCGGCCGCCCGGCAGTTGGTGACCATCCAACGACCCATCCGCCTGACCGGGCTCGAGCACGTGATCCCCTATTCTCTGGCCCGCGACGTCGTGATCCACAACCCGGATCACATCGTCCTGCTGGACTGCCCCTGCCGCAGCGCGCGACCCACCCCCTGCCTGCCGCTGGACGTTTGCTTGATCGTCGGCGAACCGTTTGCAGGCTTTGTCATGGCGCATTATCCCCGGCGGGCCCGCCGGGTGGACGTCGCCGAGGCCGTGGCCGTCCTGAAAGCCGAGGCCCGCCGAGGGCATGTGCACCACGCCTTTTTCAAGGAGGCGCTCTTCGGGCGCTTTTACGCCATCTGCAACTGCTGCGCCTGCTGCTGCGGGGCCATGCAGGCCATGCGCAACGGGGTGCCGATGCTGGCCTCCTCGGGGTATCTCAGCCGGCTGGAGGCCGAGCGCTGCGTGCAGTGCGGGCTGTGCGCGCAGCGCTGCCCGTTCGGGGCCATCACCTGGGAGGAGGGCGGTTACCCCGCCATCGATGCCGCGGTGTGCATGGGCTGTGGGGTGTGCGTCAACCGCTGCGCCCGCAAGGCCCTCGGCTTGGTGCGGGACCCCGCCAAACCCGCGCCCCTGGAGCTGGACCACCTTTTGGCCGAGGCCGAGAGGGGTGCGGACCGGCGCGGGGCAATTTGACCCGTAAGCATCACACGCCAAAATGGGAGCACGGGTCCTGCTTCCGTGGGGCTTGTTCGCGCGCGGTTGTTCATGCTAAGCGGATGGGTATGGCAGAAAACAAAAAGAAGTTTTTTATTCGCTCGAAGGTCTGGATCGAGGACGAGGGCGGAAAGGTCGTTTTCGGATTGGGGCGCCTGCGCATGCTGGAGGCCATCGGCCGGCACGGCTCGATCCAGGCGGCGGCCAAGGAGCTCAAGATGAGCTACCGCGCGCTCTGGGGGCGGATCAAGGCCACCGAGGAGCGCCTGGGGGCGCCGCTGCTGGTGAAGAGCATCGGCGGGGCTTCCGGTGGCGGTTCGCAGCTGACACCCCTGGCGCTTCGCCTGGTGGCGCAGTTTCGACAGCTGCACCGCTGCATTGCCGCCGATTCGGACGGCCTTTTCGAGCGCGTCTTTGCCGTTCAGCTGCACGACGTGTACCGCTGAGCAGGCGGGCGCTGCCCGGCTTTGGGCTGGCCGATGAGCGCCGCCGGCAGGGTGGTCAGGCCGGCTGTGTTTTGACCGTCAGGGTCAGCGGGCCGGCTTCCAGATCGGCTGCCAGAAGCTGCTGCGGGGAAACGGGCTTGCCGTTCAAGCGGCAATCCCGGCAGTCAGACCAGAAGTCGGGGCCCTGGCGTTTGAGCAGCGCGCAGAGATCCCGCCCCTGGACCGCAATCCCCTGGCTCAGAAACGCCGGTCCTTTTTCACTGGCCAGCAGGTTGAACAGTTTCAGGGTGATCCACCCTTGCTGGGGGGGCGCAGGCGTGTCGGCCGGTTGGTGCGAAATGGTCTGGCGCATGACGGCGTAGCGCCCCTGACGGCGCATGGTGGCACCGACGACCCCCGGCATGGCCGCCGAGAGCGCCAGGGTTGCACCGTCGCGCACGATGGCGCTGGCGACGTCGTCAACGGCTTTGCCATCCAGAAAAATCGTCTGGATGCGCTCCGCCAGGTAGTCCCCACAAAACCCCAGCTGGTCGCACAAGACGTGACGGATGCTGGTTCCCACCGCGAGCGGCAGCGAAATTCCCTGGGCCAGCAGTTCAAAAAACAGCGGCAGCCGGTTCTCGCTGACGGTCAGGCTGAGGGTCTGGGCGGGCCTGTCTTCCCCGCAAGTTTCCGTCTGGGCACACTTCGCCTCCTTCATGCGGTCTCCTCCTGTGATTCGCCAGCGCTGCGAATCGGTGCAACCATTTTCAGTCACTCTGTTTTTTCCCCAGCACGCGCCAGATCCCGAAAGCGATGACCGCCGAGAAAATGCCCTGGAAAAGGTTGGGTATAATTTCGGCCAGTGCCGCCGTGGGGTCTGTCACGCCAAAAAAGGGGACCCAGCGGGCCATCAGCGGGTAGACAAACGCCTCGAAAACAAAATAGCCGGCCACCAGGATCAGAATGCCTGCCGCCAGTGCGGCCGCCACCCGGCCCGCAGCAGCGCCCCGCGGGGTCCAGCCGATCAGGCCGACGGCTGCGCCTTCAACCCCCTTGACGATGGCGGTGGCCAGGATGAACTGGGGAAATCCAATGGCGTCGGCCAGGGCCGGCCCGGTCAGGCCCACCAGGCCGCCGATCCAGGGGCCATAGAGCAGGGCGGCGGCCATCACGAAGGTGTCGCCCAGGTTGAAATAGCCGCCGCTGGCGGGGATCGGGATGCGGATGATGGTGGTTCCCACAAAGGCCAGGGTGGCAAAAGCGGCCAGGATGCCGATCTTGAAGAGTCGGTCTACTTGCGAAGACGGTGGCATGCAGCGGCTCCTCGGCCCGGACCTTTTCCGGGCGCTATCAGGTGTTGGGAGTAGTGGTCCGCCCGCCCAGACGGCCGGGTCGGCGTTCCGGCAGGCGGGCGATCTCTACCGCCCACAGGGGAATATACTGAACGGCGCAGCAGATGCCGGCGATTCCCAGCCAGGTCATCATCCGGATGAGGTCAGCGGGGGCCGGGCGCCGGCGGTCCTGGCCGGCGCCCGGCCCCCGCGGCCACTCCTCGCGGACCACTTCCAGGGTGGCCGGGATCACGTCGTGGACAATATGGTTGAACACCCGCAGGGCCATCAGCAGGTTTTTCTCCGCGCGCGAGATGCCGTTTTCGCCCGTGAGCACCTGCTGTTCCAGAATTTGAAACGGTATGCTGGCCACCAGCGCCAGGCCCAGCGGGATGACGGTCAGCATGCTGGTTAACAGCGCCAGGTAGTGGGGGCTGTAGCTCCGGGGGCCGCCCGGATGGCCCAGGCCGGTGAGGTGCATCAGACCGGAAAGGGCGGCGCCGCCGAAGACCACCGGCAGGCTGATCAGTGCGCTTGCGGAAAGAATGTTGCCATACAGCCGTTTGGGGGTTGTCAGCACCAGGAGCAGATGAACCCCGCAGAAATAGGCTCCCCAGCCCCAGGTGAGGCCCGGCAGAATCTCTCCTGGCGCAGCCGCCAGCGGGTAGCCGCTGAGGGCCGGGACGGCCGCCAGGGTCAGCAGGGCGACGCGCTGTTGCCATTTCAAGGCCGGGCCTCCGCCTGCCGGCAGAGGTGCACGCGGAAGGCCTCGGCGGTCTGCGCCGGCGGGCTGCGCCGGTTGCGCGAGACGGCCACGACGCTCGGGCAAAATGTCGGCCACCAGGGCTTATGGGAAATCAGGATGACGGGTATCGCCGCTTCGTGCGCCACCCGGGTAATGGCGGCGACCAGCGCAATCGCCGCCTCGCGCGTCAGCCCCCAGTCGGGTTCGTCCAGGATCAGGGCGCCGGGCGCCCGGCACAGCCGCACGGCCGCCAGCAAGGCCTTGGTCTCCAGCAGGGACCGAAAGGGCGCATTGCTCTGGAATACGCCGGCAGGCAGCGCTGTCCCCCGAGCGCTGAGATACTGCTGGCAGAGCTGTCCGATGCGGGCAAAAAGGGCCAGGGTGCGCTCCGGTTGCCCGCTGGATGCCGCAATTACCGGGAAGGGGCGCAGCAGGGTCTGGTTGAGCACATCCTGAAACAGCAGGCGCCCGCTTTCGGGTCCACGGCCGCGGTCCAGGCTGGTGGTTCCCTGGTAGGCCACCGCCCGGGCCAGCACCCGGGCGATCAGGCTTTTGCCTTGACCGTTTTCGCCCACCAGCAGGCAGGGCGACCGCAGCCGGGCGCTGAAATCATCGACGCCTGCAACCGCGGGCCGGGTGGTGAGGGCATTCAAAACGGTCCCCAGCGAAATGCGGACATCCGTCAGCCGAAGGACGAAAGGCAGGCTGGTGGGCCGCAGGGCGCTCGGCAGCACCGCCGGATCCATGGCAGCGCGGCTGTCTTCGCCCTCAAGGGCCAGCAGCTCGACGGGTATCGTGCGCCGCTCGCAGTGGGCCACTAAGTTTGCCAACAGACCGGTGCTTTCCCGCGACAGCCAGCAAAAGGGACTCGCAATCGTCAGCCGGGAGACCTCGCCGGCGGCCATGAAGGCCTTGGCGCAGCAGAGTTTGAGGGTCTCACCGCCTGAAAGGGTCCGCAGCGGTTGGTCAAGGGTGTCAAAAATTTCAAACCGGCGGGCCGTCCTTTCGATATCGGGTGCGTCCCCGGGTTCTTGGTTCGGTCCGAGGCCCAGGCGCGCGGCGCACAGGATCTGGCGCGGGGTCCCGAAAGCGAGGCTTTCCCGGGGGTTGCTGCTGATCAACAGGTGACGGCTGTCCGCGCGGGCTGAAAGGTCAGACCCGCGAATCCGGCCGAAGTCCGCCCAGAACACCCGCGGCCCGGCGTGCTTGCGCGGCATCAGGGCGGCGCTGCGTTGGGCGAAGGCCGCTTCGCGTGCCTCGTAGGTGGTGAAATAGCGGGTGTATTTGCGGAGGTCCGGGAGCCGGTCGGTTTCCGGACCGAGGGCTTGAGCGCCGAAAGTCATTTCTGCGGTTCTCCCGATAGGGGAATCGCCTTGCGGGGCGGGCAGAGTGTCATTGATACAGCATACCCCATCCGGCGGGATCATTCAATACGGGCGATGTCTGTGGCCAGGGCCCCAACGCACTGGGGGAGCCGCGAGCGGCTCCCCCAGTGGTGGTATTGTGCGGGTGTTTTGTGCGGGCGGCTACCAGTTGAAGACCTGGTCGAGTTCCTGGTCGGTGACCTGGAAGGTGACGTTGTGGGGCGCGAGGGCCTCTTTTTTGAAGTAGTCCGGCAGCCGGTCGTCCTTATTGGTGAAGCCGGCGGCGGCATTGAAGTCGCGCTCCTTGGTGAGCACCGATTTTCCGAGG
>JAWOJK010000203.1:0-5147 GCA_046481705.1 Desulfobacterales bacterium | reverse complement strand
TTGCCTTCCTGGATGAGGTCCAGCAGGTTTTGCATCCATACCCGCTGGAATTCGAGGGCGATCTTGACCACCAGCCGCAGGTTGGCGGTCACCAGCATGTAGGCCGCTTCCTTGTCTTCGTCCTCGCGAACCCGGATCGCCAGTTCTCTTTCCTCATCACGGGTAAGCAGTTTGTAGCTGCTGATTTCGGTCAGGTAAAGTTGCAGCGGGTCAAATTTGACCAGGGCCTTGTCCGCACCCGCAGTCTTGGCTTTAGGCGCCGCCGCGGCAGGCTTTTTGGCGGCCTTCTTTTTGGCTGGGGCATCCGGTTTACCCAGACCGGGCGACGGCTTGGTTCTGGTTGCAACACTCATTGGACGGCATCCTTATGGTGACTGCCCCATTGCGCGTCGGGTCCGGGTGAGGCTTTTTCCCTGTGGACAAGCAACACGACTCTATGGTAAGCAGCGTCTCGTTTATTTCTGCGCCTGTAGCTCAGTTGGATAGAGCAACGGACTTCTAATCCGTAGGTCGCAGGTTCGAATCCTGCCAGGCGTACCAAACAATTGAGGGGTTAGCCCTTGGCGGCCGACCCCTTTTTTTGTTTAAAAAAATTATGACGGCAGCCAAACGGGGACCGCGCAGTTTTGTGATCGACTTAACCAATACTCTTATTACAGCAAGCTAAAAAATGCAACTTCAAAAAAGATCTCGAGAAATCAACGGTTCCATGAGAAAAGCCGGGCGCCGAGCGCTAGACAAACCGCAGTGATCACCAGCATAACGGCCAGTTCCAGCCGCACCGCCATCAGGCTCGCCCCGTCGTTCATGATTTTGCGCACAGCCGAGATCAGGTGGGTCAGCGGGAAAAACTGGGCCAGGCCTTGGACCCAGCGGGGGGCGCCTTCCAGCGAAAACCAGACCTCCGAAAGGAACATCATCGGCCAGGTGATGAAGTTGAGCACACCGCTGGTAAATTCTTCGCTGACGCCCCGCGAGGCCATCAGAACCCCCACCGCTGTCAGGCTGAGTCCCCCCACCAGAAAGGTCAGCAGCAAATCCAGATAGCGTCCGGCCACCTGGAAACGAAAGAGCAGGTCGCACCCCACCCAGACGACCACCAACGAAAACATCAGCACAAAGATCCGTGACAGCAGCTGCGCGCCCAGGTATTCCAGGGCGGTCAGGGGGGTGGCCTTGAGACGCTTGAGGACCCCGTTTTTGCGATAGCGCACCACCACGTAGCCGACCCCCCAGAGGGCGCTGAACATCATGTTCATTCCCAGTATTCCCGGAAACAGCCAGTCGATGTAACGAATCCGGGCCCCCTGAATGGCGTTTTTACGCCCGGCGGCCGGAAGGCCGGCCGATGAGCGCAGGCTGTCGCTGAAAACCCTTTCGATGATATACCCTTTGGGCGAGGTCTCACTGACCCAGTAATCATGACTCGCGGAGTCGTTTTTGACGAGAAAGTCGATCTTGTGGCGGTTCAGCTTGGCCAGTCCCTCTTCCAGGGAGGCGATGGGGACAAACTGGAGATAGCGGGTTTCCCGAAAGGCCGCCGGAAGCCGCAGATTTTCACCTGCCGGGGAAAGGCTCGCCAGGGGGAAGACCCCGATCTTGTACTCGGCCAATTCCTTGCCGCCGAAAATGAGGCCGAACCCGGCAATGATCAGGAACGGAAACAGGAAATTCCATCCAAATGCCGCCCGATCCCGGAAATATTCACGATTTCGGGCCATGAAAATGACCCACAGCCTTTTGACGCTCATGATCAGGCTCGCAGTTTGCGCCCGGTGAGGTTCAGAAAAACGTCTTCCAGATTGGGCGAGCGGACCGTCAGACCGGTGATGTCGACACCGCCGGCCATCAGCCGTCGCAGGCAGCCATGGGTGTCGGTGGTCTGGATTTCAACGTTGCCGTTGACCCGGTGAAAGTGGGCCGCCACATCTTCCACCGGACCGTCGAAACCGTCTTCCGGAAGGACGATCGTGATCCCCTCGCAGTGTTGCCGGATGAGGCCCAGGGGCGTGCCGCGGGCGATGATACGGCCGTGATCCATGATGGCGACGTGATCGCAGAGGGCCTGGGCTTCCTCCATGTAATGGGTGGTGAGAATGATGGTTTTACCCTGGGCCTTGATGTCCCGGATGATATCCCACAGGTTTCGGCGCGCTTGGGGGTCCAACCCGGTTGACGGCTCGTCCAAAAACAGCAGCTCCGGGTCGTTGATCAGCGCCAGCGCCAACAGCAGCCGCTGGCGCTGGCCGCCGGAGATCTTGTCGTTCATCTGGTCGCGGATATCCCCCAGACCGCACTGTTCCAGCAGTGACGCCAGGTCTCGGCGCCGGCGGTAAAGGCCCTGCAGGGTTTGCAGGGTTTCAAAAACCGTCAGAAAGGCGAGCAGACCGGTCTGCTGGAACTGGATACCGATTTCCTCGCGGAATGCCGCTCCGCGGGGAGCGCCCTTGTAACGGATCTCCCCGGCGGTGGGCGCGATAATGCCTTCGATCATCTCGATGGTGGTGGTTTTGCCGGCGCCGTTGGGGCCGAGCAGGCCGAAACAGATGCCGCGGTCGATGGCGAAAGCGACCCGGTCCACCGCCAGCAGGTCCTTGTAGCGTTTAACGAGATGACTGACCTCGAGGAGCATGATCACCTGATTCCTTGAGAAAATGATGCCGGCCTGAAAATCCGTTCAAGCCTGCGCCTAACGCTTCACCCGGAAATCGCTGCCACGCAGCCAGAACCCGCTTCACGCCGCAGGGTCTGCCCATTCATGCCGGATCGGGGAGAGCCGGTGGTCCCCGGCCAGCCGTCGCCTGGCACCCTTGGGAGGGCGGCAACCCAAGCGGGTTTTCTTCCAAGGGGAAACCGGGGGGACGGGACCCTTTATCCCGGCCCCTGACAGGCTGCGACCGGATCGTCCGCTCCGGGAGACCCAAAGGCCGGGGGCTGAGCGATCACGCCCCGTGGGCGAGGGTATAAACGCTGTCCAGAAGGGCGCTCTTGAAGGCCATGGGGGCGTCGGCGCGCTTTGCCGCCGCCTCACCGGCAGCACCGTAAAACTCCATGGCGCAGCCCGCCGCCACCCAGAAGTCGTCGGATACCGCGACAAAGGCTCCCAGGATCGAGGCGGCCATGCAGCCGGTGCCGACCACCGTCGCCATCCGCGGATGACCGGCCGTGCAGCGGTGGAGGCGCTTTCCGTCGGCAATCAGGTCGGTCTGGCCGCTCGCCACCACCACCGCGCCGGTCCGGCGGGCCAGTTCGGACGCCATAAACGGCATGTCGCCGCTGACGGAGATGGATTCAACGCCCCTGACCTCTGCCGGCGCACCGGCTGCAGCGCCGATTTCCCCGTAGTTACCCTTGATGACGGCAAAGCGCAGCGCATCGGTGAGCTCGTTGACCACGGCGCAGCGCGCCGGGGTGGCCCCGCAGCCCACGATGTCGAGCACCACCGGGATGCCCAGGGCATTGGCTCTTTCGCCGGCAATCTGCATGCTGGCGACAACCCTGCGGTCCAGGGTGCCGATGTTGAGGACCAGCGCATCGGCCAGCGCGACCATGTCGGCCACCTCGTCGGCCATGTGGGCCATGACCGGCAGGGCGCCGACGCAGCGGGTTATCTGGGCGCAATCGGCGATGGTGACCCAGTTGGTGATGTGGTGCACCAGGGGCGAACGGCGACGTATTTCGCCGAGAAGCGTTTGAATCGCATCGCTGTGAATGGCCGAAGTATCAGGCAAAGTGGTTGTATCCTCCGTGGAGCGGACCAGCCGCCCCGCTGACGCCGATCAGCAGAAGGCCGTCTGCGGCGGGAACAATCTCGCCCACGACGGCAAATTCCAACCCGGTGCGGCGCAGCCGCTCCAGGTTGCGGGGTGCGAGCGTAAACAGCAGTTCGTAGTCCTCACCGCCGCCGAGCGCAAATTCCAGCGGATCGCGGCCCAGGGCGACTGCGGCCGCGACCACCTCCGGGTGCAGGGGAATTTTGGCGGCGGCGATCCGGGCGCCCACCCCGCTCTGATCACAGATGTGTCGGACCTCGGGGGCCAGCCCGTCGCTGACGTCGATCAGCGCGTTGACCACCGGCGCCAGCAAGGGCGCGGCATCCAGCCGGCATTCGGGAACCAGGTGCTTTTGCCGCAGGTAGGGGGTTGCCGGAAGGTCCCGCTGCACCAGGGCCAGACCGGCTGCCGAGGCGCCCAGGGGGCCGGTAACTCCGATCAGGTCGCCCACCCGGGCTTGGCTGCGCAGACACAGCCGGTCGACCGCCACATTTCCCAGCAGCGTGATGCTGATCGTAATGGCGCCGCCGCGGGTGGTGTCGCCGCCGACGACGGTTACCCCGTTTCGACGGCAGGAGCGGCCCATGCCCCGGTAGAGTGCCTCCGCCGTTTCCACGGGCGTTTCCCGGGGAAGCGCCAGAGACACCACCATGACGGTCGGCTCCCCGCCCATGGCGGCGATGTCGCTGACGTTGGCTTCGACGGCCTTGAAGCCGGCTTCCTCGGGCCCCCCCCAGCTGAAGCTGAAATGCTGGTTCTCCACCAGGAGATCTGCGGTCACCAGCTGATAGCGACCATCATCGGCCGTCTTCAAGACCGCGGCATCGTCGCCGATACCGACGATCAGCTCGCGGCAGCGGCTGGGCACCAGCCGGCTGAGACGATCGATCAGGGCGAATTCGCCGCCGATCTCCTTGATTTGCATGGCTCAACTTCCTTAAGATCTTTAAGGCTCCTGGGGTTCAATCGGTTTCAAGGCCGGCACGGGCATAAAGATCGAAAAAATGATGGATTGGCCCGACCCCGCGGCCAAGCGGCAGGCCGTGTGCGATGGCGCCGGAAACATACGCCTTCGCCTGCCTGACGGCGTCAAAAAAATCGGCCCCGCGGGCCAGATGGGCGGCAATCGCCGCCGCGAAGGTGCACCCCGTGCCGTGGGTGTTGCGGGAGGCGATGCGCGCATGGTCCAGGGCATGGAAACGAACGACAACGAAGAGAATGTCCGTGGCCCGCACGGAGAGATGCCCGCCTTTGAACACCACCTTGGCGGCACCCAGTTGCAGAATGTGCTCGGCCGCGGATTGCATCTCCTCGACGGTCGTGATTTTGCGGCCGAGCACATTCTTCAACTGGGTCCCGCCAAGGTGGTGGTCA
>JAWOJK010000087.1:0-8137 GCA_046481705.1 Desulfobacterales bacterium | reverse complement strand
GACAAAAAGGCAGGTCTTCTGACTCTCGGATCATCCTACTGGCTGCACCTTCCCACCCGGTTTGCCCGGGCAGTGGCATTCGCAGCGGTCGTCCCCGATTACAGCGGCGGGACCGTCCCCGATTCTCACGGGGTTCCCATTTAAGCCTTTTCAGGCACCTCGGTTCAATTCGTAGCCAAATTTCGCAGGGAAGTCAATCTTCAATTTGGTAAACATGCAAAAAGCGGCGAGGCGAATTCCAGACGGTTGCATGCGACGGCCGATGCATTCCGGTCCGGCTGCGTTGCGCGGCGCTCACATACGACGAATATTCTCGCGTCTTACGGCCCGGGCGCCTCAGCCTTCTCGGCGGGACACCGTATTCAGGCCCCCGACCACTTAGGGACGACCCGCATCAGAAGGAAAAGACGCTGCCCGCGGCGGCGTGGCTGAAGCGCTGGCCGAAGTGCAACTCCAGCGCCATGGCTGCATCCCTGCCGGTGCAGTGGGAAACGCCCACGTGGTTCACCCCGAAGGCTTCGAAGCGCTCGATGACCGCCCGGATCTTTTCGGGGGGGAAGAACATGAGATGCGTGCCGCCCAGGACGGCGTGCAGTTTGGAAATCCCCAGCCGACTGGCGAGGTGGTCGAGGATGTTGAGCACCCCGCCGTGCGCGCATCCCAGAATCAGCACCGGTCCGGCGGCCGTATCCAGCAGGAGGCTGGCATCCTCGGCAATCGGGTCGGGCTGCGGGCCGTCGTCGCCGGGCAGCACCAGCTGGGGGTCGGCGGGGGTTTGGGCGGGGTTGCGCTCGTAGCCGGCGACAAACCAGACGCCGGGCGCCAGCTCGCAGGTCTGCGGGTGGAACTCCAATTCGGCCCCCGCCCTTTCCAGCGCCGTCTGGGTCGCCGGGCACCCGATAAATCGCCCCGCGCTCCCGGGTTCGTCCGTCCGGCGGGTCATGTGGCGTGCAAAGAGGGCGGGATGCGCCACGACTTTGACCGGACCGGTCTGCTGCAGCACCCACGGCAGTCCGCCGGTGTGATCGTTGTGCCCATGGCTGAGCACCACTGCCCGCAGGCCGTCGAGGTTCAGGCCGGCCGCTTTGACGTTGTGGGGCAGGGTCAGGCCCTGGCCGGTGTCGAACAGAAAACGCCCCTCGGCGCACTCGATGAGGGCCGCAAAGCCGTGCTCGCCCAGAAAATCCAGGCGACCGATGCTGTTGTCGCAGAGAATGCGAACCGTCGTCATGGGCTGCTCCTTTCGGTAGGATGGGCGGGCCGTGCGCCGCCCCACCAGTTTTGATATATGTCCCATAATCGGGCGGCTGTCAATCGCGATTGGCGGTTGTTTGAACAACCGGATCTGTTGTATGCTGAATCCACTTCAGTCGAGGCCTCCCTTCCTGGGAGGCCTATGGTCACCCCTTTGGCCGGGCCCTGTCACGCGCGGCGTGTGCGTGGCGACCGGCACCCACGAAAGGAAAGCGATCCATGCCGAAGAAACCCAAAAAGACGTATCAACTGAAGGTCAGCCTCAAAGGGGCGAAGCCCCCGATCTGGCGCCGTTTCATAGTTGACGGTGCTATCACGCTGGCGGAACTTCACGATGTCCTGCAAATCGTGATGGGGTGGAGCGACAGCCATCTGCATCAGTTCACGGCCAACGGCGCCGCTTACGGGATCCCCGATCCCGAATTCGATTTGGAAGGGGTTCGTGACGGGCGCAAGGTCAAGCTGGCCCAGGTTCTAAAGCATGAAAAAGACGCGATCATTTACGAGTACGATTTCGGGGACGGCTGGACGCACAAGATTGCCCTGGAGAAGATCCTGCCCTTCGATGCCAAGGCCACGCTGCCGGCGTGCATCAAGGCCAAGGGGGCCTGTCCGCCCGAGGATGTCGGCGGCCTGTGGGGATACTACGAGCTGCTGGAGTCCTTGAAGGACCCGAAACACCCGGAACACGAAGAGAACAAGGAATGGGTCGGGGAGGATTTCGACCCCGATGCCTTTGACCTCGAAGAGGTCAATGCGCAGTTGGCCGCGCATTGGCGTTGAAAGGTTTCCCCGGGCGGCGGCCCCCGGCTTGGCTGTCCCGGCCAAAATGAGGCCCTTTGCCTGCGTCGGCCCTCACTCGGCGCCTACCTGCCGGCGCAGGGAGCGGCCGGCCTGGCGGCAGCGTTCCGAGCAGTATCGCACCGCGGGCCAGCAGTTGCGCCATTTTCGGCGCCAGGCAAACGGGCGCCCGCAGACCGGGCAGACCTTGAACGGCAAGTCCGATTTTTTGCGCATGGCAGCCCCCCGGTCATTTCTCCCGTTTATAGACTATTTTTCCAAAAAAGTCTTGATTACCGGGTGGTGAAAACTTAGATTTGATGACGCTGGTATTGCCCCCGGCCTGAGCTGGGGCATTTTCAAAACCTCAGGCCGGCATAACCCTCATGCCGGCGCACGCCAACCAACCAACCCCATACCAGGAGGTGCCGCATGCCACAGGCAGAAGCCCAGAAGCGCAAGGAAAACGTCATTGAAGTCTTAAACCGCGCCCGCTCGATGGAATTGCAGGCCATTCACCAATACATGAACCAGCACTACAATCTGGATGACATGGATTACGGTGAAATGGCCGCCAAGCTGAAGCTCATCGGCCTCGATGAGATGCGCCACGCCGAAATGTTCGCCGAGCGCATCAAGGAGCTGGGCGGGGAGCCGACCAGCGATAAAGCAGGTCCGGTGGAAAGGGGGCAGGAGGTCGAAGTCATCTTCCCCTTTGACATGGCCTTGGAAGACGATACGATCGTGACCTACAACCAGTTTCTGCTGGTCTGTCGGGAAAACGGCGACAGCATCAGCATGAAAGTTTTTGAAACGATCATCGACGAGGAGCAGCTGCATTTCAATTACTTCGACAGCGTCAGGGCGCATATCGAAAAGCTCGGGCCGGCCTACCTCGCCAAAATTGCCGGGACCCCTTCCTCCACCGGCTTGCAGCCCCAGGGGTTTGCCGTCAGCGGGGGGGGCGCCGAGTAGCCTGCGCCGGGCAGCCCCTGCTCTTTGGCTTGCGCCACTGAACCCGACGTGGGCGCTGCGAAAGCGGCGGGCCCCACGTTTTTCCGCCCTGTGCAGTGCGCCCCGGGCGGCAGCCGCAAATCTTCCAAGGAACCTGATCGATGGCGTCCGAAAAATCCGTTTTTGAGGTCACCTGCAAGGGGTATATCGACCAGGTCAACCGAATGGATAAAAAACCGCTCGAAGCCATGCTGGGGGTGCAGACCGAGGGCGACGAGGTTCTCGTCCCGCTCTTGGGAACCCCCTATCGCGTCTCTCCGGGCGGCATTCTTGACCCCTGCGGGAATACCCCCGGCTTTGATGTCTGCGTGGTCCTGCTGAAGTACCTGCTCCGCTGCCCCGGCACGCCGCCGGTGGCCGAGGATTGGGTTTCCTACCGCGGTCTCAAGGATTCCGGACCCTTGACCACCTATTTCGCCAAGGATGTGGAGGGGGCCATTGCCGCGGCTTTCAGCGGTCGCGGCGACGCATTGGCCGGGGCCTGCACGGCCCTGGGCGGGCGCCCGCCCGCCATGAGCGCCCGCTACGATCTGGCGATGCAGTTCGATATGCTCCCGCGGGTTCCCCTGTGCCTGCTTTTCAACGATGCCGACGATGAGTTCCCCGCTGCCGCCACCGTGCTCTTCGAGCGCCGGGCAGAAGCGTATCTGGACCCGGAGTGCCTGGCCATGCTCGGGCGACACCTTTTCGTGCGCCTGAAACGGGCCGATCGAAAATGACCGTGCCAGACGCGAACCGTATCCGCAGCGGATTGCCATCGGGCGGCGGGGGGGGTGAAACCAAAAAACGGAGGCGGCGGCGGCCCGGCGAGTCTCCCCTCATGGCCGGCCTGTTGAAGGCTCGCGCAGCTTGCGGGGTGATGCTTTCTTAGGGCCGCCGGGAGGATGGCATGATAACCAAAATAGACAGCCCCACCATCATCGCGGCACCGGGCAACAGGCCCAAACGAATCGAGGAATTTGTCGGGCGGGTGAACTCCGGTTCGGCCGTAGTCAGCATTGCACGCATGAAAAGTGCCGGCGGCTGGGAAGAACCGGGCCAGCGGCCGGAGTTCACCGAATACACGCTCGTTCTAAACGGCATGCTGCAGGTCCAAACCCGCGACCGCACCGTGGACGTTTTTGCCGGCCAGGCGGTCGTCGTGCCCGCCGGCGAATGGGTTCAGTACCGCACCCCGAACCCTGAAGGTGCCGAATACATCGCCGTATGCCTGCCGGCCTTTTCGCCGGAGACGGTCCACCGGGACGGGTGAAGCCCACAGCCGCTGCGCCGGTGAGCGCCACAACCGTGAAGGGCAAAACATGACCCCAAAAATAGTCTTTGTTCAGGGAAGCCCGCGGCAGGATGGCAATACGCGGGCGGTTGCCGCCGCGGCAATGGCCGCGGCGCGCGGGCAGGGGGCCGAAGTGGTCGAGATCGACGCCACCCGGCTGGAATTTAAAAAGCCGGGCTGCATCGGCTGTCAAAAATGCCAGCAGTCCGAGATGTTCGTCTGCACCCTCGGCGACCAGGTGGCGGAAGCGGTGGCAACCCTTCCCCGCTACGACGTGATTGTCTTGGCGACCCCGATCTACTGGTGGAGCTATACGGCCCAGATCAAGATTTTTATCGACCGGATGTACTCCCTGTCCAAATTCACGGAATCCGGCGCCATCAGAACGCAGCTCGGCGGAAAAACCCTGGCGTTGATGGCCACCGGCGGCGGGCCGCTGCAGGATAATCTGGAGCTTCTCGAACGTCAGTGGAAAACCCCGGCGGACATGCTCGGGTGCGCCTTTGCCGCATGCCTGTTCCCGTTCACCCCGCCCCAGGCCGGTGCCTTGCAAAAGGACCCCGGTGCCATGCAAAAGGCACGGCGATTCGGCCGCCTGCTGGCGGCTGTCAAATAGGGCTGGCGTAGATTCTTCCAAGCGCCAGCTTCTGGCATCCACGCGCCAACTGTGCTACGTATTCAATTCAACCATTTCGGGAAAGGAACCTGTGACGATGGGGATTCGCAAGCTTTTGACGGTGGGGCTGGCGGTATCGGCGATCTGTCTGGCGGCCGGGGCGGGGGCCTACGACCTGCCGGCGGTCAACCTGGGGTTCACCAGTTTCATGGACGGCGGCCCCCCGGCGGGCCCGGGCGTTTATCTGACACAGTACGTGCAGTACTTTACATCCGACCGCTTTACCGACCAGGACGGTGACCGGCTGCTTCCGCGTGCGGCCAACGAGGACCTGGAGGCCTGGGTCAGCCTGACGCAGTTCATCTACCAGTCGGATCGGGCGCTGCTCTTGGGCGGCAAGTGGGGCCTGGATGTGATCGTTCCCGTTGTCGGCCTGAGCGTTGACTACGATATCGACGCCCCCTTCCCGGAGGACAACGGCGCGGGCTTCGGGGACCTTTTGGTGGGCCCGTTTCTGCAGTGGGACCCCGTCATGGGTGCAAAGGGCCCGGTCTTCATGCACCGGGTCGAATTGCAGATGATCTTTCCCACCGGCAAATACGACGACGACCGCGAACTCAACCCGGGCAGTAATTTTTTCTCCTTCAACCCCTACTGGGCCGGCACCCTTTTTCTCACCCCGCGCTGGACCGCCTCCACCCGCCTGCACTACCTCTGGAACGCCAAAAACAACGATCCCAACCGGGGGTTCGGTGATGCCGGCGACACCCAGGCGGGACAGGCCGTGCACGCCAACTTCGCCACGGCCTTCGAAGTCTGGCCCCAGCGCCTGCGGCTGGGCATCAACGGCTACTACCTCAAGCAGCTGACCGACACCCAGGTAGACGGCGACGATG
The DNA here is from genome assembly GCA_046481705.1 of Desulfobacterales bacterium. Lineage (GTDB taxonomy): Bacteria > Desulfobacterota > Desulfobacteria > Desulfobacterales > JAABRJ01 > JAABRJ01. The sequence goes on along the minus strand of JAWOJK010000087.1, from coordinate 2,304 downwards.
TCGACGACCGACGGGAACAGGTTTTTGGCATCGGTCCCGGGCTGCTGTGGCACATCACCCCGGACGCGCACCTGTTTTTCAACACCTATTTCGAAACCAGCGCCGAGAACCGGCCCGAGGGGGAGCGCTTCAATCTTCGCTTGGTCTATCATTTTTAGGCGCTGCGGCCGGCGGCCGGCTTCAGGCCCGGCCCTGCCAGGCGGGTGTCCCCCGGCAGTCGTGGCCGAAGCCTTGCGACGGGGCGTTGCCTTGATAGGGGGTGAGCCTGTTTTGCACCCGCTTCGGGCAACAGGTGGATGCGAAGGTGTTTGGCCAACAGACAAAGGAGGCATCTCATGACCGGCTCAAAGGAAAAAATGGATGAGGTTCTGAAGGATCTTGCCCGGCGCAGGGACGAGATCTCCCTGAAACTGCATCTCGGCAAAGCCGAGGCCAAGGAGGAGTGGGAAAAACTGGAAAAGAAATGGCAGGCCGCCAAGGCCCAAAGCAAGACGCTGGCGGGTGTGGTCGGGGAGTCGGCCCAGAATGTCGCCTCGGCGTTGGAGCTCACCCTCGGGGAGCTCAAAAAGGGCTATGAGCGGGTCAAAAAAATGCTCAAATGAGGCTCGGCCGGGAGGGGCGTAAAACCGGCGGCTCCCAGGGACTGGGTGCTGAGCGGCTTTCGGGCTTCGGGCACATGATGCGCCGGGGAAGGTTCGGCGGCCAAACCAATGGAAATCCGGAAAAATCACCCGCTCGCAACACTGACGACCTTCAAGGTGCAAGCGTCGGCCGACACCTACGCGCGGTTTGCCGCCGAAGATGAAATCTTTGATTTTCTTGCCCGCTTCCCCCTATCAAACCGGTGTCGGATGGTGCTCGGGGGGGGCAGTAACCTGCTTTTCGTGGAGGATTTCGACGGCGTCCTGCTGCACCCCGATCTGCGGGGGATCGCGGTGCTTCAGTTGCGTCCGGGGCATGTTCTGGTAAAGGCGATGGCCGGCGAGCAATGGGACGACCTGGTGGCCCTGGCGGTGGCCAACGGCTGGGGTGGCGTCGAAAACCTGTCCCACATCCCGGGCAGCGTGGGTGCCAGCGCGGTTCAGAATATCGGCGCATACGGGGTTGAAGTCAAAGACGTCATCGAGCGCATCGAGGCGATTTCGATTCCCGAGTGCAGGAAAGTCACGATTCGCCCCCAGGACTGCGGTTTCGCCTACCGCTACAGCCATTTCAAGGGGCCCTGGCGGGGCCGCTTGCTCATAACCGCGATTGTTTTCCGGCTGTGCCGGCAGCCCGCTTTGGTCACCCACTACCCCGGCGTCCTTCAGGCCGTTGAACAGGTCGGGGCCCTGAATCTGGAGAACCTGCGCAAGGCGATCGGGGCCATCCGGCAGGGCAAACTGCCCGACCCCGCCAGGCTGGGAAATGCCGGCAGCTTCTTCAAAAACCCGGTGGTCAGCCGGGCGCTGTTGGACGGGCTGTTGCATGATTTTCCCGACCTGCCATGCTACCCCCAGGGCCCGAAGGGCTTCAAGCTGGCCGCCGCCTGGCTGATCGAAAAATGCGGCTGGAAGGGCCGGGCCGTGGGCAATGCCGCGGTCCACGACCGGCAGGCGCTGGTCCTGGTCAACCGCGGGGGTGCCACGGGCCGCGAGATCTTCGACCTGTCCGAAGCGGTGCGCAGGTCGGTTTGTGAAAAATTTGGCGTCGATCTGGAGCGCGAGGTGCTGGTGGTCGGGTCGCAGCCCGTTTGAAGGCTGAAAGGCGGGGGCATTCCGCTTCTGGCGCCGGAAACCGTTTGAGGACACCGCCCATGCCCGTCATCGCAATCAGCGCCGGCGAATGGCTGGCCATCATCACCCACGTCAAGAAATGGGTGCGCAATCTGCTGCGCGCCCGCAGCGAGCGCCGGCAGGCCTCTAAAGCGGCCCTGCGCTCGGTCGTCAGGGCGGTCCGCGAGACGATGCTCTACATGCGCAGCCTGCGGGAGGGCCGAACGCAGGCGATCGCGAGGGAGCGCGAGCTCTCGCTGCTGTGGACCGATTTGGCCTTCGCGCTGGAAGACCTGGGGCTCGACAAGCTGGCCGAGCGCTGCAGCCTCAGGGGGCGCTACTGGGCCGACCCGGCGCTTTTCGACGCGGATTTTTTCGACCAGGCCGGCCACCGCCTGGCGGATATCGAAGCGCTGGCCCTGGAAAGCCTCCATGGGCTGGAAAAGAAACCCGGCTGAAGATGACGGCGGCGGCAGTCTAATTGATGGGATGCGGCCGGCCGCGGGCAGGCCCCGAAGCCATCACCTTTTTCGGAGAAAACAATGGATTC
>JAWOJK010000079.1:0-6449 GCA_046481705.1 Desulfobacterales bacterium | reverse complement strand
ATGCTGACCGGATAGCGGCCGATCGCCGCCACCGTTCCCCGACCCCGTCGATGGGTGCCTTTTTCTGCGCGCGGCGCCAACTATCGTCCTGTTTCCAAGCGGCCGCCCCCCCTCCGGGGCCACGACCACTAAAGTTTCGCGGTCGGCCCGACGATACCGATAGATGTCTTGCGCTTGAGCAGGAGGGCGCGGGCTATCGGGTCGGGCGGCTTATCCAGGGAATGGGGGCGGGGCGAACGGATGAAGATCGAAAGATGGGTTGCGGAGCTGTCGCTGAAAAACAGAACTCTGTACTATCGGTTGAATATCATTTTTGCCCTGTTTTTTATCTTTCCCATTTTCGGTTTCATCCTCTTCGGCTGGAAATATCATCTGCTCACCGATCGCCTCGTACCGGTCTTTTTTCTCGGATTGATGGTGTTTTTTTTTGCTGGGTTTACCCTTCTGAGACGCCTGTTCGACCAGATCAGCCAGATTTCGGACAATATCTCCGCTAAGATTACCCGCAATTTCCCCACCGAACAATTCCAGAAGGATGCCGATGAGCTTCACGGCATCATGAGGTCCTTCAACGCCATTGAGGCGCAACTGCGCAAAGCCTCCGGCCAGCTCGACAAGCGGTCCTCCGATATTTCGATCCTGCGGGAATTGTCCGAGCTCTGCCATGCGACCTTTGACCCTGAAGAAGTCCTGTACGTGACCCTGGAGCGCTCGCTGCTGCTCGCTCGCGCGGATGTCGGATCGATCCTGATTCTGGATCGTCCCGAGCGCAGGACCTTTACGGTAAAAGCCTCCATCGGGTTGGAGGAATTCGTCAAAGTCAACGATAAAATCGACTTCGAAACCAGTGTCGCCAAGTATGCGGTGATCAACAAGGCGCCGCTGATCGTGGAGGACATCGAAAAAGACCGGCGTTTCGGCCGGATAAACCGCCCCCAGTATGGCACCAAATCTTTTGTCTGCATGCCTATCAAAACCAGCAAGGACATCGTCGGGGTGCTTACGATCTCGCGCCGGGCCACAGACGGTCAATTCGCGGCCGAGGACGTCGAGGCGTTGACGCCCCTGCTCAGCAATGCTGCCTTTACCTTTGAAAATCTGATGCTACTGGGGAAAAACGACCGTCAGGGGCGGCTTTTGGATTCGGCCAATTCCGCCCTCAAGGTGATCAATTCCAGCTTCAGAGGCTCGGAGCTGCTGCATGCGGTGTTGAATGAATTCCACAACGTGGTGGCCTACGACACGGCCGTGGTGCTCCTGAAGGATGACAAACAGCCCGGGTTTGTTCGGGTTTTCGATTGTCTGGCGTTCGGCACAGCCGCGACCCTGATGAAAAATACGCCCTATGCGGCCGACGGGTCGATGGTGGACCGGGTCATCAAGCACGAGAGCGTCGGGCGCATCGATGCCGCCGACACCCTGTCCAGCCCGGTCGATCTGGAACTCTTCGGGGCCAAAGGCCGGGGTGCCTGTCTGCTGGCGCCCATCCGGCTGAGCGGGGCGGTCAGCGGCGTGTTGGCCCTTTGGGCTGAAGACGCGCAGATTTTTGAGGACGTCGCCCCCATCCTTGACCTCATGGCCAAGTCAACGGCCTTGGCAATTGAAAAAACCACGCTGTCAGAGGCCGTCACTCGGCGCGACCGCGAATTGGAATCCATTCGGCAGCTGGGCAGTTCGCTGGCGTCCTCGACCTTCGACATCAACCAGGTGCTCAGGTACACCATGGACATGATCGCCGTCATTATGGATGCCGAGGCAGGATCGATGTTTCTGGCCCAAAGCGACGACACCCTGTCCTTTGCGGCCGCCTTCAACGCCGACGTCGAGGCCCTCAAAAACATACGGCTCAAACTGGGGCAGGGGATCGCCGGCTACGTCGCCGCCCGCGGCGAGGCGATGATGGTCAACAATGTTCAGGCCTCGCAGCATTTCTTTCCCGAAGTGGATCGCTTAACCGGCTTCAGCACCCATTCGGCCCTCTGTGTGCCGATGATTTCCCAGGGCAAGATCTTGGGTGTGCTGGAAGTGCTCAACAAGAAAGGCGGCGACTTCGATGCCAATGACGAAGATCTGCTGCAGTCTGTGGCCTCTTCGGTCAGCATTGCCATCGAAAACGCCCGGCTTTACCGCGAAACGGTCTCCATGGCGGAACACGAACGGGGCATTCGTAACATGTTTCAGAAGTTTGTGCCCAAGGAAATCGTGGACCAGATCATCCACGGATCGGAAACCGGCAAGACCGAAATTGAAGAGTTCCGGACCCTGACCCTGCTCAATATCGACCTGCGGGGATTCTCGCGGCTGACCCGTAAAATCGGCCCTCAGAAAACCGTTTCGCTGCTCAACGGTTTTTTTTCCATCATGGGCGCCATTGTCTTCAAACACAACGGGATCGTCGATAAATATCTGGGGGACGGTTTTTTGGCGATTTTTGGCGCGCCGCTGTCCAGCACCCTGGATGCCGACAATGCCGTGGCGGCGGCCCTGGAAATGAAAAATGAGGTCCAGCGGCTCAACCAGCATTTCGTCAAGGAACTCGTGGCCAAGGTCGATATCGGGATCAGTCTGCACACCGGTGAGGTGGTGGTGGGCAACATCGGGTTTGATATGAAAATGGACTACACCGTCATCGGCGACCCGGTAAACGCGGTTTTCCGGTTGCAGGAACTCACCAAGGCCTACCCCAACGGGATTTTGATCAGCGAAAGCACCCGGCGCGCATCCCGCTCTCAGCTGGAGCTGCGCGAAATCGGGGTGCCTGAAGATGTCGATCCGATCCTGAAGGATCTCCAGCTGTTTGAACTGTTGGGGCAGAAAAAGGCTTCCTGACGAGGGGGCGTTGCGGCGCTCGACGATCCAGAGCCGGCCGTATCAAGGTGGCCGGCCCTTGTTTTTCCGGCGATGGCGCTTGGCGAGTGGCCGATGGCGCAACAGAACGTAGGTGGCCCCCGTACCCCCGTCGCACGACCGGGCGCTGGCAAAGGCGATCACCCATTTTCGCCACGGGCCGCTGCTCAGCCAGCGTCTGACCTCACGCTTTAAAACCGGCCGGCCGGGCGAGGAGAGGCCCCGGCCATGGACCACCAATACCCCCCGTAAGCCGCTTCGAACCGCCGTCTGCATGAACGCTTCAAAGGCCTCGGCCGCCTGGGCTGCCGTCAGGCCATGCAGATCGATGAAGTGCTGAATGGCAAAATCCCCACGGTGCAGCCGTTGGGTGATTTCCGGGTGAACGCAGGCGCCGATGCCTTCCATGTATTCCGGTGTTCGCGAAACCGCATAACCTTTTCCGCTGCGCACCAGTTCCTCCAGCGCCGCCACCCCCTCGGCCTCGGAGGCCAAGTCCTTGTCGCCCGGTTGAGGGTTCACGGGCGGCTGCGCGTCCTTTCGCAAATTGGATCTGAGCGGGGTAACCCCTGCCATAGCCGCTAAAAAAAGCTCCCGGTCGCTCAGCTGTTTTCCTTCGGCGGCCTTAAGGGCCTTTGTGACCTCGGGTGGGGGGGGAAGGCTTGGTTGGGGTGCATCGGGAAGTGTAATGGCTTTCTCAGCAATCAACGCTTTTAAGCCCTCAAATGGTCTGTTCCCCTCTTTGCCTCTGAAAGCTGCCATGGTAGACTCCTTGCTGCCCCGCTGGCGTTCCCGCCGGCTTGGCCGGCTTCAGCCACCCCAAAATAACAGCGCGTTCAAATCGGGTCAATCCGCCGCAGAGAATTCGCCGCCGCCGGGGCCTGAAGTGCAACGGCGGCTTGCGGGCGGGTCGTCCGACCGGGGGCGAGGAGCGACCCGAGGGGGCGGGTGTTGCAAAAAAAGGGTGAGTGTGGTTTTAGGCAGTCTAAATAAATCGTCCGCAACCGCCGCCTGCAGGTCGCAACAGCGGGCAGAATTCAGCGTCGCCAGACGTCAGTGTTTCAGGGAGGACCCAAATGGATTTGAAGGCCTGTTGCCCCGCCAAGGTGGTCAGTGCCGAGGAGGCAATTTCCAAAATAAACCGCGGCAGTCGTGTCTTCATCGGCACCGGTTGCGGTGAGCCGCAGCATCTGATCCGCACCATGGTCAACGATCCTCACATGCAGGATATCATGGTCTACCAGATGCTTTCATCAACCCTCGCGCGCTACGTGGGGGACGAAAATTTCCACCGCCGCTTTTCGCTGAAACTTTTTTTTATCAGCGCTCAGATGCGCAAAGCGGCGTTCGAGGGCAAGATCGACTACGTTCCCACCTACCTCTCCCAGATCCCTGCGCTCTTTGAAACCCATCGCATCGGCCTGGATGTGGCGCTGATCCAGGTCAGCCCCCCCGATCGCTATGGCTACTGCAGCCTGGGGGTGTCGGTGGACATTACCCGCTCGGGGATGGACAACGCTCGCAAAGTCATCGCCCAGGTCAACCCCCAGATGCCGCGAACCTGGGGAGACAGCTTTGTGCGCGTGGATGATATCGACTATTTTGTGATCCACGATGAACCGCTGGTGGAGATGGTGCCGGGAAAAAAGAACGAGGAAGTCACCCGCCGGATCGGCCATTACGTTTCGCAGCTGGTGGAGGATGGCGCCACCCTGCAGGTGGGTTTCGGACATCTGCCGAACGCCATTTTGAAATACCTCGACAAGCGGCAGGACCTCGGTCTGCACACCCAGCTGATTACCGACGGCATGATGCCCCTGTTCGAAAAAGGGGTGATCACCAACAAGAAAAAAACCCTTCTGCCGGGTCGCGCGGTGACTTCGCTGTGCATGGGGTCGGAAGCGCTCTACCGATTTGTGGATAACCATCCGGGATTTTACTTCCGCTCTTCGGATTTCGTCAACAACCCCACCGAAATTGCCCGCAACGACAATCTCATTTCCATCAGCAGCGCCCTTGAGGTCGATCTGACCGGGCAGGTGTGCACGGACTCCATGGGATATCTGTTCTACAGCGGAATCGGCGACCAGGTCGATTTCATCCGCGGCAGCGCCATGTCCAAGGGAGGGTTTTCGATCATCGCGCTGCCGTCCACGGCCCAGAACGGTAAGGTCTCCCGGATCGTGACGCATTTGAGCGAGGGTGCCGGCGTCGCCACCACCCGTGCGGACGTCAACTTCGTGGTGACCGAGTATGGTATCGCCGAACTCAAGGGCAAGGGGATCTACCAGCGCGTGGTGGAACTGGCGCAGATTGCCCACCCCAAATTCCGCGAAGAACTGATCGACATGGCCAAGAAGCGCCATTACATCTTTCCCGATCAGCTCACCCCCACCACCGAAGATCTGATCTTCATCGAAGGCTACAAAAGCGCGATGCGGCTCAAAAACGGCAAAACGATCGATTTTCGGCCGCTGCTGCCCTCGGACGAATTTGCCTTCCGCAACTTTTTCTACTCTCTGCAGGAAAAGACAATTTACTACCGGTTTTTCTACAAGATGAAACTCTTTTCGCATGAAGTCGTGCAGAAACAGTGGGCCAGCGTCGATTACCGCAAGAACATGTCGATCATCGGCCTGGTTCAAAAGGGCGGGCACCAGGAAATCATGGCGATCGGCTCCTATGCCATGGCCGAGGAGGGCCTTGCCGAGGTCGCTTTCGTGGTGCGCGAGGATTATCAGGGGAAGGGGGTTGCGTCCTACCTTCTGGGGGAACTGGAACGGATCGCGATACTAAATGATTACAAAAAGTTTACCGCCACCGTGCTGCGCGAAAACCAGGGCATGCAGCACGTTTTTAAAAAACGCTATCCCAACGCCCAAATTCTCTTCAACAACGGATCGGACGTCAGCATTTTGATGGACTTTGACGATGCGGTCAAAAATAGACCGTTGCCGGAGGAAAACGGCGCAGAATGATGATCGGCTCAAGTGATTGGCAGCACGTGATTCGAGACGCTGCCAACCGGCTGGGGGTTGAAATCGGCGCCGCCGCGACCGAAAAATTTGCGGTTCACGCGCGGGAGTTGCTCCGCTGGAATCAAAAAATGAACCTCACGGCGATCACCGACCCGGCGGCGATGGCGCTGAAGCATTTCGTTGACGCCGTCGCTGCGTTGAGGGTTCTGCCGCCTGGCGGGCGCCTGCTGGATATCGGCTCCGGTGCCGGCTTTCCGGGAATCCCGCTCAAAATCGCCAGACCGGCCCTGGCGGTGACCCTGGTTGACGCCTCGCGCCGGAAAGTCAGTTTCCTCAACCACCTCATCCACACCCTCACGCTGGAGGAGGCGGTGGCCCGTCATGTGCGGGTTGAGGCCCTGGCTGCTGACCCGCATTATGCCGGTCGGTTTGACGTGGTGATCTGCCGGGCCTTTTCGGATCTTGCCGGGTTTGTCGCTGCCGGCCTCCCGCTGCTGGCGCCCGGCGGGCGGCTGGTGGCCATGAAAGGCAGAACGGCCGAAGCCGAGGTGGCCGCGCTGGCCCATGCGCGTCAAAGCTCGGGGCGGGCGACGCCCCTGGTCTTGCCGCAGCTGACTGCCCGGA
>JAWOJK010000008.1:0-9563 GCA_046481705.1 Desulfobacterales bacterium | reverse complement strand
TGGCGATGATGCCGGCGGTTATCGGGCGAATGCGCAGGCTCACCGCCATGGGCACGCCGAAATAGAGAAACATGACCTGCACGATCAGCGGCGTGCCGCGAACGGCTTCGACATAGGCCCCGGCGAGCGAGCGTATCGGCAGACTGCGGGAAAGCTTCATCAGCCCGGTGCCCACTCCCAACACAAACCCGAACAGCAGCCCGCCGATGGTGATGATGATCGTCAGCTTTACGCCGGAAAGCAGCAGCGGAAAGGTCTCCAGCACAACGCCCCATTGAAATTTGAACCCCATGGCAATCCCCCGTGTCCCCTTTGCGGGCGGCGGCAGGCCCCTCTACCAGACAGGGGCAGCCGAAGCCGCCCCTGCCCAAAAACCGATGCCGGTCGGAAAAACCGGGGGATTATTTCGGATCGGTGTTAAACCACTTGCGGTAGAGCGCGTTGTAGGTACCGTCTGCGCGCAGCTGCTTCAGCGCGGCGTTGACCTCGGGCACCAGCGCACTGCCCTTGGGAAAGGCGATGCCGTATGACTGCCCCATGTAAAGCGGCCCCACCACCTTGACCAGCCCCGCACCGGCGGTGCGCATGAATTCGGCAATGACCGGGGAGTCGAAAATCACGGCATCGGCCCCGCCGCTCATCAGCTCGAGAAACATCGCATCGTTGTTGGGGAAGAGCTTGACCTCCTTGGCGCCGGCATTTTTCTTGGCAAAGTCCTCGCTGGTGGTGCCCAGTTTGGTGGACACCACCTTGCCCTTGAGGTCCTCGATGGCGTTGATGTCGGTGGTGTCGTTCTTGACCAGGATCAGCAGGCCGGCGTCATAGTAGGGGTCCGAAAAATCCACTACTTCGGCGCGCTCGGGCTTGATGGTCATGCCGGCAATCCCGACATCCAGCTGGTTGGTCTGCAGCCCCGGGATGATGCCGTTGAAATCCATCGGCTGTAGCTCGTATTCGAGGCCGACCACCTTGGCGATGGCATCCCAGAGTTCGACATCAAAACCGGTGTGCTTGCCGGATTTGTCCTTGAACTCGAAGGGCGGAAAGTTGGTGTCGGTGGCCACGGTGATTTTGTCGGCGAAGGCCGTGCCGGCTAAAGCGGCCATGCAGACTGCGGCAATCAAAACGATGGCAATGCGTTTCATGTCTCCTCCTTGTGGATGGGGGTAAAGTGACGGGTGCAAGGGTGCGGCAGGTGCCGTCAAGACGGTGGGAAAGCGGACCGTGTCGATCGACCGCCGGAAGACGCGGGTCGCCCTTGAGCCAATGGGTCCTGTTAAACACACAAAAGCGGTTTTTTCAACCTCGATTCCAACGACGCTGCAGTGACGGCAGTATCGACGGTCGGATCAAGGCAGCCCGCCGGGGCGGGAAAGGGGCATGTGGGGTGTGCGTATGGGGGATGGCCCCCTGCGCCGGATGGAGCCAAACGGGCTGCGCCCCGGGGCGGGGCACAGCCGGAAGCATCAGCTGCCGTAACCGGATTGCTTGTGGATTTCCTTCCAGCGGACAAAGGGAACCGGCTTTAATTCCTTCAGATCGCTTTTGGGAATCCAGCCGATCGTGGAATTGGGAATGTAGAAGCACAGCTGTCCCTTGAAGGGGCCTTCCTTGATAATCCAGCCCTCTTGAATGGCAATTTTTTCTCCGGCCAGATCATTGGCCTCGGGGACATACTCCATGGTTCCTGACGGCTCGAAAATAGCTTCAAAATACATAGATTCAATCCTTTGGGTGGCATGCTGCGGCGCCGTCGCCGCTCTAAAAATAAAGATGATGGTTGCGTGGCCATCCGAACATCACCCTCAGGCAAAAGCCCGAAAATCGGATGGCGCGTTTCAATGCCCCGGCAAGCCCCTCGGAAAAGCGGCTGCGGGTGGTGATCCCGTTTAACACGAAGGGCATTCCCGGTTGCCCGGAATGCCCTTGGAGAGTATCTGATTGATGCCGGCGTGATGGGCAGCGACATCCGTCCGGCTTTGCGGTTCCATTAAACCACAGCCCCAACGGAGCCGGCCCGCGTATTTGGGCGGGCCGTTTACGCTTAAAATTTTTAAACCCTTTTAAAATCAAAGTCAAGCGACTTGGCGGAGAATTTCTTGCCGGGGAATTTTTCGGCGGGGTGGATCACACCGGCGCGGCGCTTGAAAAAAGCCCCAAAAGGTATTTGCTGAGTTTGACGCCGGCGGCGCTTTCGTCTAAGGTTCACGGAAAGAAATAAATCCACAGGATGGCACCGGATTTTTTTACACCTACACGGCACATTCGCCTGTGCATATCGAGATATGCGCCGGTGGATGTAACGCCGTGGACGGGAAAAAAGACAGGCCAGATGTAGATTTATTTTTTTTCCGGGGCCCTGAAGCACGATGCGGCCGTTTTCCTGCAGCGAGGTGCTACCCATGACGCTCCCCTGGAAACGCCTTGACCGCGTCAGCACCCCGGAAGGCGTGCTGGAGCTCAGGCAGCGCGGCCCCCGGGACTTTCTGATCACCGTGGGCGGACGCGTGCTGATGAACAGCACGGCCCAGCGATCCGAAATCGCCTTGGGCCGCATGGCCTGCCGCCTTCTGCAGCGTCACCCGCAGCCCGGGGTCCTGCTGGGCGGTTTGGGCATGGGCTTCACGTTGAGGGCGGTGCTCGATCTCCTGCCAGCCGCGGGCCGCGTCCTCGTTGCCGAGTTAAACCCCGTCGTTCTGGCGTGGTGCCGGGGCCCGCTGGCCGTACTGACCGATTCGGCGGTCGACGATCCCCGGGTGACGGTCGAAATTGCCGATGCCGCCGATCTGATCCGCACGGCTGCCGAACGGCAGGCGGCCCTTGACGCCGTCATTCTCGACCTCTACACCGGCCCTTATGCCCACGCCCACGGCCGTGACGACCCGCTTTACGGCACCAGGGCGATCGCCCGGGCGCGCATCGCCCTCAAACCCGGCGGGGTTTTTGCCGTGTGGGGCGAAAATTTAGATCCCGGTTTTGAAAGCCGCCTGCGGGCAGCGGGGCTTGCAGTGGCGATCGCACGCCCCGGCCGGGGGGGATTCCGGCACGTGGTCTATCTGGCGCAAAAAGCGGCTTTGCCTGACGGGCCCCGCCAAAAACCAGCAGGCCCCCCAGGATAGTTTTTACGGGTTCGGCGATCCCCTTGGAAACAGGTCCAATGGCCCGAATGCATTTCCGCGGGCAAACGACCCGCCTTTTCTCCCGCTTGATTTTCGCCCGGGCCCCGTCAAGCCGTCAGCGGGAGCGCCTCCCGGTCGCTGACGGCTGCAACCGCCGCCATCGCCCGCGCCCGCCGCAGGCGGAAATCGCGCATCACCTGGCGCCCCTGATCGCAACTGTGGCAGCCGGGATCGCCTCGACCGATCCAAAACGGCCGCTGCCGGCGGGCCGCCTCCTGGCGGGCGATGCAGGTGTTGACGGGGATGGTGGCGCTGTATTTTTCGCAGTACATCTCAGCTCCTTTCGCGAGGGCCTCAACCGGCGCGCCGCAACGTGGCGCTTTTCTTGAAACCGTCCGGCATTGGACTTTTAGTGGTCCATCACCTTTTGGCACCTGATTTTTCAGGGAGTTTTCAAATTGTGTTAGGGGTTGGTTAAAAACAGGAAAAGCCCGCGTCCCGGCAGCTGCGGCGGATCGGGCTCGGGCGAGATGAAAGGTTCCGCCGCCGCCGGGGGGCCGCAAATGGAACGGAGCGCTTTTTACCCGGACCGAAAGGCCTCCGCCAGCCGAGGAAAACGTTTGACACGAAAGGGGCGCGATGATTTATTAGCCCAATTTTACTCTGATGTCTGAAAGACGGTGTGTGGCACCCCCACCCACCGGTCCGTGGCGGGAGACGCCGTGATGAAACCCATACGAAAGGAGCGATCATGAAACGTTTGCTGTTGGTTCTGCTGGCGGCGGCCGTCCTGGCTTGCCCGGCAATGGCAGGGGCCAAAACCCTGCGCCTGGCCATTGACGCCGACCCGGTATCCCTCGACCCGCATGTGCAGCTCTCCGGGGGCATGCTGCAGTACTCCCATATAGTCTTTGACCCCCTGGTCCGCTGGACCCAGGCCATGGATTTCGAGCCCCGCCTGGCCGAGCGCTGGGAGCGTCTGGATCCGCTGACCCTGCGCTTTTTCCTGCGCAAGGGCGTAAAGTTCCACTCCGGCAACCCCTTCACCGCCAAGGACGTCGTCTGGACGCTGGAGCGGCTTAAAAGAAGCCCGGATTTCAAGGGACTTTTCGAGCCGTTCGGCCCAGCGGTGGCGGTGGACGACTACACCGTCGACATCATCACCACCAAACCCTACGGCCTGACCCTCAACATGTGCACCTACATCTTCCCGATGGATTCAGTTTTCTATTCGGGAACCGACGAGAAGGGCCTGCCCAAGGACGCCATCGTCAAGACCGAACACTCGTTTGCCAACGAGCAGGCCTCGGGCACCGGCCGCTACTACGTGGAGAGCCGGGAACAGGGCCAGAAATGGGTTTTCAAAGCTTTTTCCGATTACTGGGACAAAAACGCGGGCAATGTCACCACCATCGTCCTGACCCCCATCAGCGAGGACGCCACCCGGCTGGCGGCCCTGCTGGCGGGTGATGTCGACTTCATCATGCCGGTGCCGCCTCAGGATTTCGACCGCATCGAAAAGACCAAAGGGGTCCAGCTGATCACCATGCCCGGCTCCCGGATCATCACCTTTCAGCCCAACCAGAAGCGCCGCGCCGAGTTCAAGGACGCGCGGGTGCGCCAGGCGATGGTTTACGCCGTCAACAACGCCGGCATCGTCCAGAAGATCATGAAGGAGCGCGCCACGGCCGCCGCCCAGAACTCCCCCCGGGGCTACGTTGGCTTTGTGGAAGACCTCCAGCCGCGCTTTGACCTCGAACGGGCGAAGGCCTTGATGAAGGAAGCCGGCCACGAGAAAGGCTTTACCGTCTCCATGATCGCCCCCAACAACCGCTACGTCAACGACGAGAAGATCGCCGAGGCGGTGGTCGCGATGCTCTCCAAAATCAACATCAAGGTGGAGCTCAAGACCATGCCCAAGGCCCAGTTCTGGGACGAGTTCGACGCCCAGGTGGCCGACATCCAGATGATCGGCTGGCACGCCGATACCGAGGACTCGGCCAATTTCTTCGAGTTTCTCTACATGTGCCCCAACAAGGAGACCGGCTACGGCCAGTACAACTCCGGCAACTACTGCAACCCCAGGGTTGACGAGCTGACCCTGGCCTCCCAGAGCGAAACCGATCCGGCCAAGAGAACCGCGATGCTGCAGGAAGTCGAACGCATTTTATACGACGAAGCGGCCTTTATTCCGCTGCACTGGCAGATGCTCTCGTGGGCCGGCAGCGACAAGCTTAAAAACGCCCGCGAGATCGTCAACATCATGGACTTCCCCTACTTTGGGGATCTGGTGATGGAATAAGCGGGGGCCGACTGACCCATGTTCGCTTTTTTTATCCGCCGCGTCACCCAGGCCGTCTTCGTGATGCTGGTGATCAGCCTGATCGGGTTTACCATCAAGCAGTCGGTGGGCGACCCGGTGCGGGAGATCACCGGCATCTCGGTTTCGGCCGCGGAACGCGACGCCCTGCGGGAAAAGCTCGGCCTGAACGACCCTTTCCTGCTCCAGTGGGGGCGCTTTCTGATCCGGGCCCTGCAGGGCGACCTCGGCAATTCCTTCTACTTCAAGCGGCCGGCGCTGCAGGTGATCCTCAGCAAAGCGCCGGCCACGCTTGAACTGGTTTTCGCCACCGCCCTCCTGGTGGTGCTGCTTTCGATCCCGATCGGCATCTATGCCGCCATCCGGCCGCGCGCGTGGCTGGCGCGCTTCTTCATGGGGGTCAGCATCGTGGGTGTTTCCATCCCGGTCTTTCTGACGGCCATCCTGCTGATCTATGTCTTCTCGGTGGGTTTGGGGTGGCTGCCGTCCTTCGGCCGCGGCGAGGTGGTGACGCTTTTTCCCGGCTGGCAGTCGGGCTATTTCACCAGCGACGGGCTCAAGCACCTGATCCTGCCGAGCATCGCCCTCTCCTCGATCATGCTGCCGCTCTTCATCCGCCTGATCCGCGCCGAGATGAAGGAGGTCCTGGAAACCGATTACATCAAGTATGCCCGCGCCAAGGGGCTCAAACCCTGGCGGGTGCTGCTGGTGCACGGGTTCAAAAACACCCTGCTGCCGGTCATCACGGTCGGCGGCGTGCAGCTCGGCACGCTGATCGCGTTCACGATCCTGACCGAGACGGTGTTCCAGTGGCAGGGCATGGGCGCCATGTTCATCGAAGCGATCGACCGCGCCGACACCTCGCTGATCGTGGCCTATCTGGTGTTTGTGGGCGCCCTCTTCGTCACGGTCAACACCGTGGTGGACCTGGTCTACGGTCTGGTCAACCCCATGATCCGCATCGCTGGGAGAAAGTGACCATGCAGGGGTGGCGGGGGTTTCAGAAATCCTATTTCGTTTACAGCTTTCTGCGCGACCCGATGGCCATCGGCAGCTTCTTGTGCCTGGCGATCCTGGTGGTCGTCAGCTTCGGGGCGCCCCTGATCGCGCCCCACAACCCCTACGACAGCAGCACCATCGACATCATGGACTCCGAAATGCCGCCGTTCTGGCTGGACCAGAGCGATGCGCGCTTTCTGCTGGGCACCGATTCCCAGGGGCGCGACATGCTCTCCACGATGCTCTACGGGATGCGCGTGTCGATCTTGATCGGTTTGGGGGCGGTGGCCCTGCAGGCGCTCATGGGCATTTTTGTCGGGCTGGTGGCCGGCTACCGCGGCGGGCGCTTCGATGCCTTCCTGATGCGCCTGGCGGACGTCCAGCTTTCGTTTTCGACCTATATGGTGGCCATCTTTTTCGGCGCCCTGTTCCAGGCCGCCTTCGGCATGGGCCGCTACGAACAGCTGGCCGTCCCGCTGCTGATCGTCATCATCGGCTTTGCCGAGTGGCCCCAGTACGCCCGCACCGTGCGGGCCTCGGTGCTGGCGGAGAAAAAAAAGGAGTACATCGAAGCCGCGCGGGTCATCGGTCTGTCCCCGCGCCGGATCATGTGGCGCCACATTCTGCCCAACACCCTCACCCCGGTGCTGGTGATCTCCACCGTCCAGGTGGCCAACGCCATCATGAGCGAGGCGGCGCTTTCCTTTATCGGTCTGGGCATGCCGGTCACACGCCCCTCCCTGGGCTCCCTGATCAAGGCCGGTTTCGACTACATCTTCAGCGGCTCGTGGTGGATCACGCTGTTTCCCGGGGTCGCCCTGGTGGTTTTGATTCTTTCCATCAACCTGCTCGGCGACTGGCTGCGCGACTTTCTCAACCCCAAGCTTTACAAGGCCTAGTCGTGGACCGACAACCGCTTTTGTCCGTCAGGGATCTCGAGATCCGGTTCAGGATGCGCCACGGCGACCTGACCGCCGTCAACCGCGTCAGCTTCGATCTGGCGCGCGGCGACCGCCTGGGGATCGTGGGCGAGTCCGGGGCGGGCAAGTCGGTCACCGGCTTCGGGATTCTCAACCTGGTGAGCAAACCCGGCTACATCGCCGGCGGCCGCCTGCTCTTCGAGGGGCGCGAGCTGACGGCCCTGCCGGAGGAGGAGCTGCGGCAGATCCGCGGCAACCGGATCAGCATGATCTTCCAGGACCCGATGATGACCTTGAACCCGGTGCTCACCATCGGCACCCAGATGGTGGAAACGATTCTGGCCCACCGCGCGATCAGCCGGGCCGAGGCCACCGCGATCGCCCTGGACCGCATCCGCAAGGTGGCCATCCCGTCGCCTGAAAAACGGCTGCGGCAGTACCCGCACGAATTTTCCGGCGGCATGCGCCAGCGCATCGTCATCGCCATCGCGCTCTTGAACTCGCCGGCGCTGATCATCGCCGATGAGCCCACCACGGCCCTGGACGTGACCATCCAGGCCGACATCCTGGCGCTGCTGCTGGGTCTGTGCCAGTCCGAAAAAATGGGTTTGATCCTGATCACCCACGATCTGGCGGTGGTCTCCCAGGTGGCCGAACGGATTGCCGTCATGTATGCCGGAACGATCGTGGAGATCGGCCCCACCGCACAGGTCGCCGGCAATCCCCAGCACCCTTACACGCGGGGGCTGCTGGGCGCCCTGCCCCAGCGGGTGCCGCGCGGCCAGCGGCTCAACCAGATTCCGGGCATGATGCCGACCCTCACCCGGGTGCCCGCGGGCTGCCCTTTCAGCAACCGCTGCACCTTGTGCGAAGAGATCTGCCGCCGCCGCGTGCCGCCCCTGGAACCCAAGGCGGCCGGATGCCTGGCGGCCTGCCACCTGCTGGACTGACGGGCCAAGGAAGCGCTTATGAACACCGACACGCTGGTCAGCATCCGGGACCTTTACAAGCATTTCGACATTTCGGGCGGGTGGCTGGACCAGCTGCGGTTCACCGGCGGACGCTTTGTCCGCAGCAAAACCCTGGTGCAGGCCGTCAACGGCGTCAGCTTCGACATCCGCGAAGGCGAAACCGTCAGCGTGGTGGGTGAAAGCGGCTGCGGCAAGTCGACCCTGGCGCGCACGGTCATGCGCCTCTACCCGCCCCAAGCCGGCGAGGTCCACTACCGCGGCCGGCGCATCGACCACCTGCCCCGGGAGCAGTTCAAGGCTTACCGCACCCGGATGCAGATGATCTTTCAGGACCCCTATGCCTCGCTCAACCCCCGCATGCGCGTGCGCCAGGCGCTGGAGGAGCCCATCCGCTTTCACCGGCCGGGAATTGCCAACAGCGAAGTCCTCGACCGGGTGGCCGAGATCATGCAGCAGGTGGGGGTCGACCCGGAGTGGCGCGAGCGCTACCCCCACGAGTTCTCCGGCGGCCAGCGCCAGCGGATCTCGATTGCTCGGGCGCTGGCGGTGGATCCCGAATTCATCGTGGCCGACGAGCCGATCGCGGCCCTGGACGTCTCGATCCAGGCCCAGATCCTCAACCTGATGATGGAGCTCCAGGAGAAGCGCCGCCTGACGTACCTTTTCATCAGCCACGACCTCTCCGTGGTGGCGCACATCTCCAACCGGGTGGCCGTCATGTACCTCGGCACCCTGTGCGAACTAGCCGCCATCGACGCGTTATTCGATCGGCCGCGCCACCCCTACACCCAGGCGCTGCTCTCCGCGATTCCCCGGCTGAACGCCAAAGGCTTCCAGCACCAGCGGCTCACGGGAGACGTGCCCACCCCCATCGACCTGCCCTCGGGCTGCGTCTTCCACGGACGCTGCCCGCACGCCAACGATCGCTGCGTGCGCGAAGTGCCGAAATTGCGCCCGCAGGGTGAAAAGACCCATGTGGCCTGCCACGGGGTTGAGGAAGGTCGCCTGGCAGGCTGATTCAGCCCGAAGAAGGGCCGCTGCCGGCCCCCGCCGCCTATTGCGGCCCAAACAGGCTTCGATACTGGCCGTAGCCCTCCTTCTCAAGCGCGCTGGCCTCGATGAAGCGCAGCGCGGCCGAGTTGATGCAGTAGCGCAGGCCGGTGGGCGGCGGACCGTCCTCGAAAACGTGCCCCAGGTGGGAGTCGGCCTGCCGGCTGCGCACTTCGGTGCGCAC
>JAWOJK010000379.1:0-11126 GCA_046481705.1 Desulfobacterales bacterium | reverse complement strand
CATAGTGGGCCCCCACATACCGCATCCAGCGGCCCCGCGCGGACTACCCGGCTTTCAATATTCCGATGGTGCTGGTGCCGGCCACCATCGACAACAACCTTCCCGGGACCGACTTTGCCATCGGCGCGGACACGGGCCTCAACAACATCGTCGAGGCGGTCGACAAGATCCGGCACACCGCCGCCGCCAGCAAACGGGCCTTTATCGTGGAGGTGATGGTACGCCGCTGCGGGTTTCTGTCGCTGATGGGGGCGCTTGCCACCGGTGCCGAAATTGCCTACCTGCCCGAAAGCGGGGTGCACCTTTCGGACCTGGTGCGCGACGTCGGCATGCTGCGCCACAATTTCGCCACGGGCAAGCGCATGGTGATCCTGCTGAGAAACGAGGACTGCTCGCGGCGCTACACCACCGATTTCATTCAGCGGCTGCTGGAAGAGGAAAGTTGCGGGCAGTTCGAGGTCCGCACCGCCATTCTGGGGCACCTGCAGCGCGGCGGGATCCCCACCGCCTTCGACCGCATCCTCGCCAGCCGCATGGGCGCCGCCGCCGCCTTCGATCTGCTGGCGGCACTGGAAAACGGCGCCGGCGACATCCGGGTGTTGGGACTCCGCGGCCCGGGCGTCAGCAGCCTGCCGCTGGAAGAAGCGATTGCCGAGATGGACGCCGCCAACGGCAGGCCCCGCCAGCAGTGGTTCATGGAGCTGATTGCGATGGCCGAAACCCTCGCCAAGGCCGACCCTTCGCGTAAGTAATGGGTTTCAGCGGCCATTTTCAGGGCTTTTCGCTGAGGGCCGCCACCCCGGGCAAAACCTTGCCCTCCAGAAATTCAAGCGAGGCCCCGCCGCCGGTGGAGACGTGCGACACCTTGTCTTCGACCCCGGCCTTGGCCACGGCCGCGGCCGAATCGCCGCCGCCGATGACCGTAACGGCGCCGCCGGCGGTGATATCGGCCAGCATACGGGCCACGGCGTAAGTCCCCTCCGCGGTTTGGGGGAGTTCAAAGACCCCCATGGGCCCGTTCCATACCACCGTGCGCGCCGGCGCCAGGATCGCACCGAAGGCTGCCAGCGATTTGGGGCCGATATCCAGCCCCCGCCAGCCGGCGGGAATGGCGTCGGCATCAACCGTGCGCAGATCCCCCACCGTGCGCGCGGCGATATCCACGGTTTGCGCGACCACGCAGTCCGGCGGCAGCACCAGCTTGTCGCCGGCCTTCTCGAGCAGCTCGCGGGCCAGAGCCAGGCGGTCCTCCTCCAGCAGCGACGCCCCGATTTCAAACCCCTTGGCCTTGTAAAAGGTGAAGGCCATGCCGCCGCCGATCAGGATGCGGTCCACCCGCGGCAGCAGGTTGGCGATGACGTCGATCTTGCCGGAAATTTTGGCACCGCCCAACACCGCCACAAACGGCTTTTCCGGGTTTTGCAGCAACCGCCCCAGGTAGTCCAGCTCCTTCATCATCAGCAAGCCGGCCGCGCAGACCGCCAGGTAGTGGGTCACGCCCTCGGTGGAGGCGTGCGCACGGTGGGCCGTGCCGAAGGCGTCGTTGACGTAAAGGTCCCCAAGCCGTGCCAGCTGTGCGGCAAAATCAAGGCTGTTGCGGGTTTCGGCCTCGTGGTAGCGCAGGTTTTCGAGCAGCAGGATGTCGCCGTCGGCAAGCGCCGCGACGGCTGACTCCACCGCCGCGCCGAGGCAGTCGTCGACAAAGGCGACGGGTCGGCCCAGCAGTTGGCTCAGCAGCGGCGCGCAGGGGGCCAGCGACATGGCCGGGTTGCGCTCGCCCTTGGGCCGCCCCAGGTGCGACATCAGCACCAGTCGGCCGCCGTTCCGGACGATCTGGCGGATGGTCGGCAGCGCCGCCCGGATGCGATTGTCGTTGGTCACCTTGCCGTCCCGCAGGGGCACGTTGAAATCCACCCGCATCAGGACGCGTTTGCCCTTGACGTTTAAATCGTTGACGGTCATCTTTGCCATCACAACCTCCTTGATGAAGCCCCCAGCGGGGGCGGGGTCAATTCCTCGGCCTGGGGCCGAGGTTGCGTGGATGGGTGTGGCCAAGCTGTCCTTATGGCGGCAGATATCCCCGAATCCGGCCGGGATGTCAACACAAAGCCCCCAGCCGGGCAAGGCCATCGAATTCAAAAAAGTCGGTCCGCATCGTCACCTGGGCCTCGGCCTTCAGTCGCACCGCGGCCGGCCCTGCGGTGAGCCGATCCTTTGAAAATGGGCGCTTCCGATGCGGCGGGTTGACAGTTTGCGCGGGGGGCGCGATAATTGAGTGGGTTCAGGGTCACGGAAAGAAATAAATCCAGAGGCCAGATGTAGATTTTTTTCCGGGGCCCTTACCTTCCGGAACCCGCTCCCGTTTCGATCCTCGCGTTTTTCGTTTTTTTTTCCGGGTGGCGCGCTGCTGCCGCGATCTTTGCCCCTGCTGGAGGCGCCTTGCTGACACCATCGCTTGTTGCGGTCAACGACCCCGAGGGACCGCGGGTCCCGGCGGGATTGCCGCCCGTGGTGGACGCCCACGTCCACATCTTTCCGCGGACCATTTGGGCTGCCGTCTGGCAGTGGTTCGACACCCACGCCTGGCCCCTGCGCTACCGCCTCGGCACCACCGAAGTGTTGGAATTCCTGCTCGCCCGCGGGGTTGCGCACGTGGTGGCCCTGCACTATGCCCACAAACCCGGCATTTCCCGGGAACTCAACCGCTACGCGGCATTGAAGTGCAGCGCCTTTGGCGGCCGGGTTACGGGGCTTGCGACGGTATTTCCCGGCGAACCCGAGGCCCCCGCTATCCTGCGGGAGGCATTCGGCCTGGGGCTCAAAGGCGTCAAACTCCACGCCCACGTGCAGTGCTTCGACATGCAAAGCGCCGCGCTGGACGCGGTCTGCCAGGTCTGCGAGGACGAAGCCAAACCCCTGGTGATCCACGCCGGCCGCGAGCCCAAGAGCCCGGCCTACCGCTGCGACCCCCATCAGACCTGCAGCGCCGCCAAGGTGGCGCGCCTGCTTCAAAACTTTCCGCGTCTGGCGCTCTGTGTGCCCCACCTGGGTGCCGACGAGTTCCGCGCCTACCAACGGCTGCTGGAGCGTCACGACACCCTCTGGCTGGACACCGCCATGGCCGTAACCGACTACCTGCCGTTTAAGAACCCGGTCAAATTCCAGGACCTGCGGCCGGACCGGGTCATGTACGGCTCGGATTTCCCGAACATTCCGTATGCCTGGGACCGGGAGTTGAAGTGGTTTCAGCGTGCCGGGCTGCAAGACGAACACTTGCAAGGGGTGCTGGGGGGCAATGCCCGGCACTTTCTGGGGATCGGCGCAGGCGGCGAGGCCCAGACGGTACAAGGCGGGCCGAAATTTTGAGCCGCGCCGGACCCGTCGGCCGTGTCCCGGTCGGGGTGGGGCAGGGGGTGCGGGGCCGGCGACCGGCCCCGGTCGGTAGCTAAACGGATTTCGATGAATTGCAGGCCTGCAGCAGGTCTTTCAGCTTCTGGTAGTCGATGGCGTTTTGAATCGCCACCCCGCTTTGCTCGGCCACGGCCATGGCAAAGTTGATGTCGTGGGTGGAGAAATGGCGCTGTTCGGCACTCAGCAGCCGGAGCATGCCGATGGTTTCGCCGTGGATCAAGATGGGCACCGCCAGGATGCTGCCCACCCCCTCGCGGGCCGCCTCCTTGTGGTAGAGGGTGTGGATGTCGGTGGTGGCGTCCGGAATCACCACCGGCTCCCCGTCCAGGACGAAATAGGTCGCCAATTCATCGTCCAGGGGGCCCCGTTCGAGATAGCTGCGGCTCAACCCATGGGCCGCCTTCAGCTCCAGGCGCCCCTTGTTCAATGCGATGAGACGGATGGTGCACGCCTTGACGCCCATCGCCGCCGGCAGCTTGGTGACGATCAGGTCGAGAATTTTATCCAGCTCCCGGGTTTCGTTGATGGTCCTGCCGAGTTCGGAGAGAACCTTAAAGTAGTTGAGCTGGCGCTGCTGGGCGTCGTGGATGCGGGCAAGTTCGATGGCGATGCCGCACTGCTCGGCCAGGGCGGCGACAAATTCGATCTCCAGCGGGTCGAATTCCCGGGGGGTCCGGGTGAGCAGGCGCAGGATGCCGTTGATCTTGCCCCGGATGGGAATCGGCGCCACCAGGATGCTCTTGATGCCCTCCTCCCGGGCGGCTTCGGGATACTGGATGCGGGGGTCGTTGGCCGCGTCATAAACCGCGATGGGGGTCCCGGCCAGGGCGGATAGCACGCTTTCCTCGGCATCGATGGGGCCGCGGTTCAGATAGGTCTCGCTCAGCCCCGAGGCGGCCTTCAGGATCAGCTTTTGGCCCGAGGGGTCTAACAGCCGGATGGTGGCGGCGTCCACCCCTGTGACCTGGGGGATCCGGGACACGATGAGGTCGAATTTTTCGGTGGGATCCAGCGAGGCGGTGATCATTTTGGTTACGTCAAGCAACAGTCGCAGGTATTCGCTTTGCCGTTTCATGGGAACCAAGCCTCCAGTTGAGTTCGGGTTGGGTTTTGAGGATATATCAGGGGGGCGCTTGTATGTCAAATATCGATGTTAATACAGTGGATTGCCTGCTGCACCGGCGGTTGCAAACCGGATCCGACCCCCTTGCCGTGTGCATCAGAATTCCATCAACCCCGGGAACCGCTCGATACTCAAAATGGCGATTATTAACCTCCCGCAGCACAGTCGACACCGGCCGCATCGCTTCAACCTTGAATTCTGGGCCGCGGCGTTTTAGTATAGAGTGCGTAATTACTAAAAAAAATATTTAATCAACGGGCGCTTTGAGTCATGCTGCCCGGTGTCCAAAAGGAGCATTAAGATGACGATGTGTGCGCGGGACATTATGGTCAGGGAGTTTGATAAGATTCACGCGGAAGAACCTGCCCGCTTGGCAATCGAAATGATTTTGAACGGAAAGGTGAGGGCGACCGGCCACAGGACGGTCAGCCTGATCGTTGTGGACGAATTCAGCGAACTGGCGGGTGTCGTCACCATGTTTGATCTGCTCTACCACCTGCGTCCTGAATTTTTAAACTACGGGTATAGCGGCGATTTCATATCATGGGAAGGCCAAATGCTGCCTTTCACTGAAGCCCTCAAAAAGAAAAAGGTCAAGCAGATCATGAGCCCGGAAGTAGTCGGAGCTTCGGCTGACGAACATTTGATGACGATCTTGGATCGCATGGTCAAAAACAGGTACCGCCGCCTGCCTGTCATCGAAAACAACAAACCGATTGGAATCGTATATATCGCCGATATCTTCCACTACCTGTTTTCAAAAAACCAGGGGTGACGGTTCCGCTTGAGAGAATTTGTATGCCCCCGTGTTTCCGATAGAGCGACCCCTCGGGTGACCGCTTTGCTAACCGCTGGGACAGCCAACCTGGTATTCTGGCAGCCAAATAATTTTTGTCCTCGAAGCCATTGCCCCTGCTGCGGCGTTATGTTCAGCCAACCGCAAAACTGGGGCTTTGGGTGCGGCCGTCGCTGCCTCTTCGTCAAGAAAGGGTGTGTCAGATCAATAATCCAGGTATCACCGATAGTTGGCGGTTCCGCAAAAAGTCCAACTTCTGCGTTGCGCTGCATCTCGAAGTCGCTGCGGCGTACCATAAGTACACCTCACTCCACGAGATTTACGCGTCGTAACTTGAACTTTCTACACCACCATCTCAACTTTTGACTTTTTACCGCCGCATCAATTATAAGCGTTCCAAAAGTTTCCTTCATTCGTCGTCAGGGCCGTATTCACGGCAGAATTGTTCCGTTATCGACCAAAGGTCCGCTGTCAGGCACGCTTTGACTTTTTCCCGGATAAGCTGGGCGACGGGTCCGTAGTATGCTTCGGCAATCGCGCCGGTGATACAGGCGAGGGTATCGCTGTCGCCGCCAAGGGATACCGCGTTGCGGACGGCGTCCTCATAGGTGTCGGCTTCCAGAAAGGCGATGACGGCCTCCGGAACCGTTCCCTGACAGGACACGTCGAAGCCGTAGGAAGGCCGGATGCCGTCCACGGTCCGGTCAAGGTCGTATCCGAACCGGCCGGCCAGCTTCCGTTTGATCAGGGCCTTGTCGCGTGTTTTGCGGGCCAGGAAGACGGCCAGGGCCGCCGCTTGTGCCCCCTTGATGCCTTCAGGGTGGTTGTGTGATATTGCCGCCGAACGGGCGGCTTCGCGCAAGACGCTGTCGGCACTGTCAAACGCCCAGCCCACCGGGCTGACCCGCATGGCGGAACCGTTGCCCCAACTGTTGTAAGGCGTGGGCTCCTTGGCGCGCAGCCACCCGATGAAGGTGCCGCCATAACCGGCATTGGGGTGGCGGCGGCCGATTTCCCAGACCCAGCGGCGGTAGTCCCTGTCCGTCAGAATCGCCTGGGCCACCGCGATGGTGAGCACGGAGTCGTCGGTAAAGCGGCAGCGCGGATGAAAAAGAGGGAACGCCTTGGTCTTGATGGGGTGGACCTCGTAAACCGATCCGATGATATCTCCGGCAATAGCGCCGATCATCCTGTCACCTTCACCCATGTGATTCGGTTGTTCCAACTGAATGCAGGCAGCTTTCAAGGCTACAATGGTGCCCCGGATCACCCCCCGTCCGCTGCCCGGGCGCAGGCGATACAGGTCAAGGCGCTGGGGGCCACCCGCAACCGCCCCTCGGCGATTTCTTCCTCGCACCCCATGCAATAGCCGTAATCGCCGGATGCCATGCGGTCGAGCGCCGTTCGGATGCGCCGCTCCTCCATGGCGGTGAGACGGGCGGTTGCCTGGGCCATGGCCTGCTGCTGCATGGCATCCATTCGCGACAGGCGGCCGACGCGCGACGGGTCCAGCGCCAGGGGTGCGATCGGTTTTTGCCCGTCGGTGATTTCCTTAAGCCGCTGCTCAAGACGGTTTTTGAAGTATTTGAGATCGATATTTTCACGCATGACGGGTTTCCTCATCGATGGCCTCTGCATCGGAGGGTCGGATTCAGAAAAGTGGCGTGGCAAGCGTCGCAACGCCTGTAACTGTGGCCGTTCACGCGTGCAAAAAATCTTGCCGAGAACCTGCCGCACACAATGCAGCGGCGATACCCCCCACGGTCGGGATCAAGGCCCTTGACATATAAACTTCCCGGGAACGAAACGGTGCCCCCCTGTCTGTTCGATCGCATGCCTTTCACGGGAAGGGCCGTGCGGCGGCCATTGGCCAGAAATACAGGATCAGCGGGACGGCAACCACCGTGACCAGGACGGACAGCGGCAGCCCCAGGCGCCAATAATCGCCGAAGCGATAGCCGCCGGGGGCCATCACCAGGGCATTGGACTGATGGCCCACGGGCGTCATAAAAGCGCAGGAGGAACCCACGGCCACCGCCATCAACAGGGGGTCCACCGAAACCGCCATCCCCCGGGCCAGGGTGATGGCGATCGGGGCCATGAGAACGGCGGCGGCTGCGTTGTTGACGACGTTGGAAAGCAGCATGGTGCCCACCAGGAGCACGGCCAGGGTTGCCATGGGGGGGAAATGGCCCGAGAGCAGCAGAAGCTGCGCGGCGATCAACCGCGCCCCGCCGGTGTATTCCAGGGCGTGGCCCAGGGGGAACATGGCCCCCAGCAGAACGATGATCGGCCAGTCGATGCTCTCGTAAATGTCCCCCAGGGGAACGAGGCCCGCCACCACCATGATCACCGCCGCGGCGATGAAGGCCACCTGAACCGGCAGCAGGTTCAGGGCCGAGAGCGCCATCGCCCCGCCGAAAATACCCAGCGCCAGAAAGACCTGGCGCGGCTGGCCGATCCGCAGGCCGCGCTCGGCCAGCGGGAGACACTTGAAGGTCCTGAGGGTGGTCTGCAGGGCTTCCTCGCTGCCCTGCAAGAGGAGGATGTCGCCGATGAAGAATAGGGTTTCGCCCAGCCGGCGTTCCAGCCGCCGCCCGCGCCGCGCGATGGCCAGCAGGTTGACCCCGAAATTGCGGCGCAGGTGCAGGCTCGCCGCGGTTGTGCCGGGCAGCGGGGAGTCCGCCGTGATGACGGCTTCCATCAGGCGGATCTCCTCCGAGCCCAGGATCTCCTTGCAGTCGCCCTTGCATTCGGCCAGCGCCAGTCCCATGCCGTCGATCAGGGCCTTCAGATCCTCGGGAGTGGCCTCCACCATCAGGATGTCGCCGGCCTGAATCACCTCGTACCATCCCGGCGCCGCGACGTGGCGCTCTCCCCGGATCAGCCCGACCACCGTCGCCTCGGTTTCCTTCTCCATCGCCGAGGTGAGATGAAAGATGGTCTTGCCGACGATCTTGGCCCCCTCCGGAACGATCACCTCGCTGAGGTAGTCGTCGATCTCGAAGAGTTCATCCGGTGCGCTCTGCCCCTCCCGCTGGGGGGTCAGCCGCCAGCCTATCAGGGAGATGAAAATCAGGCCGGCCGCGGCCACCCCCAGGCCCACGGGGGTGAAATCGAACATGCCGAAGGCCGGCGCGCCCGTTTCGGCCCGGAAGAGGGCGATGATGATGTTGGGGGGGGTGCCGATCAGGGTGATCAGGCCGCCAATCAACGAGCCGAAGGCTAGCGGCATGAGCAGCAGCGAGGGCGACCTGCCGCTTTGGCGGGACATCCAGATCGCTACCGGCATCAGCAGCGCCAGCGCCCCCACGTTGTTCATGAAGCCCGAGCACAGCACCACGATGCCGGTCAGGGTGGCCACCTGCAGCATCGGGCGGGGGCCCACCCGCGCCAGACTGCGCGAGAGGCTGTCAACGACACCGGCATTGAGCAGGCCGCGGCTGAGCACCAGGACGGCGGCCACGGTGACCACCGCCGGATGCCCGAACCCCATAAAAACCTGCTCGGCCGGCACCAGGCCGGCGATGAACACCAGCAGCAGGGCGGCGACGGCGACCAGGTCGTAGCGCCAGCGGCCCCAGACGAACAGCACCAGGGTAGCCGACAGAATGGCGAACACCACCGCCTGATCAAAAGTGAGGTTCATGGGCGGAAGCCTCTGTGGGGGATGGGCGCCTGGACGCTATAGGCCGCATGCCTTCATGGTCTGCGAGACCTTGTTGTAGACATCGGTAAATCGCAGCAACCCGACGATTTGGTCGCCCTCATAGACGAAAAGGGAGTCGTGGCGGTTCATCACGAACAGATGAAAGCATTTGGCCAGGGTGTCCTGGGTCCGCACCGACTGGCCTTCGGTGGGGGTTTTGAGAAAGTTCTTGATTTGAACGTCACTTGCTTTGCGGCACAGGTCCTTGAAGGGGTTTTCCCACAGGTTGTAGTCCTTTTGCATGGACTTCCAGACGTAGCTGAGCCCGAAGCGGTTGACGGTCTGCTCGGCATTGATTCTGCTGTAGTTGGTCTCCAGCCCGACGAAGAGATCGATGGGCGAGATTTTCCCGACGATCTTGCCGTCCTGGTTTTCCACCAGCAGAATTCTCTGCCGGCTTTCCCCGGAAAGAAACTTCTCCTGGGCGGCCTCCAGGGCCGCAAGCGCCTCGTAGAAGGTGGCGCTGTCGGATATCTTGGGGAACTTGTCTGCCGGAACCATGAGGTCTTGCACTTTCATTTTTTCCACGGGACGACCCTCCTGTTGAAAAATTCCAGTTAAACCGCAACCGCCTGCCGTCTTTTAACCCATTTGAAGATTTCCATCACCACCAAAACGACACATGCCAGCCCCAGGGCGGACAGCCACTGGGAAAAAGAGACCGGCGCGGTGGTCAGAATCGTCTGCATGAAGGGCAGATACATGCTCAAGATGTGGATGCCTTGAGCCGCCGTCACCCCCAGGATCAGAATCCAATTGCGGCGCAGGGGAATCCGGAAGGCGGAGGTCGACTCGGAGCGGCAGTTGAACACGTGCACGTTCTGCAGTAGCACCATCAGAAGCAAAACGCCGTTGCGGGCCGAGGATTCCTCTATCATCTGGACCTCGATCAGCCAATACCAGAGGCCAAAAGCCATGGCGCCGATGGCCGCGCCCGATACCAGGGTCTGGCTGATCATCTGGGAATCGAAAATCTTCTCATTCGGCCGCCGGGGCCTGCGTTTCATGGCGCCCGGCTCTCCGCCTTCAAAGGCCAGGGCCACATCCTGAATGCCGTTGGTGACCAGGTTGAGCCACAGCAGCTGCACCGCCAGCAGCGGGATGGGCAACCCCGCCAGAATCGCCGCCAGAAACATCAGCACTTCCGCCGCCCCGGTGGATATCAGCAGGTAGATCACCTTGCGCACATTGTCGTAGGCAAAGCGCCCCTCTTCAACCCCGGCCACGATCGAGGCGAAGTTGTCGTCGGCCACGATCATCGACCCGACTTCCTTGGCCACGTCCGTTCCCGAGCCCATCGCCACGCCGATATTGGCCCGGCGCAAGGCGGGGGCGTCGTTGACCCCGTCGCCGGTGACCGCCACGAATTCGCCGCGGCGGATCAAGACATCGACGATTTCAAGTTTCTGGGTCGGCGATACCCGGGCGAACACATGGGTCGAGAGGACCCGCTTCTCAAACGAGGGGCTGTCGGGGGTGCCGGCCGCGCTCAAGTCCCGGCCGCTCACCACCGGCTCATCCTTTTCGCCCAGGCCCAGTTCGCGGGCGATGGCGCCGGCCGTACCGGGGTGGTCGCCGGTGATCATCATGACCTGGATGCCGGCCGCCTTGCACTTGGCCACCGACGCGGCGGCTTCGGGGCGCAGCGGGTCGATGAACCCCACCAGGCCATGCAGCACCAGCCGGGAAGGCGCCTCTTCGCTCTGGCCCTCTTGGGATTGGGTCCCGGTGGCGGCTCCCCCGGCCACCGCCAGGACGCGCAGGCCTTTTTCCGCCATCGCTTCGGCCTGCCGCTCGATGTCGACGCGATCGAGGTCGCCGGCAGCGCCATTTCGAACCACCCGGCTGCAAAAATCCAGGATCGTTTCCACCGCGCCCTTGGCCGCCACCAGGCGCTCGCCATCCTTCTGGTAGAACACCGCCGAGAACTTGCGTTCCGACTCGTAGGGGATTTCCCGCGTAACCTCGACTTGCTGTTTGACTTGTGCCGGATTTATGCCCAGCTTGTAGCCCATCGCCAAAAAGGCCACATCCATGGCATCGCCGTGGTGCTGCCAGTCCCCGTTTTCCCGGGTGAGCGACGCCTC
>JAWOJK010000374.1:0-10605 GCA_046481705.1 Desulfobacterales bacterium | reverse complement strand
ATTGGTGAGGCCATTGTGGAAGAAATACGCATAAAAGAACTGGAGGATGTGATCCATGACATGTGTCAGTAGCAACCGCCGTTCGTTTAGTGCAGCAGGCCCTGGTCGCAGAGGGTTACACCCTTGGTGAGGTTGACGGCCGGCTCGGCCCGCAGACATACGGCGCCGTGACCGCGGCGCTGACAAAACGCAGCGCAGAGCTGCCGGTGGGCTGGAAAGACTGGAGAAACCACCGCCGCTGCGTCGCATTGCTGCAGTTGCTCTGCAAGCAGCAGGAGATCGCAGTCGGCCGGATCGACGGGCTGTGGGGGCCCCAGACCGAATACGCCTGCGATATGCTGGCCTATCACCGCGAACACGGCGCGCTGCCGCCTCCCTTTCGGGATGAGCAGCCCCTGGACGTCAACCCCAACGGTTGGCCGCGCCAGAGCGAGGCGGAGCTCGAACGGCATTACGGGGAGATCGGCAAAAACCAGACGATGCTGTCGCTGCCCTACCCCCACCGACTGTCCTGGGACCTCAGAAAAACCGTGCAGTCCTTCTCGTGCCACGAAAAAGTTCACGACAGCGCGCTGCGGGTGCTGACGCGGGTCCTGGCACACTATGGCCCGGATCGCATCACGGCGCTGCGCCTGGACCGCTGGGGCGGCTGCCTGAATGTACGCAAGATGCGCGGCGGCACCCGATGGTCGATGCACGCCTGGGGGATCGCCATCGATTACGATACCGAGTTCAACGGGTACAACTGGGGGCGCGACCGGGCGACCCTGGCCAAACCCGAATACGACCCCTGGTGGCGCTTCTGGGAGGAGGAAGGCTGGGTCAGCCTCGGCCGGGCCCGGAATTTCGACTGGATGCATGTCCAGGCGGCCAAACTCTGAGGCGACCCAACCTGTGCTGGCCCATAAAAGGCGCGACCCACGCTACCCGACACCCTCCGTCGATGATATCCGCATCTCGGACTTCAGCGACTTGCACCCGTTGCGCATCCCGGCGCCGGCAGGAAGGAAAAGCTTCGATGGCGACATTTGAAACCTATGACCCGGGGGATTATTACGATGAATTGATCGACGCAACCGGCCAACCCCGGCCCGGGGCCCAGCTACTGGTGGACAAGATCGCGTCTCTGCCGGCGGGGGAGCTGGCCCTCCGCCAGAAAGCGGCCGAGGCCCTGCTCCTTAAAATGGGCATCACCTTTAACGTCTACGGCCGCGACGAGGGCACCGAAAAGATATTCCCGTTCGACATCATCCCCCGCATCGTCTCCGGCAGCGACTGGCAGCAGATTGAAAACGGCCTGAAGCAGCGGATCTTCGCCTTGAACGCGTTTATCCAGGACATCTACAACCAGAAGCGAATTCTGAAGGACAAGGTGGTCCCCGAGGACCTGATTCTCACCAGCCGTGCCTATCGCAAAGAGTGCGAGGGCTTCACCCCGCCCCGGGGGGTCTGGTGCCATGTGACCGGCACCGACCTGGTACGCGACCGCGACGGGCGTTTTTTCGTCCTGGAAGACAACCTGCGCTGCCCCTCGGGTGTCTCGTATGTGCTGGAGAACCGGCAGGTCCTCAAGCGCACCTTCCCCCAGGTGTTCGAGGCCTCCCGGGTGCGGCCGGTGGACGATTACCCCACCAAGCTGCTGGAAATGCTGGCGCACCTCGCCCCGGAGCACGTCCAAGCACCCACCATCGGGGTGCTGACCCCCGGCATCTACAACAGCGCCTACTTCGAGCACTCCTTTCTCTCCCAGCAGATGGGGGTGGAGCTGGTGGAGGGCCAGGATCTGGTGGTCTCCGAGGGCTTCGTTCACATGCTTACCACCAAGGGTCTCAAGCGCGTGGATGTGCTCTACCGGCGGATCGACGATGATTTCATCGACCCGGCGGTGTTCCGCCCCGACTCCCTGCTGGGGGTGAGGGGGCTCATCGGCGTCTACAAAGAGGGCCGGATCGCCCTGGCCAACGCGCCGGGCACCGGCATCGCCGATGACAAGGTGATCTACGCCTACGTGCCCGAGATCATCCGCTACTACACCGGCGCGGAGGCCATCCTGCCCAACGTGCCCACCTACATTTGCCGCAACGACGCGGACCGGGCCTATGTGCTGGCGCACCTGGATCAGCTCGTGGTCAAGGCCGCCAACGAATCCGGCGGATACGGGATGCTGGTAGGCCCGCATGCCACCGAGGCCGAGCGGGCCGCCTTTGCCGCCAAGATCACGGCCGAACCGCGCAACTACATGGCCCAACCCACCATTTCGCTCTCCCGGGTGCCCACCATCGTGGGCGACCGCATCGCGGGGCGCCACGTGGACCTGCGGCCATACGTGCTCTACGACGAGGAGATCTACGTGCAGCCCGGCGGCCTGACCCGGGTGGCGCTGACCCAGGGGTCCCTGGTGGTCAACTCCTCCCAGGGCGGCGGGAGCAAGGACACCTGGGTGCTGTAGGCGACGCAAGCCTGCGCGCAGCCATCAGGGGCGCCTTTCGACCCCGGGCGGCGCTGGCGCGCGGCTGCCACCCGGCCCAGGCCTTGGCCCGGGACGCAATCCACCCGTTCAGGATGGGCACAAATTTGAGGAGAACTGTCGATGCTCAGCCGCGTGGCCAACGCGATCTACTGGATGTGCCGCTATATCGAGCGGGCCGAAAACGTCGCCCGCTTCATCAGCGTCAACCTCAACCTGCTGCTGGACATGCCTTCGGAAAAGGGCAAGCACTGGGAGCCGCTGGTGATGATCACCGGCGACCAGGAGCTGTTCGAAAAAAATTACCCGGACTATACCCAGGCGGCGGTGAGCCGCTTTCTGACCTTTGACCGCCAGTACCCCAACGCCATCCTGACCTGTCTGGCGGCGGCGCGCGAAAACGGCCGCTCGATCCGCGAGATCATCTCATCGGAAATGTGGGAGCATCTGAACACGTTTTATCTGGAGCTGGCCGACAGCGGCAGCCCGGCCCTGGCCCTGGCCGATCCCCATCGCTTTTTCAAGATCATCCAGATGCGCAGCCACCTGTTCACCGGCCTGATGGACTCCACCATGAGCCATGGCGAGGCCTGGAACTTCGCCCGCATCGGCATGATGATCGAGCGCGCGGACAAAACCTCGCGGATCCTGGACGTCAAGTACTTCATGCTGCTGCCCCAGGCGGACCTGGTGAACAGCCCCATCGACAACATCCAGTGGACGGCGGTGCTCAAATCCGCCAGCGCCTTCGAAATGTTCCGCAAGCAACATCACCACATCACGCCCCGCAATGTGGCCAATTTTTTGATTTTCGACGGCCAGTTTCCGCGCTCCATCCGCCACTGCATCGCCAAGGCGCAGATCTGCCTGCACCGCATCGACGGTTCACCGCCGGGGTCCGCCAACAACACCGCCGAAAAACGGCTGGGGCGCCTCAAGGCCGACCTGGAGTACACCGACATCGACGAGGTCATCGAGCATGGCATGCACGAATTCCTGGACGGCCTGCAAACCCGGCTCAACCAGGTGGACGCCGCCATCGGCAGCACCTTCTTCAACCTCAAGCCCCTGATCGAGGCCGCCACCAACGAGCAGTAGCCTGCCGCCGCCCCCGATTCACAGAAAGGACCGCCCGTGGGAATCCATGTCGCCCTGAACCACAAGACCTCCTACCGCTACGACCGGCGCGTCGCTCTCTCGCCCCACATCGTCCGCCTGCGACCGGCGCCCCATTGCCGGACGCCGATCCTGAGCTATTCGATGACCGTCACGCCGCAAGCCCATTTCCTCAACTGGCAGCAGGACCCGTTCAGCAACTACCTGGGGCGCCTGGTGTTTCCGCAAAAGACGACCACGTTTCAGGTGGAGGTCGATCTGCTGGCGGAGATGATCATCATCAACCCCTTCGATTTTTTTCTGGAGCCCGATGCCGAAACCTATCCCTTTGACTATGCCTCAAAGCTCAAGGCGGATCTAACGCCCTATCTGGCCGCACCGCCGGCGGGCGCAAAGCTCACGGCATACCTGGCCGAGATCGACCGCAGCCCCAAACCGACCAACAATTTCCTGGTCGATCTGAACCAGAAGCTGAGCCGCGACATCCGCTATCTCATCCGCATGGAACCCAATGTGCAGCCCTGCGAACAGACCCTGGAACTGGGCAGCGGCTCGTGCCGCGACTCGGCCTGGCTGCTGGTGAACATCCTGCGCCATCTGGGTTTGGCCGCCCGCTTCGTCTCCGGCTACCTGATCCAGCTCGCGCCGGATGTCAAATCCCTGGACGGCCCGTCCGGGCCGGAAACCGACTTCACCGACCTGCACGCCTGGACCGAGGTCTACCTGCCCGGCGCCGGATGGGTGGGGATGGACCCCACCTCCGGGCTTTTTGCCGGCGAGGGGCACATCCCGCTGGCCTGCTCGCCGGAGCCCCAGAGTGCGGCCCCGATCACCGGCGCCCTGGACGAATGCGAGGTGGATTTCAGCCACAGCATGAGCGTGCGACGCATTCGGGGAGCGCCCCGTTCCACGCGGCCTTACCCGGAAGAGATCTGGACGGCCATCGCGAAACTGGGAGAGCGGGTGGACCGTGAGCTGGCGGCGGCGGATGTCCGCCTGACCATGGGCGGGGAGCCCACCTTCGTTTCCATCGACGATATGGACGGCGCCCAGTGGAACACCGCGGCCCTGGGCAAGGAGAAGCAGCAGCTGGCCGAAACGCTGATCAAAGGGCTGCGCCAAAAGTGGGCCCCCGGCGGGTTGCTGCACTGCGGCCAGGGTAAATGGTACCCGGGCGAATCCCTGCCCCGCTGGGCCCTGGGGTGCTTCTGGCGCAAAGACGGCCGGCCGGTGTGGCGCGACGAGCGGTGGATGGCCGACGTGTTCAAAGATTACGGTTTCGGCGTTGCCGAGGCCAAGGTCTTCATCGAAGCCCTGGCCGACGCCCTGGGGGTCAACCGGCGCTACATCCGCGAGGGCTACGAGGACGCCCTGTATTACCTGCACAAGGAGCAGCGGCTGCCGGTCAACGTGGACCCCAGCGACCCCCGCCTGGAAGATCCCGAAGCCCGGACGCGCATGGTGCGCGCCTTTCAGCGCGGACTGGGGGCCGTGGTGGGTTACGTCCTGCCCCTGCAATACGGCTCCTGGAAAAGCGGGCCATGGCCCTTGCGGGGGGATCACATGTTCCTTTTGCCCGGCGATTCGCCTGCCGGACTGCGCCTGCCACTGGAGTCTCTGCCCTGGGTTTCCAAGGCGGACTTTCCCTACGACCATCCCCTGGACCCCATGGCTGACCGGGGCCCACTGCCGGACCTGCACGCGGGCCAGCAGTCTCTGCAGGGACGCCCGGCGGAGAAGATCGGCGAGAGTGTGCGCAGCCAGCCCAAACCCTTTGACGACCCGGCGCCGGTGCCCGGCGAATCCGCCGGCTGGGTGATCCGAACGGCCCTCTGCATTCAACCCCGCGAGGGTCGGTTGTATGCGTTCATGCCGCCGGTGACCACCCTGGAAGGGTATTTGGAACTGGTGGCCGCCATCGAAGCCAGCGCCGCACAGACCGGACTGCCGGTGGTGATCGAAGGCTACACGCCGCCCCATGACCCGCGCCTGGAAAGCCTCAAGATCACCCCGGACCCCGGGGTCATCGAGGTCAACATCCAGCCCATGCACAGCTGGCGGGAGCTGGTGGATTGCACCACGACGCTTTACGAAACGGCCCGTCAGACCCGCCTGGGCACTGAAAAGTTCATGCTGGACGGGCGCCACACCGGCACCGGCGGCGGCAACCACATTATCATCGGCGGCGCCACCCCGGCGGACAGCCCCTTCCTGCGGCGGCCGGACCTGCTACGCAGCTTCGTCACCTTCTGGAACAACCACCCGTCGCTCTCGTTTCTTTTTTCCGGCCTCTTTATCGGCCCCACCAGCCAGCAGCCGCGCATCGACGAGGCCCGCCACGACAGCCTCTATGAACTGGAAATCGCCTTTGCCGAGCTGGAGCGCCAAACGGGTCCGGACCGGCCGTGTCCGCCGTGGCTGGTGGACCGCCTGTTCCGCCACCTGCTGGTGGACGTCAGCGGCAACACCCACCGGGCCGAATTCTGCATCGACAAGCTCTACTCGCCCGACAGCGCCGCCGGAAGGCTGGGGCTGCTGGAGTTTCGCGCCTTCGAGATGCCGCCCCACGCCCGCATGAGCCTGGCCCAGCAGCTGCTGCTGCGCATCTTTGTGGCCTGGTTCTGG
Source organism: Desulfobacterales bacterium (assembly GCA_046481705.1). Classification (GTDB taxonomy): domain Bacteria; phylum Desulfobacterota; class Desulfobacteria; order Desulfobacterales; family JAABRJ01; genus JAABRJ01. The sequence continues at coordinate 4,397 of JAWOJK010000374.1, read as the reverse complement.
CGAACCCCCTATCGCCACGACCTGGTGCGCTGGGGCACGCGGCTCCACGACCGCTTCATGCTGCCCCAGGCGGTGCGCGATGATTTCGGGGATGTGCTGAGAATCCTGGATCAGGCCGGTTTCCCGGTATCCATGGATTTTTTCCACCCCCATTTCGAGTTTCGCTTCCCGATTTACGGCCAAGTGGACTGCGCGGGCATGCAGATCGAGCTGCGCCAGGCCCTGGAGCCCTGGCATGTGCTGGGCGAGGAGCCCGGCGGCGGGGGGACCGCCCGCTACGTGGACTCCTCGGTGGAGCGGCTGCAGGTCAAGATCTGCGGCATGACCGGGGAACGCCACCTCGTCACCTGCAACGGACGGCGCGTACCCCTGCAGCCGACCGCCGTGGACGGTGTCTTCGTGGCCGGCATCCGCTATCGCGCCTGGCAGCCGCCGGCCTGCCTGCACCCCACCATCGGCGTGCACACCCCCCTGACCATCGACCTCTTCGACACCTGGACCGGCCGGTCCGTGGGCGGCTGCAGCTATCATGTGGGGCACCCGGGCGGACGCCACTATGACGTCTTTCCCGTCAACGCTTACGAGGCCGAAGGCCGGCGCAACGCACGCTTCGTTGCCGGCGGCCACACCCCCGGCAGCCGCAGGTCAATCCCGGCGGCCGAAACCAACCCCTGGTTCCCCTATACCCTTGATTTGCGGCGCCAGCCAACCGTACACGAGGCATCGGCTGTATGACCAACGCAACCCTTACCAACCCGGCCGCACCCCGCCCCACGCCGACATCCCTGTTCGACGCGCTGGCCTTCCCCCGGGATGCCTACTGCGAGACGTTTGCGTCTCCGGGAAACCCCCGTGAGCACTGGCAGCCGCTGATCGCGGCGTTGGATGCCACCCGCCGCGAGGTGCTCCAAACCCGTCAGGAGCGGGTCAAGCGCATGCGCCACGAGGACGGGGCGACCTTCAACCCCTTCGACGACCCCAGCGGGCGGGGGACCCCCTGGGCATTGGAAATGATCCCGCTGCCCCTGACTGCAGAAGACTGGGCGGGTCTGGAGGCCGGCCTGGTGCAGCGGGCCCTTCTGCTGGAAAAGATCCTGGCCGACACTTACGGCCCCCAGAACCTGATCAAGACCGGCGGGATGCCCGCGGCCCTGGTCTTCGCCAACCCCAATTTTCTGCGCGCCTGCCACGGCATTCAGCCCGCCGGCACCCGCTTTCTGACTTACTACGCGGCGGATCTCTACCGGGGAGCCGACGGGCGCTTCCGGGTTTTTCGGGATTACGGCGCCAACCCCGCCGGCCTGGGGTATGCCCTGGAAAACCGGATCGTCATGTCGCGGGTCTTCTCCGAGCTCTACCACAAGACCCCGATCCGCCGGCTGGCGCCTTTTTTCCAGGCCTTCCAGCGCAGCCTGGCCCAGCGGGCCGCCCGGCGGCGGGAGAACCCCGGCATCGTGCTGCTCTCGCCGGGACCGGACAGCCGCATCTATTTCGAGCATGCCCTGCTCTCCCGTTACCTGGGCTACCCGCTGGTCGAGGGCCAGGACCTGACCGTGCGCAACGGCCGGCTGTTCCTCAACAAGTTGGCCGGCCTGGAGCCGGTGGAGGCCATCTTCCGCCACACCGAGGACGAGGGCAGCGATCCCTTTGCCCTGCGGCGGCAAACGGCAACCGGGGTGGCGGGGCTGATCCAGGTCTCCCGGGAGGGCAACATCGAGATCGTCAACCCCATCGGCAGCGGGTTTGTCGATACGCCGGCGCTGCCGGTTTTTCTGCCCGCACTCTGCCGTCAGCTGATGGGTCAAGACCTGGCGTTGGCAAACCACCCGGCCTGGTGGTGCGGAACCGCCGACGGCCGCAACCACACCCTGGCAAATCTGGGGCGATTGATCGTGGGCCCAGCCACAGACCGGTCGGCGGCCGCCGTTGCCCCTGACGGCCTGGCGGCAGCGGTGCAGGCCGCGCCCCAGGCTTTCATGGCCCGCGCGCCACTCTTTCCGGCGACGGTCGCCGCCTGGGACGGAAGCGGGGTCAGCACCCGCTGCACCCTGTTGCGGGTCTTTGCCTGCGCGACCGAGCGGGGGTTTGAGGTCATGCCCGGCGGCCTGGCGGTCACCGCTGCAGACGTGGCGACCCTGACGGGGGACTGCCCCGAGCGGCAGCAGAGCAAAGACATCTGGGTACTGTCCGACCAGCCGGTGGAGGCCTTCAGCCTCATGGGCGGGCTTCAGGCGGTGGCCGACTTCAGGCGCGGCAGCGACCTGCCCAGCCGGGTGGCGGACCACCTGCTGTGGCTGGGCCGCTACCTGGAGCGGGCCGAGGGGCTGATACGGCTCCTGCGATCGGTTTTCCGCCGGCTTTCGGGCGAGGCCCGCCCGGGAGACATTCCCGAGCTGCCGTTTCTGCTGAACCTTCTGCGCTCCGAAAACACCATCCCCCAAGCGCCCGCCGACGGTGACGGCATCCCCCTCTACCGCGAGCTGTGGGCCCACTTGAATGCCGCCCTCTACCGGGAGGATCGGCCCGAAAGCGTGGTCGCCATTCTCAAGCGGGTGCAGGGGGCGGCCCGCAACGTGCGCGACCGGCTCTCGCTGGACTCCTGGCGGGTGATCAACCGTTTGGAAGGCTTTGCCGACGCTCCGGCCAGCGACCCGCTGGAGCTTCTGGACGACACGCTGTTCACCCTGAGCGCCTTCAGCGGTCTGGCGATGGAGAGTATGACCCGCGGTCTGGGGTGGCGCTTCATGGACATGGGGCGCCGGATGGAGCGCGCCATGAACCAGACCGGCCTGATCCGCATCGGTCTTACCCCGGTCTGCACCGATTCCGGCAGCGCCCTGGAGGCGCTCCTGGAGGTCTACGACAGCATCATGACCTACCGCGCCCGCTACCGCACGGCCTTTCAGCTGGCGCCGGTGCTGGACCTGCTGCTCGTCGACGAGAGCAACCCCAGATCCCTGGCCTACCAGTTCAGCCGGTTGGCCGACCACGTGGCGCATCTGCCCCGGCAGAGCGACCGACGCTTCGCCAGCCCGGAGGAGCGCATGGCCCTGGAGATGCTCACCGCCGTGCGCCTGGTGGACCTCACCGGCCTGGGCTGCGGCCCAGGCGGCGCCCCGCAGGCGCCATTGGCGGCCTTCCTTGAATCCATGGAGACGCGTCTCAAGGATTTCGCCCAGCAGATCAGCGCCCACTACCTCAGCCGGGTGCCGACGACCCCCCATTTCGCCACCATCACCGGTAAGCGCCAGCCATGAAATACCGCATCACTCACGAAACCGCCTACCGCTATTCCGAGCCGGCCTCCCTCTCCCAAAACGAACTGTTCCTGCATCCCCGGGAGACCGACACCCAGCGGGTGGTCCAGAGCCGATTGGCCATCGTCCCCGCGCCCCAATACCTGCACCGCCGGACGGATTACTTCGGCAACATCGCCCAGGTCTTCATGGTCCAGCAGCCGCATGACGAGCTGCGCATGACCGCCACCAGCGTCGTGGAAACGCGACCGCCGGCGATCCCGACGCCGGCCGACACCCCGCCTTGGGAAACCGCGGTGCGGCGGCTGGCCGCGCATCCGCAGCCGGCGGAGCTGGCGGCCTGTCAGTTCGTTTTTGGCAGCCCGCTGGCCGCGGTCGCCCCCGGCGCCTTGGCCTATGCGCGGCCCTCCTTCCCGCCGGGAACGCCGATCCTGGCGGGGGCCTTGAACCTGATCCAACGGATCTTCACGGAATTCACCTACGACAAATCTGCCACCACCGTCGACACCACCGTGGACCAGGTGCTGGCAAACCGCAAAGGGGTGTGCCAGGATTTCGCCCACCTGGCCATCGGGTGCCTGCGGGCCCTGGGGCTGGCGGCCCGCTACGTCAGCGGCTACCTGGAAACCAAACCGCCGCCCGGAAAGCCGAAGCTGATCGGCGCGGACGCCTCCCACGCCTGGATCTCCCTGTTCGTGCCGGATGCCGGCTGGGTGGATCTGGACCCCACCAACAATCTGATCACCGGTGAAAACCACATCACCCTCGCCTGGGGGCGGGACTACGGCGACGTCACCCCGGTGAAAGGGGTGGTGATGGGCGGCGGCGTGCACATGCTGTCCGTGCTGCTGGATGTGGCCGCGCAGCCATGACCGCAAAGGCCGCCGAGTTCAAAATCATGAACCCAAAATAGACCATAATTTCAATTACCTAAACAAACCAAAGGCCCTGTGGGGTTTAGGGTTCATATTTTTGAACCGGTGATTTTTATGAAAAATCCTCATTTAATCAGCAAGTTGAGTTGCTTTTCAGGAAAATTGGGTAAAAATTTTGAACTTTCGCCTGTCACGCCGGGTGCGTCCTTTGGGACCCGCCAAGACCGACCATGGTTTAATATTTATTTAAGGCATTTAAATTATT
>JAWOJK010000306.1:0-13464 GCA_046481705.1 Desulfobacterales bacterium | reverse complement strand
CTTTGAAAATGCTTTCATGGAAACCGGCACTGGTTGCGGTCGTCATCATCGCTGCCGTGATCTTCGTTCTGCCCACCGTCCACATGCGCCTCAACGACAAGACCCAGCCGACCCTGTGGCCCAAAAAGAAAATCAACCTCGGACTGGATCTTCAGGGCGGCATGCACCTCGTTTTGGAAGTGGAAACCGAGAAGGCCGTTGAGAGCACCATCGAACGACTTGCGCAGGAGTTGCGCAGCCAGCTGCGCGCCGACCGAATCGCTTATGCGGACCTGAAACAGGTGGACGGCTCCCGGATTGTGGCTCAGCTTGAGGGTCAAGAAAACATCGACAAATTTGAAGCGCTGCTCGACAAAGAGTTCCGCGACCTGCGGATCGCGTCCCGCAAGGTTGCCGCCGACACTCTGGACATCGTTCTGGATCTTCCCGAGGCGGAAGCGGCCCGCATCCGCAAGATGGCCACCGAGCAGGCCCTTGAAACCATCCGCAACCGGATAGACCAGTTTGGCGTCAGCGAGCCGGACATTCGCATTCAGGGGGAAAAACGCATTCTCATCCAGCTTCCGGGGGTCAAGGACACCCAGCGGGCCAAAGACCTGATCGGCCGCACCGCGCTGCTGGAATTCAAGCTGGTGGACGACGTTCACAGCGTGGAGGAGGCCGTCCAGGGACGCATCTTCCCCGGCAGTGAACTGCTTTACGAAATTAGCGAGAACCGCGAAACCCGCCGCACCACCAAGGTTCCCTTCCTGGTCCAGAAACGCGCGGCGCTCACCGGCGCCTATCTGACGGACGCCGTAGTCCAGATCGATTCCCAGTACAATGAACCCTACGTGTCCATCACGTTTGACAAAAAGGGGGCGCGCCTGTTCGAGCGCGTGACCGCAGAAAACGTCAACAAGCGGCTTGCCATCGTGCTGGACAACAACATCTACTCGGCGCCGGTCATCCAGGAGAAGATCGCCGGCGGCCAGGCCCGCATCACCGGCGCCTTCACGGCCGAAGAAGCCCGCGATCTGGCCATCGTGCTGCGCGCCGGTGCGCTTCCGGCGCCCGTCACCGTCATCGAGGAGCGCACGGTGGGCCCCTCGCTGGGGACGGATTCGATCCAGAAGGGGCTGGTATCGATGATCGTGGGTCTGATCCTGGTGGCCATCTTCATGGCGGTCTATTACAGATTAGCGGGCCTCGTGGCCGATTTCGCGCTGCTGCTCAATATCCTGTTGATTGCAGGGGGGCTGGCCGCCTTCCAGGCCACCCTGACCCTGCCGGGCATTGCCGGCATCATCCTCACCATCGGCATGGCGGTTGATGCCAACGTTTTAATATTTGAACGCATCCGCGAGGAAATAACCCTCGGCAAAACGCACCGGGCGGCGGTCGATGCCGGCTACGAGCGGGCAACGCTCACCATTCTGGACGCCAACGTCACCACCCTGATTGCCGCGCTGGTCCTCTTCCAATTTGGGACCGGCCCAATCAAGGGATTTGCCGTAACCCTGAGCCTGGGGGTTATTGCCAGCCTGTTTACGGCGTTGATCATGACCCGGCTGATTTTCGATTATTTTCTGCTGACCCGCAAGGTCAAGACCCTGAGCATCTGATCGGGCTGCCGTCAGGATCCACCCCTGAGCGGACCTGATATGGGACCTAATCCATTTTCCGGAAGGAAGACTTCATGCAGTTTATCAAACCCGGCGTCCATATCGATTTTATCGGGAAACGTAAAATCGCGTTTGCGCTGTCCATCATCATGATCGTTGTCAGCATCGCCTCGTTGATTATCCACAAGGGGCCGCGCTTCGGCATCGACTTTGCCGGCGGCACCCTCATCCAGGTCAAGTTTCCCGCGCCGGTCGCCATTGCGGATGTCAAAACCGGGCTCTCGACCCTGGGAATAACGGCCTCGACCATTCAAACCTTCGGTGACAGGACCGAAAACGAGTTCCTGATTCGAACCGACCAGTCGGTGATGACCGGTGAGGGCTTCGAGCGCGGTGTCACCGAGGCGCTCAAAACAGCGACGGGATCCAGCGGGGAAATCCGTCGCGTTGAAATGGTCGGGCCCCAGGTTGGACAGGACTTGCGCGAAAAGGCTCTTTTTGCCATGTTTTACGCCCTGTTGTTCATCACCATTTACATCTCGGGCCGCTTTGAAATGAAGTGGCTGCTGAGCGCTGTGGTAGCGGCGGCATTGATCGCCGCCGTTTACCTGCTCGGCCTCTTTGATGTCAGCATTCCCATCCTGATCGGCGCGGCCCTGATCGTGACCCTGATTCTCTTCTGGATTCTGCAGCTCAAGTACGCCATGGGCGCCATCGTTGCGCTGATCCACGACGTCACCATCACCGTCGGCATTTTCTCGCTCTTCAACAAAGAGTTCAACCTGTCCATCATTGCCGCTCTGCTGACCATCATCGGGTACTCCCTCAACGATACGATTATCGTCTTTGACCGTATCCGCGAAAACCTGAGAAAGTTTCACAAAAACACCCTGCACGCCATCATCAACCGCAGCGTCAACGAGACCCTCAATCGCACGATCCTGACCTCGCTCACCACCCTGATGGTCGTAGCGGCCCTCTTTGCGCTGGGCGGTGGGATCATTCACGATTTTGCGTTCGCGCTGCTGGTCGGTATTTGCGTGGGCACCTATTCTTCAATTTACGTGGCCAGCCCGATTCTGGTGGCTTGGCATGGCCGCAAACGCCGCTGACCGGCTGCTCTTGCGTGCCGCCGGGGGCGTTCCCCGCCCTTGTGCGGAACCGATTGCGATCCAAGGGATATGACATGCTGCGATCGTATTTTCTGCGGGGCTGCTGCGCGATTGCGCTGCTCACCAGCGCCTGCGCGGTGGGAAGGCCCCCGCCCGAGGCCAGCCGGGCGCATCTTGAATCCCAACTGACGGCGGCCGAGCGGCGCCTGGCAGACCTGTCCCGCCAGGTGGCCGGCCTCCAGGCTGCGCTGGACGGCCATCGCAAATCGCTGCAGGAAATCGACGAAGCGTCACCCGCTGAGCCCGCCCTATCCCAGCCCCCGGCAGCCACCGACCACCCCTTGCCCGGGTTTGGGTCTGCTGAAACCATGGCGGAAATAGCGCCTGACCCGGCCCCGGGGGCACCACCACCGGCGGCTCTCCCCGGCAAACCGGCCGAAGGCACCCCGGCCACCCCGGAGGCCCTCTACCGGCAAGCCCTGGAGGCTTATCGCGCCGGTTCACTGAAGACCGCCAGCACACTTTTTGAAGATTTCTACAAGCAGCATCCCCAGCATACGCTGGCCGACAATGCGCTCTACTGGACAGGCGAATGCCAGTATGCGCGCAAGCGCTACCTGAAGGCCATCGATACGTTTAAAAGCGTCCTGCAGCACCACCCGAACGGCGGCAAAGTGCCGGACGCCCTGCTGAAAACCGGGTACAGCTATCTGGCGTTGGGGGACAAAACCAATGGGCGCCACTACCTCCAGCAAGTGGTACGGCAATACCCCTTCAGCCCGGCAGGTGCCAGAGCGGAAGAACGTCTGAGCGTGACCCGCTGACGGCCGTGATACCCTGGGCGACACGACCTGACATGCAAAACCTTCTGCCATGGTATACCCTCAAAAGCGTCAAAGGGATCGGCAACCTCCTCTTTAAACGGCTGATAGACCGTTTTGAGACCCCTGCAAACGTCTTGACCGCCTCCCACGACCAACTGACCGCGGTGGCGGGCATTACCCCCCGCCTGGCGGCCGCGATCCAACGGGCGCTTCCGCCGGATGCCGCCCGCCGGGAAATTGATGACGCCCACCGGAGTGGTTTTGACATCGTGCCCCTGACGGCACCCGGGTATCCGCCGCTGCTGCGGGAAATTCCGGACCCGCCCCCTTTTTTGTACGTGGCGGGCCGCATCGACGCCTCCGCCCGGCACATTGCGCTGGTCGGCTCCCGCAACGCCACCGGCTACGGGCTGGCCATCACGCGAAAACTCGCCCGGGACCTGGCGGCCGCAACCGTCACGGTGGTCAGCGGCATGGCCCGCGGCATCGATACCGCCGCCCACTGGGGCGCCTTGGAGGGCGGCGGCCGAACGGTGGCGGTTCTGGGGTGCGGCCTGGGCACCCTTTACCCGCCGGAAAACCGCAGGCTGTGGGAAGCGATCGCCGCCCAGGGCGCGGTTGTTTCGGAATTTGCGATCAGCGCCGCCCCGGAAGCGCACCACTTCCCGGCCCGCAACCGGATCATCAGCGGGTTCTGCCTGGGTACCGTGGTGGTTGAGGCCGCCCGCAAGAGCGGGTCCCTGATCACCGCCCGTCTGGCCAATGAACAGGGCCGCGAGGTGTTTGCCGTTCCCGGCAGCGTTCAATCTTTCAAAAGCGCCGGGACCCACCGCCTGATTCAGCAAGGGGCCAAGCTGGTGGAATCGGTTTCAGATATTCTGGAGGAATTTCCGTATGTTTTTCCGACCACGCCAGATTTCGAGCACCCAGCCCCAGGCGCGACCGCGCAAAGGCCCACAACGGGGCTTTCGGCCGAGGAGGCCAGGGTCTGGCAGGCGCTGGGCCCCTATCCCACCCACATCGACGATCTGGTCCGGTCGCTCTCCCTGGCCGCAGGCCAGCTCGCCGGCATGCTGCTCCAACTGGAGCTAAAAGGCCTCGTGCGCCAGACTCCCGGCAACCGTTTTGTCCGGGTTGAAAAAAGATAGCGGGCTGATCCGCTGGCCGGTCCAGCAGGTTTACAACCGAGCACAGAGTTTGGATGTTTCAGCGAATCGTCAAAAGTGATGAACCGGTAAAAAGTCCAAATCCGGACAGTTTCGTAAATGGCCAAGTTACGGCGCGCAAATCTCGAGGAGTGAGGCGTACTACTGTACACCGCAGCGACTTCGAGATGCGGCGCAACGCGGAAATTGGACTTTTTACGGAACTGTCAAAAGTGAGGTATGACAGCGTGACAAAACCCCTGGTTGTCGTCGAATCACCGACCAAAGTCCGGACCATCAAAAAATACCTGGGCGAGGATTTCAACGTGGCCGCCACCGTGGGCCACATCAAAGACCTGCCCAGCAAGGAAATGGGCATCGACATTGAAAATGGCTTCACCCCGCAGTACGACACCATACCCGGCAAACAGAAAGTGATCACGGCCTTGAAAAAAGCCGCCGGTAACGCCACGGAGGTTTTTCTGGCCCCCGACCCGGACCGCGAAGGCGAGGCGATTGCCTGGCATACGGCCGAGATCCTCAAGAAAAAGGGGCGCCAGTTTCACCGCGTGCTGTTCCACGAACTGACCCGCAACGCCATCCAGGCTGCCATGGCGGCACCCGAACCCCTGCATCGCAACAAGTATGAAGCCCAGCAGACGCGACGAATTCTAGACCGCCTGGTGGGCTACCAGATCTCGCCCCTGCTGTGGCGCAAAGTCAAAAGCGGCCTCAGTGCCGGACGGGTCCAGTCGGTGGCCGTGCGGATTATCTGCGAGCGCGAAAAAGCCATCCAGGCCTTTTTACCGGAAGAGTACTGGTCGATCACGGCCCACGTCGAAGGCGACAGCCCCCCGCCCTTCAGCGCCAAACTGGTCAAGAAGAACGGCAAGAAGCTGGCCATCCCGGATCAGGCGGCGGCCGCTGAGATCCTCGGGGAGCTGGCAGACGCCCCGCTGACGGTTTCCAAGGTTCACAAACGCACCACCCAGCGCAACCCCCTGCCGCCGTTTACCACCAGCAAACTGCAGCAGGAGGTCATCCGCCGGCTGCGCTTTTCGGCAAAAAAGACCATGGTGGTGGCCCAGCAACTCTACGAGGGGATCGATCTGGGACCCGGAGAGCCGGTCGGCCTGATCACCTACATGCGCACAGACTCCACCCGCATCGCCCAGGAGGCCGCCGAAGCGGCCCTCCAGCTGATCGCCGAACGCTTTGGTGAGCCCTACGCGATCGGCAAACCACGCTTTTTCAAAAACAAGAACAAAACCCAGGACGCCCACGAAGCCATCCGCCCGACCTCGGTTTTTCGCACGCCGGAACAGGTCGCGGCGCACCTGACCCAAGACCAGCTGGCCCTCTACCGCCTGATCTGGCAGCGCTTCGTTGCCTCCCAGATGCCTGCGGCGCAGATAAACCGCAACACCGTTTCCATCGATGCCGGGGCCTTCACCTTTACCGCCACCGGCTCATCGGTCAAGTTCCCCGGCTTCATGGCGCTCTACATGTCGGTGGACGAAGAGCTCGAGAGCGAAAAGCGCAGCGACAATCTCCCCGAACTCAGCGAGGGGATGGTCCTGGGGCTGAAAAATTACGAACCCAAGCAGCATTTCACCCAACCGCCAGCACGGTTTTCCGAGGCATCGCTGGTCAAGGAACTCGAGGAAAACGGCATCGGCCGCCCCAGCACCTATGCCGCAATTCTGTCGACCATCCGTGAGAAAGGCTACGTATCTCTGGAAAAGGGGTATTTCCGCCCCAGCGAATTGGGATTCATCGTCAACGATCTGCTCGTGCAAAGCTTTCCGGACGTGATTGACGTGGATTTTACCGCCAAGCTGGAGGACAGCCTCGACCGTATCGAGGCGGCGGAGATGAACTCTCTGGAGATCCTCTCGGCGTTCTATGCCTCCTTCGAAAAGGAACTGCACCAAGCCGCCGAACAAATGCTCAGCGTCAAAGGGGTGGGCCTGCGGACCGAACTGAAGTGCCCCCGCTGTGACAAGCCGCTGCATATCAAAATGGGCAAAAACGGCCACTTTCTGGCCTGCAGCGGTTACCCGGAGTGCAAGTTCACCCGGGACTATGTCCGCGATGAAAAGGGCAACCTTCAAATCATCGCGGTTGAAAACGGGGAGCCAACGGACAAAACCTGCGACAAGTGCGGCCGCCCGATGGTCATCAAACAGGGCAAGTTCGGCAGATTTTTGGCCTGCAGCGGCTACCCGGAGTGCAGCCATACCCAGTCGCTGAACGCCAACGGGCCCGGCGAGCCGATCGGGGTCAAATGCCCGGAGGCGGGCTGCACGGGTGAAATCCTGGAAAAACGCTCCAAGCGGGGTAAAATCTTCTATGGCTGCAGCCGCTACCCCGACTGTAAATTCGCCACCTGGGACAAACCGGTGGCCACTCCCTGCCCCCAGTGCGGGGCGCCCTACCTCGTTGAGAAGACCACAAAAAAAAGCGGCACCCTGCGGGTTTGTCTGAGCGCGGGCTGCGGCTACAAAATGCCGGTGGATTAAGTCCCACGCGGTTATTACCGGCCCTAAACCAGCGGCGGCGGCCCGTCTTGCAAGCCGCCGCCGCTAATTTTTACGCTCTGCCCGCGGGCACCGCCGCAGCCCCTCGCCGGCCGCCAAACCGGCGCCGCACTTACGAGCTCTTGGGGGGAAAACGCTCGATCTTGGCCGTTTTTTTCAAGTCTTCCACATAGCGCTCGACGTCACTCTGCAATTTTTCCTGCTTTAAAAATTCCGTTATCTGGTCTTTGGCCGTTTCGAAGGAAATGGTCTCGGCCGGTTTTTTTTCAACGCTCTGGATCAGATGATATCCGAACTCGGTCTCGACAACGCCGCTGACCTTTCCCGGCTCCAGCGCGAAAGCCGCCTCTTCAAAGGGCGCCACCATTTGGCCGCGTCCAAAAAACCCCAAATCCCCGCCTTTGGGGCCGGACGGTCCTTGGGAGTGTGCCATCGCCAAGGCTTCAAAGTCTTCTCCGGCCTTCACCCTTTTCTCCACCGCCTCGATGCTTTTGCGGGCTTCGGCTTTGGCGGCGTCATCGGCATCAGGCGCCACTTTGATCAGGATGTGGCGGGCATGCACCTGTTCGGGTTGCTGGAAAAAATTCGGGTTTTCATCGTAGTAGCGCTTGCCTTCCGCCTCGCTGACCACGATTTTCTGGCCCACTTTGATGTCGATGAGCTCTTCGATGGTCAACCCGCGCAGAATCTGCTGGGAGATATCCGCTTCGGTCACGGCCATTTCGGTCAACCGCGTCTGATAAGTGGCCTCGTCGGGAAACTGGGTCTTGATCTCACCCAGCTGCTCCTTGACGGTTTCAGGAGCGATGCGAATGCCCTCTTTTCCGCTTTCCTGGAAAAGCAGCTCCCGGGTGATCATGCCGTCCAGAATGTTTTCCCGAAGCTCCGGCAATTGAGCGTCTGTCAGCACCCGCCCCTGGGCGGCCATGCGATTGCGCGTGCTGTCCAGCTCCTTTTCGACTTCCTGCCAGGTAATGGCCGTGCCGTTCACCACTGCAGCGCTGCCCTCCGGCGCGACCCCAGGCGTTTCAGCAGAAAAAGCGGTCAGCGCCGAAACTACCAGCAAACAGACCCCCATCAGCAGACCAGCCGTTGTGTTGGATGAAATCTTCATTGAAACCCTTTCTGTGTGAGCGTTAACGTTTTTAAAAAAAATTGCTTGCTTTGGGTATTCTTCCGGCGGCCGGACGTTTTTTCGAGGGTTGCAAACCCATTCATCCGACGGCCAAAGCCGTGTTTCACGATTCAAACATTTTCCACGGCGCACCGCTCAGGGCAATCGGCCAGGCGCCCTTACCCGGCCCGAGGCCCCGTTTACCCGCCACCCAAAGGGCCCGAGCCGGCCGCTACCGCAGACCGCAGCGCAACCTAAAATAGTGGCCTCGGGTAGCTTTGTGGCGTATCGATGCCTAAAATAGAGCGAAAGGTTTGATTGGCGGCGCTCGATTGGCGGAAAAACACTTGAATTCCGCCCACAAACGGATATCTTTACTACGCGAACCCCAAAAAAATATCAATGGGCTTTTGTATTTATCACCCTGAAAGAGAAACACCGTATCTGTGCCACAAGCATCAGGTTTATCTCTGCGATGAATGCCTTGGCTGCCGTGACCCAGAGCTTTTCTGCAGAGACCGGCCCAGCTGCATCATCTGGTTCACGGACAAAAAAGGCGGCAAGGCGTGGCAAGCAGACCCGTCCGACGGCGAGTCGCCCTGATTCCGCAACGCCTATCGGGGCGTCTCTGGCGGAAGCCCAACACCCGCGCGGGACAGACCCGAGGCGCAGGCCCCGCAACCTGCAGCCGCTCGCGGCGGATCGTTTTAGACCTCTGCCGCCTGAGGCTCAGGAGATCGCAACCGGCCCCGCGAGGGCCCGGACATCCAACCGCAACAGGAGAATCACATGAACGGAATCTGGATTTTTATCGGAATTTTGGTCGTATGGGTGGTCCTTCAGGTGTACGTTCTGCCTCGAATGGGCATTTCCACCTGAATGAAAGACGCCTGTCAGGTGACCGGCAAAAAAAAAGCGAAAACCCCGCCGCCGCCCAAGCCCTGAGACGTTCAGCCGCAGGGGCTGTCATCCGAAGGCCGCTGCTGGCGCTGGCAGCGGCAAGCGGCGCGGCCGCACCCGCCCAATCCCGAAGGTGTCTCCGAGTCGCTTTGCGCCCTGCGGTGCAAAACGGCCAGGAGCACCCCGAAAATCAGAAAGGCAACGGTCGTCACGATCAAGAATTCACCCATCGGAACACCTCATCCCACACCGCCCGGCTATCCGGATTGCCGCTTACGGTGCATCATTTTGAGAAAACTCTGTAAGCGTTGACCCCTGGCGCCGGGTCCCCCGTTCACGTGCCATCAGCCGGGTGGCATTGGTTTTTTGCGAGGCTCCTGGCCACTGCCGCGAGCCCAGAACAACACCTGGGCCGGAAATGGCCGTCTAAGGAACTTAACCACTATCCCCGAAGGTATGGGGTTTTTCGAAGACGACAACCGTATTTCCTTTGCTTGATGCAGCCGGGGCTTTATGTCCCGTCGTCCCGGGCCGAGCAACGCAGCAGCCGGGCCCTGTGACTGTCCGAGCCCAAGGGCCCCGGGACGCGGGCGGCTTCTTTTGGTTCGTTTTCTTGTCCGCCCAAGAAAATGAACGGCGGCGCATCGGAATGGTTAACTCCCGGTCTTGCCCCGGGGTGCCCGCCAAAGTTTCTTTCTGCAAACCCACCGCCCGGCGGGGTAAAATTCTTCTTACAATATCACCACCCGTGCCGGCGGCGTCAAGACCATGGTACAGGGATCCGACCCGGATGAACTTTTACCGTCGGCCTGGCTGAACGGCAGACGCAACAAAATCGGCTGCGGGCCCCCGATCGGCAAATAACCCCTGCGCTTTGAGGGTCCGAAAAAAACCGGCCCAGCCGCCCTACCCCGGCTGATCGTCGCCGGCTGCCGGGGCAAGCCCCCGGTTGAGGCTCCCCTGAACGTAGCCGGCCAGATCCAGGGAAACGTGGCGGAAGCCAACGGCCCGGATGAGATTCACGACCTCCTGCCGCAGGCCCTTTTGCAGAAACCGCTCCAGGTCCGCTTGGGGCAGTTCGATCCGCGCCACCTCGCCGTGGTATCGGACCCGGCAGTCCTCAAACCCCAACCGGCAGAGGACATCCTCCGCCCGATCGACCATCGCCAGGGTCTCCTGGCGAATGGGGACGCCGTATGGGATCCGGCTCGCCAGGCAAGCCAGGGCCGGCGCACGCCAGTTGGGCAGGCCCTCGGCTTTGGCCAGGGCCCGGATATCGGCCTTGTTCAGCCCGGCCTCGATCAGGGGTGCCGCGACCCCCATCTCGGCCGCCGCCCGGTTGCCCGGACGGTAGTCGGCAAGATCATCCAGATTGGCCCCGTGGGCCACGGCCGCCAGCCCGATTTGGGCCGCCAGCTGCTGAAGACCGCCGAAGATCTGTTTCTTGCAAATATAGCAGCGATCGCGGGTGTTGGCCCGAAAATCCGGCAATTCCAGGACATGGCCGGGAACCTGCCGGTACCTGACGCCCATCGCCGCAGCCAGGGCGGCGGCCGCGTCGCGTTCGCGCCGGGGCTGGAGGGGCGATGCCACCGTCACCGCCACGAGGTTGTCACCCAGAACCGCGTGGGCGATTTTCACCAGCAGGCTGCTGTCCACGCCGCCCGAATACGCCACGAGCAGCGAGGGCCAGTTTCCCAGGACAGCCCTCAGCCGGTCCCTTTTTTCAGCCCAGGGGGCTTCCATTTTCATTATTATTCACCTCTCCGGCGGCAGGGCGTGCACCCCGCCGCGGCAAGTCGAAGGGTCTTGCAGCCGGCCGGCCCAGGCCCGCCGGCGAAATACGTGGAAGATCGCCTGCCGGCCCTCCCGTCCAGTCAAAATTTTCGCCAAACAAAAAAAACGCTTGACAGGTTTAAAATCTTAACTTAGCGTGCAGCATCAATCAAGACTCAGGAAAAGGCAAATGGTGCATTTCTTCGCAGGCAGATTTTTTAACTATTACGGGTATTTTTTTTATAATACCGGTCTGCCCCGAGGTGCGCTGACGTAGCCTGATCAACAAAAAAAGGAAGCAAAAGCCGGGGGCAGACTGAAAAGCCCCCGGCTTTTTTTTTGATTTAAGACGCCAAAACCAAAAAGGGGGGACCACCATGACCATCTTAGGCAAACAGATCCGAATGGAGCGCATCATCAACCGCAACACCGGCAAAACCGTGATCGTGCCCATGGACCACGGCATATCGGTGGGCCCGATTGCCGGCCTGACCGACATGAAAACGGCCATTCAGCAAGTGTCCGAGGGCGGGGCCAATGCCATCGTCGAGCACAAGGGCCTGGTGAGCGCCGGTCACCGCCGCCGCGGTCGGGATATCGGCCTGATCATTCACCTGTCGGCCTCCACCAGCCTCTCGGTCTACCCCAACGCCAAGACCCTGGTGTGCTCGGTGGAAGAGGCCATCAAGCTGGGGGCCGATGCCGTTTCGATCCACGTCAACCTCGGCAACGGCCAGGAAAGGGAAATGCTGCGGGATTTCGGCCAGGTCAGCTACGAGGCGCGCACCTGGGGCATGCCGCTGCTGGCGATGATCTACCCACGCGGCGAAAAGATCCGCGACGAATACGACGTCGCGGTGATCCAGCACGCCGCCCGGGTGGGCAACGAAATGGGCGCCGACATTGTCAAGGTCTCCTACACCGGATCCCCGGAGAGCTTCCGCAAGGTGGTGGCGGGATGCAGCGTGCCGGTGGTGATTGCCGGCGGGCCCAAGATGGATTCCGACCGTGAAATTCTCGAGATGGTCAAGGGCAGCATCGATGCCGGCGGTGCCGGGGTTTCCATCGGGCGCAACGTCTTCCAGCACCCGGCCCCGTCCCGCATGGTCCAGGCGATTTCAACGATCGTTCATGACGGCAGCAGCGTAGACGCCGCACTGAAAGTGCTGGGCTGAGCGCTTCGGGCAAGGAGAACGGAGATGCGAAAAATCTGGGTCAAGGTGGCCCCCTGGGATCGGGACGTGGTCACCGCTGCGCTCGAGGGCGGTGCCGACGGACTGCTGGTTCCCGAGGGGTGCAGCGACAAGGTCAAAGAACTCGGCCGAATCGAAACGATTTCAGAGGACGGCGACCTGGTTTTGGGCCGTGACGTGGCCTACTTTACCGTCACCTCGGGCGCCGACGAAGACGAGATTTTAAAGCGCTCGCAAACCCAGCGGGTGATTTTGGACTGCAGCGACTGGACCATCATCCCACTGGAAAACCTGATTGCCAAGGGCGCGGACGTCATCGCCCAGGTGCGCAGCCTGGAGGAGGCCGAGACGGCTTTCGGCATACTGGAAAAAGGGGTCCAGCAGATCCTGTTTCACCCCGCCGATGCCGTCAGCCTCAAAAACGCGCTCGTCCGCCTGCGCGCCAGCGATTCCCGGACCGCGCTGACAACCGCTGAAATCACAGCGGTGCGAGCGGTGGGGATGGGGGACCGGGTGTGCATCGACACCTGCTCCAACATGCAGCCGGGCGAGGGCATGCTGGTCGGCAACAGCAGCGGGGCCCTTTTTCTGGTGCACGCCGAGAGCCTCGCCAACCCCTATGTGGCGCCGCGGCCCTTCCGCGTCAACGCCGGTCCGGTGCATGCCTACACCCGCATCCCCGGCGGCCGCACTCGGTATCTATCCGAGCTCTCCGCCGGCGACAGCATCCAGATCGTCGACTACCAGGGCAACACGGTCCCCGGGGTGGTGGGGCGCCTGAAGATCGAAAAGCGGCCGCTGATGCTGGTGACGGCCGCCATCGGCGAGAAGACGGCGAGCGTCCTGCTGCAGAACGCCGAGACCGTCCGGTTGACCCAACCCGACGGCCAGCCGGTCTCGATTGTCAACCTCAAACCCGGCGACACCGTCCTGGCGGCGGTGGAGGCCAGCGGCCGGCATTTCGGGTACAAAATCGATGAAACCATCACCGAAAAATAGTCCTCCCCCGGAACTGGAGCCCCTCCGAACGGCCATCGACAGCGTCGACCGGGAACTGTTGACGCTGCTCAACCAACGCCTGGGGTATGCCAAACAGATCGGCCAGCTGAAAGCGCGCCAGGGGGCCCGGGTCCTGGGTGCCGGGGGGGAAGCGCCCGTCCTGCGACAAATCCTGGCCCACAACCGGGGGCCCATCAGCGACAGCGCCCTGCGCCCCATCTTCGGGGAGATCATGTCGGTCTCGGGGGAAATCCAGA
>JAWOJK010000119.1:0-23010 GCA_046481705.1 Desulfobacterales bacterium | reverse complement strand
GGCGCATGTGGTCCGAGTCGGTCCGGATCGAGCAGGCGGTGGCGCGCAACGAGATCACATCCTCCAGCATGGAGGAGATCGCGCCGGAGTCATGGTACGGCCGGCGCATCGAGGGTTTGCGGCTGTACGTGCCGTGGACCTTGCGGACGAAACTGGACGTTTTGCAGCCGCTGGAAGCGGAGGCTTGGCGTGGGCTTTGGTTTGTGAGTGTGGATCTGCGGTCGGTCGCCGCGGAGTTGATGGCGCGGGCCGAGCCGTTGATCGGGTTTCGGGTCTACACCGGTGGCATGGGCGGGTGACGGCATGACCTGGTGTTCGACACGGGCGATTTTGATCCGCGGTCGGTCGAGCGCCGTCGCATGGTTTAGAAATTATCATATTTTGCCTGTTGTGGAAACCACCGCCGCCCCACGTGCCGGCGCCAGCCACCGGCGGCGGCTTGGGGCGCCCCGGCCCGATCAGGCCGGGGAAGACAGGTCTGTGAGCGAAAGTGCTCCGGCGGTCTGCAAAAGTTGACGGCTGGCGTTTCAAGGGCACGGGAGCTTTCTGAAACCCGAACGACCGGGCGTGGCAAAGAGGACGTCTAGCCGGCTTCAAGCCGTGTGCGGCACGGCGGGGAGGAAATGGACGGGTGGCACTGATATTGCTCTTTCAGGCATTCCGAGAAGCGGTCGATAAGTCGCGTAAGCCAGCGCAATCCTTAAAGATGGAGGGATCACGATGCATCCGGCCGCAACCAAACCCCAGTCGGCGCAGGCCGGGGCGGTGCTGCCTGATACCCCGGATCTGAATGCTGTTGCCGTAGGATAACCCGTGGCGGTCGGGCGTGGATGTCACGTGCGGCGTGGTGAGTGCTATGAAAAAACGACTGACAATCTACGTGTTGAGTGATTCCGGCGCGCCCATTCGGCAGGCCAGTGTGCCCAAGGCCATCCTCTGGCTGGCAAGTCTTTTGGGTGCGGCCTTGCTGGTGGCTTTCGCAACGGTATCCTGCAGCTATTTTGACCTCAAGCGGACGGAAAGCGATACCCGGGTCTTGAAAACCAATCTTTCCTCCCAGCGTGCGGAAATTGCCCATCAACGCCATCGAATCCTCACCTTTGCCGAAGAGATCAATGCCCTCAAGACTGAACTGCTGAAACTCAACCAGTTTGAGCGCAAGATCCGGGTTATCGCCAACTGTGAACTGGTCGAGGAAACCGACAGCCTGTTCGGTGTCGGCGGCGCCATCCCCGATAATTTGGACACCAACTTGTCCGCAGCGGAAATCGGCGGCAGCATCCCGCAAGAGATGCGCGACCAGGTCAAAGCGCTCCAATCCGCGGTGGTCAAACAGAAAAATGGATTCGAAACCCTGAAGGCCAAACTCGACGGTCAGGTCAACCTGCTGGCCGCCACACCCGCCATCCGACCTACCACGGGGTGGGTGACCTCCCGCTTTGGGTACCGCAAATCCCCCTTCACCGGCGCCCGCCAGTTTCATTCCGGGCTGGATATCGCCACCCGCCAGGGAACCCCCGTTATCGCGCCGGCCGATGGGGCCATCACCTTTGCCGGTCCCAAGGGGCTGATGGGCAATATGCTCACCATCCGCCACGGCCACGGCATCGTCACACGCTACGGGCATTTGAGCAAGATCTTCAAAAAAGCGGGGGACAGGGTCAAGCGCGGTGAACTCATTGCCCATGTGGGCAACACCGGCCGCAGCACGGGACCGCACCTGCACTATGAAGTCCTGGTGAGCGGGGTTCCGGTCAACCCCGCCAGATACATCCTCAATTAACGCCCATCCACAAACAAGCCTGTCGTTCTCACCTCTCACCCGCGGGCCGCATAAACGGGTCGCACCAGTTCAATTTCAGGAGCCTCAGGAGCCGATGTCGAACCGGATGCCCTGGGCCAGGGGCAGCCGGCTGGACCAGTTGATCGTATTGGTCTGGCGTCGCATGTAAGTCTTCCAGGCATCCGAGCCGGCCTCGCGGCCACCGCCGGTGTTTTTTTCGCCCCCAAAGGCCCCGCCGATTTCCGCACCCGAGGTACCGATGTTCACATTGGCAATTCCGCAATCACTTCCGCGCTGACTCAAAAAATACTCGGCCTCGCGCAGGTCGGTGGTCATGATGGCGGAGGAAAGCCCTTGGGGCACGCGGTTGTGAATCCGCACGGCCTCTTCCAGGGTCTGGTAGCGCATGAGGTAGAGAATCGGCGCGAAGGTTTCCTCGGCCACCACCGGGGTGTCGGCCTGCGCCTCGCAGATGCAGGGCGTGACATAGGTGCCGGTATCAAGCGGGGCGTCGGTCAGAAGGCGCCCCCCGAAAAGGATTTTGCCCCCCTCGGCTTCCAGGCGCTTCAGGGCGGTCTGCATATTGTGGGCGGCTGTCTGGTCGATCAGCGGCCCCATCAGGGTGCCGGCCGCAAGGGGGTCACCGATGGTCACCTGGCGGTAGGCCTTGAGCAGGGCGGTCAAGAGCGCGGCATAGATCGATTCGTGCACGATCAGGCGGCGGGTGCTGGTGCAGCGCTGGCCCGCGGTGCCGACGGCGCCGAAAACAATGGCCGGCACGGCCACTTTGAAATCGGCGCTGGGGGTGACGATAATGCCGTTATTGCCGCCTAACTCCAGCAGGCTGCGGCCCAGTCGACCCGCCACGGCGCGGCCCACCCGGCGGCCCATGGCGACGCTGCCCGTAGCGGAGATCAGCGGAAGGCGGCTGTCGTGGATCAGGGGCTGCCCGATGGCGTCGCGGTCGCCTATCACGAGGCTCACGATCCCGTGGGGCAGCTGCTGGCGCCGCAGGACCTCCCAGACGATCTTCATGGTGGCGATGGCGCTCAACGGGGCCTTGGAGGAGGGTTTCCAGATCACGGTATTGCCGGCCACCAGGGCGATCATGGCGTTCCAGGCCCAGACCGCAACCGGAAAGTTAAAGGCAGTGATGACCCCGATTGGTCCCAGCGGATGCCACTGCTCGTACATGCGGTGGTCCTGACGCTCGCTGTGCATGCTCAGCCCGTAGAGCATGCGTGACTGCCCCACGGCAAAATCGGCGATGTCGATCATTTCCTGGACTTCACCCTCGCCTTCAGCCCGTATTTTGCCGACCTCAAGACTCACCAGCGCGCCCAGGTCGCGCTGGTGGGTCCTGAGGGCATCCGCGATCCGGCGAACGACCTCGCCGCGCTTGGGGGCCGGAACCATCCGCCAGGTTTCAAAGGCCTTCTGCGCCCGGTTGATCACGGTTTCATAATCACTCCGGGCGGCACAGCGAATGCGGCCGATCACCCGATTGTCGATCGGGGAACGGTCTTCCAATACGCCCCCTTCGCCGGCCAACCAGGCGCCGCTGCCGACACCGGACTGTTCGCCGGTCAGTTCGAATTTCTCCAGGATTGCCTTCATGCTTCCCCCCTTTCGACTAAAGACCACCGGGTGCCTGATGGTCCAAATGGGTTGGGGTGGATTTCTTGCAGCGCCAAAGCTGATGGACCAAAAGTCCAAAACCAGACGGTTTCGAAGAAAGCGCCAAGTTGCGGCGCGCAAATCTCGCGGCGTGAGGCGTACCTGCGGGTGCCGGCGATCTGCGGCGGGGTGTCGGCCTGCAGCTGGATGGCCTGGTCGGCGCACGGGTGGCACTGCCCGGTGGCGCAGACCGCGCTGCTGGAGATAAACTCCAGAACGGGAGTGTCATCCACGTCGCGCATCCGCACGCCGCTTGCCTTCTGCGCCACCGGGGGGTATGCATGGGTATCGGCGCGCTTCCGTGTTCTGAGGATGCCACGCATGGATGACGATCACTTCCAAAGCCTCTTGGCGTTTTTGGGTTTCAGTTGGCCCGGCTATCGGAAGGTGCGCAAGGGGGCCAAAAAACGCGTCGGCCGGCACATGCAGGAGCTGGGCTGCCGGCAGGTGAGCGCTTACATGGCCTGCCTGGCGGCCGATCCGGTCGTCAGGAGCGAGTGCGAAAAACGCCTGGCGGTTCCCATCAGCCGCTTTTTCAGGGACCGGTGGTTGTGGGAGACCCTCGCGGCACAGTTGCCGCGCTGGGTGGCCGCCCGGCCGCCGGGCTCCCCGTTCCGGGTCTGGTCGGCCGGCTGTGCCCGCGGTGAGGAAACATACTCGTTTAAGATCCTGTGGTGTCTGCTGACATCCCGCGAGCCAGGAATAAAGGCCGCCCTGGAACTATCAGGCTCCGATCTGCATCCCGGCCATCTGGCGGCCGCCCGCCGGGGCATCTACGCGGCCGGCAGCATCCGGGAAATGACGCCGGCCCAACGCGCCGCCGGGCTGACGGCATTGCGGGGCGGACGGCACTGGGCGGTGCGCCCCGCCATCAAACAGGGCGTCGTCTGGCGGGTGCACGATCTGCGCACTGCACCCCAGGGCGGTCCGTACCACCTCATCTTTCTTCGCAATTCGCTTCTCACCTATTTTGCAGAACCGCTTAAATCCGAGGCTTTGGCGAAAGTCATTGGGGTCCTCGCCCCCTGCGGAATTCTTGTCATCGGCAACCATGAGCAGCTGCCTCCGGGGCAGGAAGGGCTGCACCCGCTATCCGGCTATCGCCATGCCTTTCAGGCGCCGGCTGAGCTTGCGATCAGTTGACGAATACGACCGAAACGTCCTTTACGGCATTGATCACCTTCTGCGAGATGCTGCCCAGAAAAAACTCCTTGATGCCTGAGATACCCCGCCGGCCGAGAACCACGACGTCGTAGCCGGTTTGCGCCTCGGCAGCGATGTCTTGCGCGATCCCCTTTTTTTTGGCCTCCATCTTAGTTTTGATGGCCTCGGCGGCGAAGCCTGCGGCCAGGAGGTCTTTTTTGGCGCCGGCCAGGGCGTTTTCGATCAATTCCCGCTTTTTGGCTTCGATGGTACAAAAAGAGCTTTGCTGGGTCACAAAATAGGGGGTGAGTTCCGGGCTGTCCATTTCGCAGATCGAGGCCGTGTCCGGTACCACGCTGAACAAGGTGATGCGGGTGTCGGGGGTGAAGGTTTGGGCGACAAATGCGGCTGCCCGACGGGCGTTTTCAGAGTCGTCGATTGCAATCAGAATTTTTTTGGCCATGAAATCTTCTCCTTTGGACTAGGGGGGTAGAAGTTGCGCGGCCGGCACCGCCCGCAGGCGACAACGGGCAGTTCGCGTGCAGCTGCCACTCCCTCGGAAGGGCGGCCTGTCACATGTCTGCCGGCGGCACGGGCTAAGCGCCCCGGAAATAATAATTCCACATCTTGATTGTCTTGGTGACGAACCAAAATTCGGCGCCATCTTGTGGAATTATTTATTACCGCGACCTTAAGCCAAGCGCTCAAGACCACTAATATTACTATCAGGAGTGCAATGTCAAAAACAAGGGGGCGCGATATTTTTGAAGACCGGAGTCAGACGGCCTCCCGGGGAAACCCGCGGGATTGACAGGCTGTTGGGGTTTGACTATCTTTGAGGGTAGCTTGTTTTTAGTTGCATCAGACGGTCTTCGCCACCCCCAGCGCTGGGGAAAACCAGTATGCGGCTCTTCGAGGAGGACCTGCATGAGCGCCAAAGAAACCCATGGATGCCGGAATTGCCGCCGTCCGGGGCAGGCCGAAGCCGAGCGGATTTCTGCGTGCTGCGGATAGCCGCGCTTGAGATTCAAAGGAGATCAGGGATGCCTTTTGCCCATTGAGGCGCCGCCCCATCTGGTGGTTTTTTTGAGTCCGGTGTTCCCCGTGCGGTGGCGATTTGCCCCGCTTTGAAAGGGTTTGCGCATGCCAGAGGATACAAGAGAAACGATTGCGGTAAATGCGGTGGTTGAGATGACCACCGACAGCCTGCAGGCGATTGTGAGAAATGCCAAGGCCATCGCTGGCCGCGATCCAAATGGCCGGTATCGAGTGGACACCGCCGACAAGGTTGGGGAAATGATTTCCCGTTTTTTGCGGCGACATGACTTTGAGGGGTTCGTCCAGAACATCGACAACTACAAGACCTGAAAAGGCCCCGCTGTCCTTGGCGGGAGAGCGGCTCCTTGTAAGACCCGCTCCAATCCGGCGGCAGAGCGCTGGTCGCACGCCGCCACGGGGCAGACGCGCCTACTCCGCTCCAGCCTTGCCAGCCCCGCCGATCGTGGTTAGGGTCTTTTTGGCAGCACCCGGCAACGCGACACGCTGAGCGCCCTTTCGGCCGCCTTAACCCATACCTCGCAAAGGAAACCCATGACGACAGCCCCCGCCCAACCCGAAACCCTGGCGCAGTTCAAGGATTCTTTTTCCTACGGATCGCGCTCTGACCTGAACTTCAAGTTTCTGCAGCACCTGCCGGAGCAGGCGGCCGCTGAATTTTTCCGGCTGCTTCTCTGGAAACTGGGCGACGCGCTGGACGACGGCGATTTCAGCCGCCTGGCGGACCACGTGCTGGACTGGCAGGGCAGGGGCTATGCGGAGGCCAAACAGTTCGCCTACGCCGACGGCCCCTTCACGCCGCTGGCCAAACCGCTCTCCCAGGCCCGTATGGCACTGATCTCCTCCAGTGGCCACTTTGTGGACGGTGATGACCCCGAGCCGCTGGGGATTGCCGACATGACCCAGGAAATGGCCATGGCCAAGATCATGGAGATGATCAAGTTGCCCCCGACCCTTTCGGCCATCCCTTTCGACACCCCGTCGCAGCGGTTGCGTGTGCGCCACGGGGGGTACGATATTCGCGGAGCTGAAGCGGATCACAACGTCGTTCTGCCCTTGGACGGCCTCCGGCAACTGCAGGCCACAGGCAAAATCGGGGCGCTGATTGAAAACGCGTATTCATTCATGGGGGTCTGTGCCCAGATCCGGCTGTTGAAGCAAAACGGGCCGCAGTGGGTTTCTCTGCTGCAGGGGCAGCAGGTTGAGGCCCTTTTGCTGGTGCCCGTCTGACCGATCTGTCACATGTCGGTCGGACATGTCGCCAGACTGATGGAAGCCGGCGGGATCGCCACGGTTATCGTGGCCAGTCGGGTGTTCCGCGCCCAGCTGGAAAAGATGCACCTGCCCCGGGTGCTGCTGACGCCCCACGTCATGGGGCGCCCCCTGGGGCCGCCGGGCGACCGCAAACGTCATCATGAGGTCCTGACAGCCGCACTCAGCCTGCTGCAAACGGCATCCGTAGCCGGCACCATCCTTGCGCTGCCCGGCAGCTACCGGCCCTAGCGGCGCCCAACCCACACCGAAGAAAGGAAAAGCCATGGCCAAAATAACCTTCAAAGGCACACCGACCACCACCCAGGGCGATTTGCCGCGGACCGGCAGCCCGGCGCCGGATTTCACCCTCACCAAAATGGACCTTTCCGACGTCACCCTCTCGGATTTCAAAGGCAAACGATTGGTGCTCAACATTTTTCCGAGCGTTGACACGCCGGTTTGCGCCATGTCGGTGCGACGCTTCAACCAGGAAGCCAGCAAGCTGGAGAATTGCGCGGTACTGTGCGTTTCCAGGGACCTGCCATTCGCCTTTTCCCGTTTTTGCGGCGCCGAAGGCCTCAACGCGGTCGTTTCGGCCTCGGATTTTCGCACCGGAAGTTTTGGCGAGCGTTACGGGGTGGCCATTGCAGAAGGCCCGTTGAAGGGGCTTCTGTCACGGGCGGTGGTGATCGCGGATGAAAAGGGGACGGTGATTTACACTCAGCAGGTGCCGGAGATCGGCGAGGAGCCTGATTACGCGGCGGCATTGGCGGCTCTGGCCTGATCTGCACCCGGCCGAAGGGGCGTCCGCTCTTCGCCTGCGGTGCGCCCAAGCAACCGGATGAGAGCGGACGCACCCACATCGCATGCCCTGCCGGCACCCTGCGAGGGCGCTAGGCGTCGGCCACGGCGCGCACAAAATTCAGGGCCGAAAAGTCCTGGTGCGACACGTAGCCCAGATCGACGCTGACGAACCAGGCGGCTACGTAAGACCTGCGGTCGGCACTCCACAGCCAGCGCTGCTCCGGGTCGAACACCGGATCCAGGCAGAAATCTCGGTTGTGGGGGGCTTCGGTCACCAGCGACAGCAGTTCGTCGACTGTCGGCAAGCGCCAGTTTTGCCGCTTCCCGAAGCCTTCGCTGTTCAGGCGCTCCACATAGGCTGCGGCCTGCCGCCAGGTCAGGGGGTAGGGGGCGCCTGATTCTTGCCACACCAAGCCGCTGGCGGCGTCTTCGATGGTGCCCTCGCCTTCTTGTCTGAAGGCGTTCGGGGTATAGTCCTGAGGTCGCCAGAGCCCGTCGACCCTGAATACCTCCAGGGCCTCGGTAGGGGCCACTTTTCGCGGCGTTTTTCGCAGGGCGCGGTTCCCTCGATCCGCGGTTGCGGGGGCTGCCGGACGGTCGGCCAGGCTGCAGACAGTTTGCTTGCGCTGCGCCCAGTGGGCCTCGAGATCGGCCAGGGCCGTCAGCATCCGGGATGCATCGCTGTATCTCGCCTCGGGACGCGCTGAAATGGCCTTAAACACAAAATCGTCCCACTGTGCGTCAAGGTCGGGATGGAGCCGGCTTGGGGCTGTCGGCGCCGCCATCGGCAAGGCGCCGGTCAGCATCCGGTAGAACATCACACCCGCCGAAAAGACATCCGCGCTGAACCCCGCGGCGTTTGGGTCGGCTTCCTGCTCCGGGGCGGCATACCAGGGCGAGCCGACCTTCAGCTGCGAGGGGCCCTCGAAGGTTTCGCCCCTCAGTTTGGAGAGGCCGAAGTCACATATCTTAACCGTGTCCTGCTCCGTAATCAGGATGTTAAACGGCTTGATGTCGCGGTGGACGATGCCGGCGTAATGCAGACAGGCAAGTCCAGCCAGGACTGCGCGGATGTAGTGCAGCGCCTTGTCGACCGGGATCATGCGGGACGGTCGCTCCACGACATAGGTTTCCCCGATCATCTCGCCGAGGTTGTGGCTGTAGTGTTCCATAATGTAAAACGGCACCTCGCCGGATTCGTCAAAATCCCAGACGGCGACGATGTTGGGGTGCCGCAGGCGTGCCAGCGTGACCGCCTCGGAAGCAAACAGCCGGCGGATTTTCTCAGGGCCCACCAAGTCCACCAGCATGGGGTCCGGTTCGAGACGCTTGAGGGCGACTATTTTTTGAATCGTGGGAATTTCAACCATGTAGACGCGGCTCATGCCGCCGCGCCCGAGAAGGCCGCGTATGCGGTATTTTCCTATGGTCTGCATAATGGTTTTCCTCAATCTCAGACGGTTTTGTGGCAGCGGCTTGGAGACCCAGCCCACCCCCCGGTGGGGAAACCCTGCAGGGCCTTGGGCTTCCTCAAGCGGCGCTCACCAGAGCCGTTCGGCATGGGCTTCGGGAAGACCGGCGGCCTTGATTTTCCGCACCACTGACGCGATGTCGTAGGGGACATAGCGGACCGTGAGGGTCTTTTCAAGGCAATCCCAGATCACATATTTGGCGCTGTTGTCGCCATCCCGCGGTTGGCCGACGGCGCCGATGTTCAGAATGTGGCGGTTTACCGGGCACAGCGGGACGCTGCCGGCCACCAGGGGGTGCTTTGAAACGTCGTGACCGTCGTATTCCAGGCGCCCAAGGTCGTGGGTGTGGCCGATAAAACAGAGGGGCACCGGCAGCCGCTGGAATGCGCTCAGAATCCGTTGCGGTGAAACCTGGAACAGGTAGGTGGTGATCGCGCGGGGGGGGAAGCCGTGTACGAACCGGCAGCCGTGAAGCGTCAGTGCCGCCGGCAGACGGCTGACGAAGGCCCGGGATTGCGACGAAAGCGTGTCGATGGTCCAGCACAACGAACGGCGCGCCAGGGGGTTGAACCAGTTCAGGTGCCGGGCGCTGACGACCGCCAGTTCATGGTTTCCCAGGACCGAAGGAATTCGGCGTTCCTGGAGCAGACCAATCACCGCGTTGGGATCGGGCCCGTAACCGATGTTGTCCCCCAGGCTGACGATGGCATCGACATCGGACCGGTCGATGTCCGCCAGGACCTGCTCGAACGCCTCGAGGTTGGCGTGGATGTCGGACAGCACCGCAAGGCGCATGGCTTCGGTTCCTGTTCTGCGGGGATCAAAACGCGTTGGGTGGGGGAAGCGCCCCCATGGCCGACTAGCGCATCAACCCAAAATACCATGTCACCAGCTCGGGTCCCACGAAAATAAAGGCGAGGGCGCCAGCGGCCAGAAAGGGGCCGAAAGGGACCGCCAGTTTCATGTTGCTGCGGGCATACAGCATAATGCTCAGTCCAACCACGGTGCCCAGCAAGGAGGCTAAAAATATGGTGAAGACCACCCCCTGCCATCCCAAGAGTGCCCCGATCATGGCCAGCAGTTTGATGTCCCCGCCGCCCATGCCTTCCTTTCCGGTCAGCATGCTGTAACCCCAGGCTACCACAAAAAGGGTGCCGCCGCCAACCAGGATGCCTATCAGCGCCGCTTTCCAGCCCATGTCCGGAAGGGCCAGGGCGGCCAGGAAGCACAGCGGAATGCCGGGCAGGGAAATCCGGTCCGGGATGATGCGGTGGTCGATGTCGATAAACGTGATGGTCACCATCGCGGCGCTGAAGGCCATGTAAATCGCGGCCGCGACGGAAACGCCAAAGCGGATTACAACCGCCGTGAACAACAGGGCGGTCAGGAGTTCCACCAGCGGGTAGCGCAGGGATACCGGGGCCTGGCATTGGCGGCAGCGTCCTCTCAGCCAGAGGTAGCTGAAAATCGGGATGTTGTCGTAAAAGCGAATCGGGTTTCCGCAGTGGGGACACATGGAGCCGGGGGTGACGATCGATTTGGCGAGCGGTACGCGGTAGATGCAGACATTGAGAAAACTGCCGATACACGCACCGAGGATGAAGGCCGCAAGCTCAGGGACGATGGTAATTGGCATCGTGGTGACATCTGTCCTTATTTTTAAGATTGCCAGGTTGGGCGTACGGGGTGTGATGCCGCCGGGGTCCGGCGCCTCAAGGGTTTCTATCGGCACGCGCCGCGCGGGCCTTGATGTGCCGCGGCAATTGCATATCACCCGGCAATATTGTAAGCTCTGAGCAAAAATCAACCCGTATCATTGTCAGAAGGCATAAATGTCTTATTATAGATATTTGTCGAAACGAACCCTTTGAGGGGACGCCGGCGGGCCGCTTTGCGCATTTTCACCGAAAAGGGTCAATTTTCCCCATAGGAGCAAGAATGGCTGAAAGTGACAGGGACGATCTGATCAGCATCATCGAGGAAAGCGAAGATTTCAAGGACCTCCCCGACGTTTTGCCGATGCTTCCCGTCCGGGATGTGGTGATTTTTACCGACATGCTGCTGCCGCTTTTTATCGGCCGCGAAAAGTCGGTGCGGGCGGTTGAGGAGGCCATGGCCCAGGATCGGTTTCTGTTTCTGGCCACCCAGAAACAGCCCGCGCTCGAAAACCCCAAGGCAGATGAAATCTATCGGGTGGGCACCGTGGGTCGGATCCTGCGGATGCTCAAGCTGCCCGACGGCCGGATGAAAGCCCTCGTGCAGGGGCTGGGCCGCGCCAGGATCATCCGCTATGTTCGCAAAAAGTCCTATTACCGGGTCAAGATCGAACTGCTGGAAGAGGAGCCCACCAAGGCGGCAGACCTCGAAACCGAAGCCCTGATGCGCAACGTCCGTGAGAGCAGTGAAAAGATCCTGGCGCTGCGGGGGGAGTTGACCAACGATGTGGGCACGATTCTGGAGAGCATCGAAGACCCGGGGCGTCTGGCCGATCTGGTGGCCTCCAACCTGAAGCTCAAGATCGAGGAGTCCCAAGCCCTGCTGGAGATGGTCGATTCCCAGGAGCGGCTCAAGAAGGTCAACGAACTCCTTTCCCGGGAAGTGGATCTGTCTTCCATGCAGGCCAAGATCCAGTCGGATGTGCGCGATGAGATCTCAAAAAGCCAGCGCGACTACTTTCTGCGGGAGCAGGTGCGGGCCATCCATCGGGAACTGGGGGATCTCGACGATAAGACCCAGGAAGTCGACGAGTACCGCAAGAAATGTAAAAAAGCCCGGATGCCCAAGCCCGTCGCCGACGAGGCGACCCGTCAGCTCAAACGCCTGGAGCAGATGCACCCCGAAGCGGCCGAGTCCACCATGATCCGGACCTATCTGGACTGGCTGGTGGAGATGCCCTGGCAGAAAGCCACCAAGGATCTGATCGACATCCCCAAGGCCAAAGAGATTCTCGACCGGGATCACTACGGCCTGGCGCCGGTAAAAGATCGGATTCTCGAGTACCTCAGTGTGCGCAAGCTCAACCCCAAAATGAAGGGCCCGATCCTGTGTTTCGTCGGCCCCCCGGGGGTCGGCAAAACCTCGCTGGGCCAGGCCATCGCCCGCGCCCTGAAACGCAAGTTTGTCCGGATTTCGCTTGGCGGTATCCGCGATGAAGCCGAAATCCGCGGCCATCGCCGCACCTACATCGGCTCCATGCCGGGGCGCATTCTGCAGGGCTTGAAACAGTGCGGCACCAACAACCCGGTTTTCATGATGGACGAAATCGACAAACTGGGCTACGACTTTCGGGGCGACCCTTCCTCGGCGCTCCTGGAGGCACTTGACCCGGAACAGAATTCCGAGTTCAGCGACCACTACCTGAACCTGCCCTTCGACCTTTCCAGCGTGATGTTCATCCTGACGGCCAATCTCACCGATACCATCCCCTCGGCGCTCCTCGACCGAATGGAGGTCATCACCCTCTCGGGATACACCGAGGATGAAAAACAGGACATTGCCGAGGCTTACCTGCTGCCGCGGCAGCTGAAGGAAAACGGCCTCAAGCCCGGCCAGTTGACCATCAGCGATGGGGCCCTGCGCCAGATCATCACGGAGTATACCTCCGAGGCGGGTTTGCGCAATCTCGAACGCGAACTGGGGACCATCTGCCGCAAGGTCGCCCGCAAGGTCGCCGAAGGCGGCAAAAAAAAGTTTCTGGTGACCCGCGGCAATCTCCCCAAGATGCTGGGGATTCCCAAGTACTACCCCGAAATGGACCAGGAAGAGAGCCAGGTGGGGCTGGCGACGGGCTTGGCCTGGACCCAGGTGGGCGGGGAGGTCCTCTACGTGGAAGTGTCCCTTTTCGGCGGCAAGGGCGAGCTGATCGTTACCGGTCAGTTGGGGGAGGTCATGCAGGAATCGGCGCGGGCGGCGATGACCTATGCGCGGGCCAATCTGAAAGCCTTCAAGGTCAAGGAAACCGTTCTGGACAATCTGGACGTGCACATCCACGTGCCGGCCGGGGCCATTCCCAAGGACGGGCCGTCAGCCGGGATCGCCATGGCTACCGCCCTGATCTCGGCCCTGACCCGGCGGCCGGTCGCCAAGGACGTGGCCATGACCGGGGAGATCACCCTGCGCGGTCGGGTGCTGCCCATCGGCGGCCTCAAAGAAAAAGCTCTGGGCGGCCTGCGGGCGGGTATCCGCACCATCGTCATCCCGGAGAAAAACCGCAAGGACCTCAGCGAGCTGCCGGCCAACGTCAAACGTAAAATCAAGTTCGTGCCGGTCGGCCATATGGATCAAGTCCTGGCCGTGGCGCTCGAGGAAGCACCGATAGCGCCCACCGCCCGAAAAAGCCGGGCCAAAAACCGCCGGCCGGCCGAAAATGCCGAGCAATGACGCCGACGGTGGCCGCTTGTGATCGGGGGCCGTCACCACGCTCTTCGGAAACCCGGCGGAGATCGGCTGAATGCAGAGCGGCGGCCTCGCGCCCGGGAGGGGCAATGAAACTTCTGGCGGTCGACACGGCAACCCAAAGCTGCGGGGTCGCTCTGATTGACAAAGACCGGTTGCTGGCCGAAATGCTGCTCGTCAGCCGGGAAACCCACTCGCTTCACCTGATGGGCATGATCCGCGAGGTTCTGGCGCGCTCAAAGGTCCCGCTCACGGCTGTTGACGGTTTTGCCGTGACCCTGGGACCCGGCTCCTTCACCGGGCTTCGGATCGGCATCAGCACCCTCAAAGGTCTGGCGGCGGCCCTGGACAAGCCCCTGGTGGGGGTTTCAACCCTGGAGGCCCTGGCCTGGCAGCACCCCCGCGCCGGATCGCCCGTTGTGGTGCTGATGGACGCGCGCCGGCGGGAGGTCTACGCCGCTCGGTTTCGTTTCGAAGCCGACACCCTGATTCGGGAGACCCCGGATCAGGTGCAGGACCCGATCGCGGCGATTCGGGGAATTGCGCGCCCCTGTCTTTTTGTTGGCAGCGGCGCACTGCTCTACCAAGACCTCATTGCGCAAGCGCTCGGTGCCAAGGCCCGGTTTGTGCCGGCCGCCCAGAACTATCTGCGGCCCTCGTCGGTCGGCTTTCTGGGGTGGGATCGACTGGCTCAGGGGGGGCTGACGCCCCTGGAAAACCTCCGGCCGATTTATGTCCGAAAATCCGACGCCGAGCTTCATCTCGGTCTGGCTGCCGGGCGGCTGCCCTGAGGCGTGCCGTGCTGTGGATTAAATTGGTATCATGATTGACTTTTTGAAATTATTTGGATATCTGTCACGGGCTGGTTTTTTCGCGGCAAGCTCGGGTTCGGCCGGTTGGTCCGATTCCACAACCTACGATTCGCAAGATGTTTCCTTATGGATAAATACAGCTGGTCCGACCCCCCCGGGCAGGTAGTTCTGCCGGTTGCCCGGGCAGGCGTGCCCATGATGCTTGCCGGGGCGTTTATCACCGCGATCTTTGCCTTGCTGGGCTTTGCGCTGCCGGCCCTTTTGGGCCTGACGGCAACCCTTTGCGTCTGTTTTTTTTTCCGGGACCCGGACCGGGTCATTCCGGCCGCGCCGGGTGCCATTGTGTCGCCTGCCGACGGCAAGGTGATTGTCGCCGAGGTGTTGCAAGAAACGCCTTTTTACGACGGGCCCTGCAAAAAGGTCAGTATCTTCATGTCGGTCTTCAACGTGCATGTGAACCGGGCCCCGATTGACGGCACCGTCAAAAAAATCGCTTATTTTCCCGGCAAGTTTTTCTCGGCCCAGCGCGACAAGGCTTCCCGGGATAACGAGCACAACGCGGTTTTTCTGGAAAACGCTCAGGGGCAGAAACTGTGCGTCGTGCAGATCGCCGGGCTCATTGCCCGGCGGATCATCTGCTACGTCCGCGAGGATCAGCCGCTGCTGCGCGGCCAGCGCTTCGGCGTGATCTGCTTCGGCTCGCGTCTTGATGTATACCTGCCGGTCGAGACCGAACTGTCGGTGGCGGTCGGCGACAAAGTGCGGGCCGGAACCGTTGTTCTGGGGTTTATGAAAGCCCGTTGAAATCAGTCCAGGCCCCGTGATTGGGCGCCAACGGACCGCCATGATTGACGGGTTTCGCAAGAAGCATTTTTGCCCGCCGTGCGGTGTTATTCCGATATAGGAAATGGGGCCTTTGGCGCCGGCGTCAGCCGTCCCGCCGATACCCCATTTTCCCTTTTGGCGGCGTGCGGCGTGTGAAAAACTTTTTCATCTGCAAACAGGAGTCAGGCCATGTCAGGTAAGCAATTGCATGTCGCTGTGGCCGGCGCAACCGGCGCCGTTGGCAATCAGATGATTGCCTGTCTGGAAGAGCGCAACTTCCCGGTCAAATCCCTCAAGCTGCTGGCCACCCGCAAATCGGTCGGCCGCAAGCTCGAATTCCACGGAGAGCAAATCGCCGTTGCGGAATTGACCGCGGAATCTTTCAAGGGCGTCGATATCGCGCTTTTTTCCGCCGGCGGCGGCACCAGCGAAAAATTTGCACCTGCGGCCGCCGCCGCCGGCTGCGTCGTGGTGGACAATTCCAGTGCCTGGCGGATGGACCCCGACGTTCCCCTGGTGGTCCCCGAGGTCAACCCCCATGCCGTGGCCGGCTACACCCGCAAGGGCATCATCGCCAACCCCAACTGTTCCACCATTCAGATGGTGGTTGCCCTCAACCCCGTTTATCGACAATACGGCATCAAACGACTCGTGATATCGACCTATCAGGCCGTTTCGGGCACGGGCAAGAAGGCCATCGACGAACTCTCCGACCAGACGCGGGCGCTCTTTAATTCCATGGAAGTCGAGACCAAGGTGTATCCGCATCAGATCGCGTTCAACTGCCTCCCCCACATCGACGTCTTCTACGACAACGGGTACACCAAGGAAGAGATGAAGATGGTGAACGAAACCCGCAAGATTCTGGAAGACGACACCATCGCCATCACCGCCACGACGGTCCGGGTGCCGGTGTTCTACTCCCACTCCGAGGCCATCAACGTCGAAACGCGCAAACCGGTGACCGCGGCCGGTGTGCGCGCCCTGCTGGCGTCGGCTCCCGGGGTCAAGGTGGTCGACGATCCGAAAAACAATCTTTACCCCCTGGCCATCGAGGCCGCCGGGCAGGACCTGACCCTGGTGGGCCGCATTCGCCAGGACGAATCCGTTGAAAACGGCATCAACCTGTGGGTCGTGGCGGACAATATCCGCAAGGGAGCGGCCACCAACGCCGTTCAGATCGCCGAGGTGCTGGTCGAAAAATACCTCTGAGCCCCCCCCGTTTTTCCAAGGGATGCGGCAGCGTGCGGCGTTGCAGCGGTTGTTTGACGCCGCCCGGATGACATTGTCAGAATATTTATTTTCAGGAGTAGTGCTGTGCAAAGAACACCCATCACCCGCGAAGGGTATGAAACCCTTAAAAAGGAACTCGCGCGCCTCAAGTCGGTTGACAGACCGCAGAACATCAAAGCCATCGAAGAGGCGCGTGCCCACGGCGACCTTTCCGAAAACGCCGAATTCGAAGCGGCCAAGGACCGCCAAGCATTTATCGAAGGCCGTATCGGCGAGTTGGACTTCAAGCTGAACAGCGCCGATATCATCGATCCAACCAAGCTGCCAAAAGATCGGGTGGTGTTCGGTACCCGGGTTCTGCTTGAAAACGTTGACACCGCCGAAGCGGTGGAGTACCAACTGGTCGGGCCGGAAGAATCGGACGTGGCGCAGGGCAAAATTTCGATTTCCTCGCCTCTGGGCAAGGCCATGCTGGGCAAGAAACCAGGGGACGCGATTTCCCTCGTGGCCCCGGGGGGCAAGCGGTCCTACGAACTGGTGGAAATTTTATAAAGCCCCGGGGATCAGGCGCTGAAAATTAAAGTGGCGATTCACTAAAACAATAGACTATTCGATCGTAGGAGACTAAATTGGCGAGAATTACCATTGAAGACTGTATGAAGCGGGTGCCCAATCGTTTCCTTTTGGTGCACATGGCGGCCAAGCGGGTGCGCCAGATTCGGGAAGGTTCCGAATACCTGGTGAATTCCCCCAAGAACGAGGATATCGTCGTGTCGCTGCGCGAGATCGCGGCCGGCAAGGTTTTTATCCAGAAAGATCCCGAGGCTGTCGAGAAATAGACTTTTGGCGGAGGCTTCGATGGCCGCTGGGACCTTCAAGGCGCTCAACCGGGTCGTCGGCAAAGCCCTTCACCGCTACGAAATGCTCGCCGACGGCGACCGGGTGCTGATCGGGGTCTCCGGCGGAATGGACAGCCTGACGCTGATGTGGATTTTACAGGAGCGTCGGGCACGGGTACCGATCGGTTACGATATTTTTCCCGCTTATATCGATCCGGGCTTCGGGGACGGGTTCAACGATGAACTGGCGGGTTTCTGTGTCTCCCTGGGGCTTGCGCTGCGGGTGGAGCTGACGGATTACGGTCTGCGCGGTCACAGTCCGGAGAATCGTGAAAACCCCTGTTTTCTCTGCTCGCGGCTGCGGCGCAAACGCCTCTTTGAGGTGGCCGATGAGATGGGCTGCAACAAACTGGCGTTGGGTCACAACAAAGATGATATCATCGAGACTTTTTTTCTTAACATCTGTTACGCCGGTGAAATCAGTACGATGCAGCCCCTGCAGCCCTTTTTCGGTGGGCGCCTCGAGGTCATCCGGCCGCTGGCTTTTGCCGACCAGGGACTGATTCGACGCTTCGCCCGCAGCCAGACATTTCCGAGATTTGCAACGACCTGCCCATCCGCCAAGACCTCCAGACGGCGGGAAATCAAGGGGCTGCTGGATCGACTTTACCTTTCAAACCGGAAAATCAAGGGAAATATTTTTCGCGCCTTGCACCACGTGAGGCCCGAATACCTTCTGAAACCGCCGCCAGGGCCGCAGTCGGGCCGCTGACGGTAGGGGGGCGGTGCCGGCCGGCCCTTTTTCGGAGTCATCGGTTGGTCCCCATATGAAAGACACTCAAAACCAGCGCGACTACCGCAACATCCCGATCGACAAGGTCGGCATCAAGAATTTGCGCTACCCCATCGTCGTCAAAGACCGCCGGGACGGGATTCAGCACACCGTCGCAAACATCAACATGTACGTTGACCTGCCGCACAAGTATCGCGGCACCCACATGAGCCGCTTCGTGGAGATGCTGCATATCTTTCATCCCGAGATTTCCCTCAAGCGCTTTTGGGTCATTCTCGAGGAGATGAAGCAGCATCTGAATGCCAAATCGGCGCATGTCGAGGTGACCTTCCCGTACTTCATCGAGAAGCTTTCTCCGGTCAGTCAATCACCCGGATTGATGGACTACACCTGCCGCATTACCGGCTCCAGCAACCCCCAGAGCCAAATCGACCTGATCTCCGAGGTGATTGTCCCGATCACCTCGGTCTGCCCGTGCTCCAAGGAAATCAGCGACGGCGGTGCCCATAACCAGCGCGGCAAAGTCCGTCTGCGGGTAAGGTTCAAGAAGTTCATCTGGCTGGAGGACATGATTGAGCTGGTGGAACGCTGTGCATCTTGCGAGGTGTTCTCGGTGCTGAAGCGCGTCGATGAAAAGTGCGTCACCGAAAGAGGCTACAACAACCCCAAATTCGTCGAGGATGTGGTCCGGGACATCGCCGTGGCCCTCAACGAAGACCCCAACATCACGTGGTTTGCCGTCAGCGCCGAGAACTTCGAGTCCATCCACAACCACAGCGCCTACGCCTCGATCACCAAAGAAAAGGACCCGGCAGCCGAAGGCTCTTGAACGGCGCCCTGCCAGCGCCTGAATGATCGCGCTCCGTTTGCTGCCTTTCTCGCCCCGCCCCACCCCGCCTGTCACCGCTTGTTTTTTTTCCGATTGTGCGGATTTCGTCCCATTTCCGGGTTTTGCGCGCCGCCCTGAAACGATAGGCCGCCGATCAGTTCAAGCGTTCGAGAAGCCCGCGCATGATCCTGTCGGTCGAACGGCCGGGGGTGTTGACCAGCAGTGCAAACCGGTAGCACCCGCCCGCGGCGCTGGCGATATAGCCGGCACGGGTGCGGATGCCGCTGAGGGTGCCGGTCTTGTAGTACTCCCGGCCTTCGCGGCGCATCAGGTGCCGCAAGGGTTCAAAGGCTGCGAGTACCCGGTCCATCTCGCGGGCCGAAATTCGGTTTTGCCGGGAGATCCCCGAGCCCTCGACCATCCTGAGCGCATTTAACCCCAGAACATCAGCGGCGTAGGCGCGGGTTGCGGTGACCCCTTTTTCCAGCGTTCCCGGCGGTCCTGCGGCGCTGGCACCGATGACCACCGTCAGCTGGTTGGCGATAAAGTTGTTGGAGTATTCCAGGAGCTCGGCGATCACACCGGCTAGCGGGGTGCTCGCGGTGTGGCGATAGACCAGGCGCTGGCTGCCCGGGTCGACGCGGCCGGTTCGGACCGCTCCACGGGTTTGGATGCCGCTTGCGACCAAAAAGTGGCGGATGAGGTGGCCCGCGTACAGGAGATGGTCCTGGTTTTGGCCTGACAGCACGATCCGGCCGTTCTTGAGGCCGGAGGCGCGGATGCGCGCCGCGGCAAAGGGGATCAGCGGCGTTTGGGGTTCTGTGCTGACCAGTCGGCCGTTGACGGTCTCGAATGCGACGGTGTTGAAATTGACGCACAGGGCGCCGTTGGGGGCATCGTAGGGTTGCGGCGAGGCGGAGACTCCCGGGATGCGAAGCGCGTGCGCGAAGAAAGTCGGGTCCAGCACCAGATCGTTGAACCGCTGGAGTCTGCCGCCCAGCTCGGCCGCAATGGCGGCCAAGGTTTCGGACACCAGGAGCGGGTCTCCGGACCCTCTGATGACCAGGTTGTGGTCGGGGTCGAGATAAAAATCGGTTTCAAAACGGAAATCCGGTCCCAGGTAATGCACGGCGCTCAAGGCCGTGAGAACCTTCAGGATCGAGGCCGGCACCATCTGCCGGTCGGCGTTTGCGGCCAGCAGCACCCGGCCGCCGGGGTCGGTCACCAGCGCGGCGTCGCCCGGGCCGATCAGGGGTTTCAGCCCCTCGAGGGAAGCCGCCCGCAGGCCGACCGGCAGCAGCAACCCGGCCAGGCATGCGGCCAACAGCCAGCGCCGGCTGCATTTCCAAAGGCCCCCGCGGGGCACATCATGTCTGAGCATCATTTGCGATCCGGCCGGTACCGCGGCCCCACCGGCGGGGGAATTCCGGTTTTCAGGGGACCGCCCTCATGTCCGGTCGACATTTTCGGGCGGGCTTTCGAGAATCAGGGTCACGGGGCCGTCGTTTATCAGCGAAACCGCCATCATGGCCCGAAAACGGCCGGTGGCAACCCGCACGCCTGCATCGCGGACCTTTTCGACAAAACCCTCGTAGAGCGGCTGCGCCTGCTCGGGGGGCGCCGCCCCGGCAAATGAGGGGCGCCGCCCCTTGCGACAGTCGCCCAGCAGGGTGAACTGCGAGACCACCAGCATCTGCCCGCCGGTGTCGAGCAGGCTGCGGTTCATTCTGCCCGCCGCGTCTTCAAATATTCGGAGGTGGACGATCTTATCGGCAAGCAGCGCGCCATCCGCAGGGGTGTCGCTGCGGCCGACGCCCAGCAGCACCAGGAGGCCGCGGCCGATCTCGCCGACCACGCCGCCGTCCACGGTTACCCGGCTCTGCAGGACTCTCTGGATCACGGCCCGCATTCAGTGCTCCGATCATGGTCAGGCCCGCCGCCGCTTTCAGGCGGCCCAAGCCCGTCAGGGGTCACGGTTTTTTGGATCGATCCAGCAGGGCGCCGAACGGGTTGTTAAACGGCCGCTGCGGGGCTTCCTTTTGGGAAGTCTGGCGGCGACCCTTGGGCCGTCCCAGGGCGGGCCCGCGCGGGGCTGCCGGTTGCTCGCGGGGCAGGGCCTCAGCCGGGGCCGATTTCATCGAAAGCGAAATCCGTTTGCGCGCCAGATCGACCGCCAGCACGGTAACCTTTACCCGCTGCTGCAACCGTACCACCTGGGCGGGGTCCTTGACGAAGCGGTCGGCCAGCTCGCTCACATGCACCAGCCCATCCTGGTGGACCCCGATATCCACAAACGCCCCGAAAGCCGTGACGTTGGTGACCACCCCGGGAAGTTTCATCCCCGGCTGCAAATCCTCGAGGGTTGCGACGCCCTCGGCAAACCGAAAGGCCTCGAAGGTCTCCCGCGGGTCCCGACCGGGTTTGGCCAGTTCGTTGAGGATGTCGGTCAGGGTCGGCAGGCCGACGGTTTCCGTCACATAGCGCTGCAGGTCGATTTTGCGGTGCAGCTGGGGCGCGGCCAGCAGATCTGCCAGTGGACGGCCCAGGTCCCGGGCGATGCGGTCCACGATGGGGTAGCTTTCCGGGTGCACGGCGCTGGCATCCAGGGGGTGGGCGCCGTTTTTGATGCGCAGAAACCCCGCGGACTGCTCAAAGGCCTTGGGACCCAACCGGGGGACCTGCTTGAGCGCCTCGCGGGAGCGGAACGGACCGTTGTCGTTTCGGTAAAGAAGGATGTTGCGCGCCAGCCGGGGGCCGAGGCCGGAAACATAGGCCAGCAGTTCGGCGCTGGCCATGTTGACATCCACCCCCACGGCGTTGACGCAGCTGACGACCACGTCGTCCAAGGCCTCCTTGAGGGCGCCGGGGTCCACGTCGTGCTGGTACTGACCGACTCCGATGGACTTGGGGTCTATTTTGACCAGCTCCGCCAGGGGGTCCATCAGGCGCCGGCCGATGGAAACCGCCCCCCGGACGGTCAGGTCCAGATCGGGGAACTCCTCGCGCGCGGTCTCGGATGCGGAGTAGATCGAGGCCCCGCTTTCGTTGACCAGCAGGATCGTTTTGCCTGTGGCGCAGGGCAGGCGGGTGACGAGGGTTTCGGTTTCCCGGCCGGCCGTGCCGTTGCCCACGGCGATGGCCTCGATCTGATAGGCCTCACAGAGGGCGGCCATTTTTTGGACGGCCTCCTCCCGGCGCTTTTCCGAGGTGTGAAAAAAAAGGGTGTCGTGGTGGAGCAGTTTTCCCTGGGGGTCCAGGCAGACCACTTTGCACCCGGTTCGAAATCCCGGGTCGATGCCCAGCACCCGCTTGGGCCCCAGCGGCGGGGCGAGCAGCAGCTGGCGCAGATTCTCGGCAAAAACCCGGATAGCCTCGCGGTCGGCCCGCTCCTTGAGCGCCATGCGGGTCTCGGTTTCCATGGCCCGCGACAGCAGGCGCCGGTAGCCGTCGTGCAGCGCCATGCGGACCTGTTCGGAATCCTCGCCGCTGCCGCGGATAAAGCGGCTTTCAAGCAGCGCCAGGGCTGCCTCTTCGGCTGGTGCGATGCTGACATTCAACATGTCCTCACGCTCCCCGCGGCGCATGGCCAGGATGCGGTGCGACGGGGCGCTTGCCGCCGGTTCGGCCCAATCGAAATAATCGCGGTACTTGGCGCCGGCCGCCTCCTGGCCGGTGGCCAGGCTGCTGCGGATCACGGCCTGGGCGGCGAACAGCTGGCGCAAATCGGCACGCGCGGCGGGGTTTTCGTTGACCATTTCAGCCATGATGTCGCGGGCGCCGGCGAGAGCCTCTTGGATGTCGGCAACGCCCTTTTGGGGATCAACGTAGGCGGCGGCTTCCTCGACGGGCGAGCACCCGGTTTGCTCGAAAAGGGTCAGCGCCAGCGGCGCCAAGCCTTTCTCGCGTGCCACGGTCGCCCGGGTGCGGCGCATGGGGCGGTAGGCCAGGTAAAGGTCTTCCAGCACGGAAAGGCACGCGGCGGCGTCGATTTTGGCCTTCAATTCATCGGTCAGGTGGCCGTGCTGTTCGAGGGACTTGAAGACCGCTTCGCGGCGGGCGTCGAGGGCCGGGACCGGCTCAACGCGCTCGCGGCCC